>JBBSJC010000486.1:0-6343 GCA_038257655.1 Polyangiales bacterium | reverse complement strand
TGCTTAGCTCCTTATCCACCCCTCGGGTGCACTCGCCTCGTCTCCAGATTACCTGCAAGCCAGGTGCCAGATGCCTGAGGGACTATTGCCGACTCGCCCAGGGCTTCACGGAGGATTTCCGCCTCCTGTCAATTCTACGCTCGAACCAAGGATTTGGTCTACTCCTCGGCCCTCGTTCTTCGACAACCTCACCATGCTTCGAGGATCTGTCAAGCCAGCTGGCATCCAAGTATGGGGTGTTCCATTTCAAACTTGCGGGCGCTCGCACAAAAAGCCTTTTGGTATGATGTGCGCCACGTGCGTTTCCTGAGCAGAGATCGATGGCTGATGTGTCTCGCCCTGTGGGCTGCGGCCATCATCTGTTCGACCGCCCGCGCGGCTGAGTGGGATGGGCTGAGTGAGTTGGCCAAGGTAGCGCGCGAGGCGGGGGTCGATCTCAGGAGCCAGGACACGGTCGATCTTTCGAAGCTCTCCATCACCGACGCGCTGTTGATCGTAGGGCCGCGCCAGAGCCTACCCGTGGCGCCGATTACAACCTTCTTACGAGAAGGCGGCCGCGTCGCCTTGCTCGATGATGTGGGCAGCGGCGAGCGTCTGTTGTCGGCCTACCAGGTGTCGCGCCGCGTGCCGGATACCGGTCAAGTGCCGGCGCTGCGCGGAGACAAGGCACTGCTCGTCGCGTACCCGGCGAGCGAGCATCCCTTGATCGAGGGCGTGCCGCTGCTGCTCACCAACCGGGCCGCCGAGCTGCACCACCCGGACCTGAAGCCCGTACTGACGTTTGGTCGCACCCCGCGCGCGCTCGTCCTCGCGGGCGCGATCGGAGCAGGCCGTTTGGTAGCGGTCGGAGATGCGAGTGTGGTGATAAACCAAATGCTCTCGATTCCGGCTCATCGGCGATTTGCGAAAAATCTGCTCGAGTATCTGTCGCGGCCGAGCGGTCGCATCTGGCTGGTCGGGCCGACCACGGAGCTCCAAGGCAGCTACGGCACCCGCCGTTCGAGCCTGTCGCGGCTCGATGAATGGTTACGCAAGGCCGCCCACCCGGACCTGCCAGGCAACGCCGTGATCGTGCTCGCACTTGCGGCGTTGGCGGTGTCCTGCGTGTTTGGGTTGAGTCTGTTGCCGCGCCGCTCGCCTTACGTTCGCCCGGACTTGTTTCCCAAAAGCATGGTGTTCGCTGGCTACTCCGGTCGGGTGGCGGTAGCTGCGCAACCCGGCGTGAATCTCGTCTGGTCGCTGCTCGACTACAAACGCGAGCTCGAAGCCGAGCTTTCCTATCGCATGAAGCTCGGCGGCCCGTTTGATCCGCAGCAGGTCGTCAAGCGTGCGCGGGAAGTCGGTCTGAGCGCCGCGGACGCGCTCGAACTCGAGAATCTGCTGTCGTCACTCTCGGCGTTGGGCCAAACCATGGACTCCGATGGAACGCCTGCGCGGATTGGCGCGGGGGACCTCGGAAACGTGGTACGCAAGGGCGAACGTCTGCTTTCGCGCCTGGGGAACGAACGGGGATGAAGGAAAGAACGATCGACGAGCGCTCGCTCGCACTCGCAGCGCAGCGTGCATCCACCGTCGTACAGGAGATTCAGCGCACCTACGTGGGTCCAAGACAGATAAGCGAGCTCTTGCTGATCAGCTTGCTCGCGCGCGGTCACGTGCTGCTCGAAGGCGTGCCTGGCGTCGCCAAGACCACGTTGGTAAAGGCCTTTGCAGGCACGTTGGGTTGTCAGTTTCGGCGCATTCAGTTCACGCCCGATCTGTTACCTGCGGACATCACAGGCACCTACGTGTTGTCGCCGCGCACCGGTGAGTTTCAGCTGCGCGAAGGCCCGTTGTTCGCGAACATCGTGCTCGGCGACGAGATCAACCGCGCACCGGCCAAAACGCAGAGCGCATTGCTCGAAGCGATGCAAGAGCATCAGGTCACGATCGAAGGTGACACGCGCCCCCTGCCGCAGCCGTTTATCGTGCTCGCCACGCAAAATCCGGTCGAGCAAGCAGGTACCTATCCGTTGCCCGAAGCGCAGATCGATAGGTTCTTGATGCGGCTGCTGATCGGCTATCCGGACCCGAAAGATGAGCTGAACATTCTGTTGCGGCACATGGATCCCGTATCGCCGCCGCGTCAGGTGCTCGACCCTCAGGAAATCTTGCATCTGCAGAGCTTGGTGCACGGAGTGCACGTCGAGAACGAGCTGCTCGAGTACATCGTGCGTCTGTCACAATTCACGCGGCAACACACACGCGTGTATCTGGGCGCATCGCCGCGCGCCTCGCTCGCGCTCGTGCAGGCGACGCGT
Source organism: Polyangiales bacterium (assembly GCA_038257655.1). Classification (GTDB taxonomy): domain Bacteria; phylum Myxococcota_A; class Polyangia; order Polyangiales; family DASUME01; genus DASUME01. Next base: position 4,043 of record JBBSJC010000486.1, on the reverse strand, counting down.
GCTCGTGCCCTGTCGATCGGACGAGCGTTCGTGATCCCGGATGACATCAAGGCGCTCGCTATTCCCGTGCTTGCCCATCGCTTGGTGCTGACGCCAGAGGCCGACATGGAAGGCGTGGCACGCGAATCGATCGTGCAAAATGCGCTTGAACAAGTGCCGCATCGCTGGGAAGCCGCGCGCTGATGCTGCCCATCCCCACCACGCGCGCCTTCGCTGTGTTCGCGGGTTGTGTGGGAATGTGGCTCGTGGGTCTGGTCACGCAATCGTGGGCAGCCACGGTGCTCGGCTCGGGGCTTGCCATCATGCTGATGGCGACGCTTGCGGCGACAGTGCCGCTCGGCCGGCGCGTACGTGCGCAGCGCTTGGAGTTTGCCTGGTGGCTCGCGCACGGAAATGGTCCGGTGAGTGGCGCGGTGGTGCCGGGCGTGCCGTTTCAGATTCGTTGCTACGTTCGGCACCGCGGAACGACACCGCTTGAGATGTCCCATGTCGAGCCGATTCTGCCCGGCGCAGCCAGCGTGATTGATCTCGAGCCTTCGTCGCTGCACGTGGCCCCCCGGGCGCGCAACGAATTTTCATTTTCGGTGGTCGCACAATCCGCCGGACGCGTGGTCCTTCACGGGCTCGCCGTCAATCTGCGCGGCCCGCTCGGGCTGTTCGACGTGCCTCTCTATTTTCCGAACGCGCTCGCGATCAAGGTACTTCCGCGCAGTGTGGCGCTACAACGGAGTGCGGCGCCCTCGATGAGTGGCTTGCCCATCGATCGCGCCGGTCGCCATCGCATGCGACGTCGGGGCGGTGGCACCGAGCTGCACGAGCTGCGCGAATTTCAGCCGGGTGACCCCTTCAAGTCGATCGCCTGGAAAGCGAGCGCCAAACGCGGGCAACTGCTGGTGCGCGAGGTCGATCAAGAAGTACAGCAGACCTTGATGATGGCGCTCGACGTCGGCGGCTCGATGCGCGGCGGTGAACCGGGCAAGCGTAAGCTCGACTTCGCGCTCGAGCTTGCCGCAGCGCAAGCGCGCGCGTGGCTCGAGCGTGGAGATCGGGTCGGCCTATTGACGGTCGATGGCCGTGTGCTGTCGTGCGTCGATCCGGGTGAAGGTCCTGCTCACCTGATCCGCATCTACGACACGCTGTTGTCGGCAACCGAGATCGTGGATGCCGATTTGACGACGCTCGATGATCGCGAAGTCATCGAGCTCGTCGCGCGCTACGTACGCCATCAGGATGGTCTCGACTTTTCCATCGGGCGCACGGGACGCTGGGATGTGCCGAGTCTGTCGACCCATGTTCGCAGCTTGCTCTCGTCGCGCAGCATCGATATGCCCCAGGCGCAGACCGGCGCGGGTGGGGAGCTGCGCCGCTTCTGCCGCGAGCGCGGAATCCAATTGCCGCATCGTGCGACGCCGCCCGGAGGCGACAAAGCCAAAGGCTTGGCCGAAGCGCTCAAACGTGCGGCCGGGCAGATCCGCGCGCCGCGAGCGATCTTACTCGTGACCGATTTGGACGGAGTCATAGACTACGATGTGATCGCGGCTACTACGCGCCTGATGCATCGACGTGGACATACGCTGAGCGTGGCTGTGCCGGACGCCAAGGCTATCGACCAAGAGCGCAAGCCCAGCGCTCTTGAGCAGGACCTGCGCGCCATTTATGGGCGTTCGGAGGCGCGGCGTCTGTGCGAGGCCCGTGAAACGCTCGGTCGACTCGGCGTTGCTGTTGCGGTTGTCGGGCCAGGCCAAGTGGGTTTCAGCAAACGCAGACCTTACTCTGGCGCGAGGGTGGCATGACCGATCTGCCCGCATGGGAAGATCCACGCCGCGTGCTCGGCCGCCACGGTTTGGCGCCTAAGCGCAGCTTCTCGCAGAACTTCTTGGTATCAAAAAGCGCTGTCGAGCGCATCGTGGGCGCGCTTGCGCTTGCGCCTTCAGAACGCGTGGTCGAGCTTGGGCCAGGGCTTGGCACGCTGACCGGCGCGCTGCTGCGGGCAGGGGCGCGCGTCATCGCAGTAGATGCCGATCGCGACATGCTGGCCGTGCTCGCCGCTGAGCTCGGACACTCGCCCGCGCTTGATGCACGGCATGGTGACGCCACGGACGTGGACTTCGCGCAGCTGGCCGAAGGCGCCCGTATCGCCGTGGCGGGCAATCTTCCTTACGCCGTCACGGGCGGCATCTTTCGACGCATCGTCGACCAACATACCCATGTCGATCGTGCGGTGTTGATGGTGCAGCGCGAAGTCCGAGATCGCTTGATCGCCGAGCCGGGCACGAAAGCGTACGGTGCGCTCAGCGTGTTCGTGGGCGGCGTGTTCACGATCAAATCCGTGTGCATCGTGCCCGCAGGCGCCTTCTACCCGGCGCCGCGCGTGGATAGTGCGGTCGTGTTGTTGAAGGCGCGCAGCGATCCCTTCGACGTGAGTCGGCCCTCGTTCGTCGCCTGCGTGCGCGCATCGTTCGAAGCCCGCCGAAAGACCCTGCGCAACGCATTATTGCGCATTCACGAGCCAGCCCGCGTGGACGCTGGGCTCGAAGCGGCCGGTATCGACGGCAAACGTCGCGGCGAAACGTTGTCGGTCGCCGAGTTCGATAAACTGGCGCGCGCGCTCGAGGCCTAAAACGGCGTCTCGCGCAGCTGCTGTAAGCGCTGTTTGGCGGCGTCCAGCGCGAAGGCCACGTTGGCCTCTGGCTCAAGCTCACAGCCCTTACTCACGCGCTCTTCGGCTTTCGCCAAATCGGCCAAGAGTACCTCTCGGGCAGCAAGCTCACTCTGGGTGAGCTTTTGGGCGATGGCGTACAGGGACAAAGCGGCCTCTGGCGCGAGGTTCGGATCGCGACCACAGGCCAAGTCTACCAAGCTCGCTAACAGGTCTTCGGGCGCATGGGCATACGGGGCTGCGCGCACTGCGACAAGCCTGGTTTCCCGCGAAGGCGCGCGGCTTAGCTTGGACAACAACATCGCGTCCCCGGCTTCTTCGGCTGCGCGGGCGCAGCCCAGGGCGTCGATACGATCGGCAAACGTGGACAGATCGACGGCACCTGCCAGCGCCGAAGCGGAGCAGGTCGAGCAGACTCCGAGCGTAAGAAGCATGAATCGTCGTGAAAGCATCGCAGGCCCACTCTAGGAGAGCCGAATCAGCCGTGCCAGATCTCAAAAAGGGCGGTTGATCGCCAAAGTATCGCGCGATAGTTACAGCCAACCGATCCAAACAGGCTAGCCCCAGGCGTAAGCCGCTTATCAGGAGCACGAAGCATGGCGACAGCGAGACCCCCGGCCGCGGCGCTGGGCTTGACGACAGCGAGCAGGGCAACGAGCGCCGCACTGCTGCTAGCCGCGCTGTGGGCGGCGCCCGTGCAGGCGCGGCCCCAACCCAAAACGGCGGGGCCGACGCTGGAAGAAATCGCGATCATGCTGTCGTCGGCCAATGCCGAGGAAGTTCGCACTGCAATCGAAGCGTCCGCCGGTTTGGGCTCACCTGACGTCATCCCGATGATCGAAGAACGCGTGCGAGCAGGTCTGCCACCGGATCTGCTCGATGCCGCCATCGATTCACTGCTGCTGCTCGGCGATCCTGGCGTGGCCGATGTATTCGCGGAGCTTGCCACCCACCGTCGTCCCGCGGTGCGCCTGCGCGCGCTGGAAGGTCTGGTGTCGTTGCAAGGTCAGGGCGCCGAGCCGATCTTGGTCGATGCCTTGGGCGATTCGAACCCCAAGGTACGCGACGCTGCAGCGGACGGTCTGGGCGAGCTGGGCGCAAAAGCCTCGATCGACACGCTATTTCTCGCCTTTGACCGTGGTGTGTCGCCAGCAGCGCGCGCGATTGGGCGCGTGGCCAACGAGAGCTCCATGCCACGGATCCTTGCGTATCTCGGTCGCGTGCCGATGCCGAGCCTCACGCCCATGTTCGACGCCCTGTTGGCGCGACGCGACATCAACGAGGCCACGAAACTGCAGCTCGTCGTGCAGCTACAGGAGCTTGGGACCGCAGAGGCTCGCGGCTACCTTGACACCGTGGCCACGCGGCTTCCGCCCGACGCCCC
>JBBSJC010000485.1:0-6358 GCA_038257655.1 Polyangiales bacterium | reverse complement strand
TCGCCCGCCTTCTTCCAGAGCTCGCGATCCACTTGATGCTGTTCCATCCAGCGCTCTTGGTGCGGTTTGATCTCGCGCGCGACGAACTGCTGGAATGCTTGGCGAAATAGCTCGTGATCTTCAGAAAACAGCGTGCGTTTCAAAGCGGCCTCCTCGTGCGCGGAAGCTCATTTCGCTGCTCGCGCCGAACATCAAACTAACTCGACACCAGGTGAGTCGCACTAGAAAACGGGGCGAATCCGGTTCGGCATAGGGCGGGCGTAGGTTTAGTCACAGCAGCGCCTTCCCAGTCCGAACAGGTTACGGATTGGCCGCGACGCGAAGGGCGCGCTACCACGCAGGGTTGTGCCTGATGATGTTCCCCTGCCCGATCGTTTCGCCCTCGAAAGCGGGCTCACGCGTGCCAACACCACCCTGCGTCTAGCGGCCGACAAGCTCGGTACCCTGGAGCGGCTCGATTACAGCGGTCTGCCCGGTGGCGCTCTCGCGCTGCTACTAACGGAGGCGACGCGTCGTGGTGCGCCCCCGATGCTGGTGGTCACGCCCGATCAGGACAGCGCGCAGGCATGCGCCCAAGATTTGCGCTTTTTTGGTGCTGCCAGCACCAGCGGTGCAGATGCCCTGCCCGTGCTGCGCTTTCCGGCGCCGGACGCTTCGCCCTTTCTGCAAGTGGCCGCCGACCGCAAGACCAACATGGAGCGTGTAGCAGCGCTCTGTCACCTCGCGCACGGTTTGCCATGGCAGTTCATCGTGGCGCCGGTTTCGGCCCTGTTGCGTAAGGTCGCTCCGAAGCAAGCGCTCGCCAGTCGCTCACGCCACGTTCACGTCAGTGACATCATCGATCGCGACGAGCTGATCTCGCTCTTGGCCGCCTGCGGCTACCTGCGCGTGCCGGTGGTCGAAGATGCAGGCAGCTTCGCGGTGCGCGGCGCCTTGCTCGATGTGTTTCCACCCCACGCCGGCAGCCCCTTGCGCATCGAGCTCGACGATGAGCTCGTGACGTCGATCAAGCGTTTTGATCCAGACACGCAGCGCACGCTTGGCGAAGAGCAGTCTGTATTCGTTCATCCAGCGCGTCAGACGCTGAGCGACAGTGCGACGCGCAAACACGTGCGCGAGCGTGTGAGTGATCTGTGCGACAGCTTCAACTTACCGTCGCGCAAACGCAGCGACCTGCTCGACGACCTGGAGAGCGGACGCAGCGTGCTCGGCATCGATGGTCTGCTGCCTGCTTTTCACGGCAAGCTCGACACCGTGTTCGACTACCTGCCGAGCACGATGCGCTGCGTGATCGTCGACCCGACGGGCGTTGCCAAGGCCGCGCGCGAGGATCTCGAACGGGCGCACAGCGATCGCGCGGCGAGAGTTACCGAGCTGCCGGCGTTTAGCGTGGCAGAGCTGTACACCAACAGCCACGATCTACGGGAGACGCTGGAGCGACATCCGATTGCGAGCATCCATATGCTGGCCGTGTCCGGCGAGGCAGAGGACGAGGAGTCCCCCCTGAGTGCGTTCGAGTCCGTGGCCGCCGAAAGCGTGCTTCAGCTCGGTGGCGAAGATCAGTCCGGTCTTCTTTCGCAGCTCAAGCAGCAGCGGGCGAGCGCCGGTCGTGGCGACGCGCTCTTACCTTTGGCGCGCAGTCTCGCCGGATGGCTTGAAAGCGGGCTGCGCGTGATGATCGCCGCCCGTACACGGACGCAGGCCGATCGGTTAACGGGTCTGTTGCGTGGCTACGAGCTCGAAGTGTTCGCAGGGGCTGAGCCGTTTACCCCGGAACGGCTCAAGACGCGCTTTTCTGGCAAGGTCGAAATCGTCCTGGGCGAGCTGACCCACGGCTTCGTGCTCGCCACGGCGGGCCTGACCTTCGTCACCGAAACGGAAGTGTTCGGCGGTCGCGCGGCGCAGCGCAGCGCGCGCAAAGAAAAGCGATCAAAGACCGAAGCATTTCTGGATGACCTGAGCGCCTTGAGCGTCGGCGATTTCGTGGTGCACGTAGAGCACGGGATTGGTCGCTACCTAGGGCTCGAGAAGAAGCAAATGTCCCTGTCGCGCTACGAAGTGCTGCAAGGCATGAAGCCCGTCAGCGTCGAAGTGCTGGTGGTGGAGTACCTGGGCGGAAAGCTCTACCTGCCTGTCACGCGCCTCAACCAAATTCAGAAACACTCAGGCCAAGAGGGTAAGGCACCCAAGCTCGACAAGCTGGGCGGTCAGACCTTCTCACGCACAAAGGCGCGCGTACGCGACGAAGTCAAAAAGCTCGCCGACGATCTGCTCAAGATATACGCCCAACGCGCCGCGGCCACGCGCCCTCCCCTCGGCCCCGCCGATCGCAGCTACGCCGAGTTCGAAGCGGGCTTCGCCTTTGATGAGACGCCCGACCAGACGCGCGCGATCGACGAGGTGTTGCGCGACCTCGAGCGTCCTCAGGCCATGGATCGCGTGGTATGCGGCGACGTCGGCTTTGGTAAGACCGAAGTTGCGATGCGTGCGGCCTTTCGCGCCGCCATGGCCGGCCGGCAGGTAGGCATCCTGTGTCCGACGACGGTGCTGGCGCAGCAGCATACGAATACCTTTCGCGATCGTATGGCTGACTATCCGCTGCGCATCGGTCAGCTATCGCGCTTTGTATCCAAGGAAGAGCAAGCCGCGACGCTGGCCGGGCTGAAAGAAGGCAGCATCGATATCGTGGTCGGCACGCACCGACTGCTTTCAAAGGACGTGCATTTCAAGCAGCTGGGCCTGCTCGTCGTCGACGAAGAGCAGCGCTTTGGTGTCGCCCACAAAGAACGCATCAAGGCGCTGCGCGCCAACGTGGACGTGCTCACGCTCAGCGCCACGCCGATTCCGCGCACACTGCAGATGGCGATCTCGGGCTTGCGCGATCTGTCGCTCATCACCACGGCGCCCGTCGACAGACGTGCGGTACGTACCTTCGTCACGCGCTGGGATCCCGTGGTAATCGGAGAGGCGATCAAGCGCGAGCTATCACGGGGCGGCCAGACCTTTTTTGTCCACAACCGCATCGAGTCCATGGCGGAGCGCGCAGCACGCCTGGCAGAGCTTGTGCCCGAAGCGCGCATCGTGATGGCGCACGGGCAAATGAGTGAAGGTCTGCTCGAAAAAGTGATGGGTGACTTCATCGAAGGTCGCTATGACGTGTTGTGCTCGACGGCGATCGTCGAGAGTGGGCTCGACATCCCGCGCGCCAACACGATGATCATCGATCGCGCTGACACTTACGGTCTGGCACAGCTCTACCAGCTCCGCGGACGCGTGGGCCGGTCCAAGGAGCGTGCCTACTGTTACCTGGTAGCGCCACCACCGACGGCCATGAGCGATGAGGCGCGCCTGCGTATGGCGGCGCTCGAGCGCTTCACCGAGCTTGGCTCGGGTTTCAAAGTCGCGTCGCTCGATCTGGAGTTGCGCGGTGCGGGAGATCTGTTGGGAGCGGAGCAAAGCGGCACGGTAAGCTCGGTTGGCTTCGAGCTATTCGTGCAAATGCTCGAAGATGCGGTAGCCGAGCTCAAGGGCGAGACCGTAAGCCATGACATCGATCCCGAGGTAAGTCTCGACACGCCCCTGCTCTTGCCCGACGTTTACATCGAAGATATCGGTGTGCGCCTCTCGTTCTACAAACGCCTGGCGAGCGCGGACGGCGAGGCTGACGTCAGCGCGATCGCAGAGGAGATGGAAGACCGCTTTGGTCCCGCGCCCGATGCCGCGCGTACCTTCGTGCGGGCGATGGCGCTCAAGCCTGCATTACGCAGGCTACGCGTGCTCGGCTGCGAAGCCACCTCGCAACGCGTGACCCTCCATTTGGCGGACGACGCACCGATCGATGTGGCAGGGCTGGTAGTGATGGTGGCGCAGTCCAAGGGCCGGCTGAAGCTGACACCCGACCGTAAGCTCAGCGCGCGCTTTGACGAGCGCGGTCAGGGCGATGCCATCGATCAGGTCTCGGCGTTTCTGACGGAGCTTGCGCCGCTTGCGGCCTGACAGGGCCAGGCGTCGCACCGACCAGACTAGAGCCGACCACTGATGGCGAGGCCCGCGGTTTCGGGCGTGATCAGCGGCGAGATCATCGTGTCATCCCGCTCGGGGCCCTCGCTCTTGAAGTACCAAACGAGACCGATAGCCATCGCTGCCAAGCCGGCGCCGCTCAGCGACCAGCCGATGTTGCTGAGGCGCACCGCGCTCACCGCTTGATCGAACGCGGGGTCGCCCGGAGGCGCCTTGCACTCATGGGTAGAGGTCGAGCACTGGTCTGGTACCTTCATGAGGCCAACGATCCCGAGCGTCGCGCCACCTACCAGCATGGCCGCACTTGCGCCCAGCATGATGCGGGACCCCAGCGCGTGGGTGCTCTCCTCTTCCTCCGTTTCCTCTTCACGCGTTGACTGGCCGACAGAGCTCGAGGCTTCGGTCGCGAACGTACCCACTACGGCACGTACCTTTTCGCCACTCCCTACGACCACCGTGACGGTCTCCTGACGTCCACCGTATTCAAAGCGTACGACGTGCCGACCAGGATCGACCTCGTGTGGCTTACCATCGTCGAGGCGCGTCACCACGAGCACACCATCGAGGTACACCGTCGTATCGGGCAAGTCGTTGCCCTGGGAATCGCGCGCGGCGAAGGTAAGAAAGGGTTGATAGCGCTCGATGTCATCTGCATAGCGAGCGCAGTCGTTTTGCACGAGCGCAGGACACGCCGGCTGCGCGCACGTCATGAATAACTTGCGTGCGAGCGAGAGCTTACCTTGCTCTCGCGCGTCTTGAGCCCGGCTGTGCGATTCGATACAGGCCTCCTTCGACACTTCTGCGCTCGCGGCCGAGCTGACGGTTGCGATCGCGATCATTGCGAGGCTGGCGAACACATGGCGGATTCCGAGAATCATGATCGGCCCTCCTTGGGCGTGAGTAGCAAATGGACTCGGCGGCAGTCCCAATACAGTCAGAGGCAAGCTGGCTTGAAGATCTTCTTCGAGCCTTGGAAGTAGTAAGGAGTGGTGCAGTCATTGGTAGCGCGGGTGCCTGCGGCCGGTTGTGTATCGGCGGGCGGCGCAGGTGGAGCCTCCGGCTCGGGCGCACGCACTGCGGTAAAGCGCGGGCGACGCACCGGCTTTTCCCTGGCTTCTGCTGGGCTGTGACGCACGGGGCGTAGCTTCTCCTCCTCTATCTCTTGATCCTGAGTGTCGATGACAGGTGCGACTGCCCGTGGTGGTGTCGGCGCAGCGGCAGCCGGCGGGCGGACTACAGCCGCCGTGGGGATGGGGGAAGCGACCCGTCGCACCGGACTTGTCACCGCAGGTGTCGCCTGCGGGCTTGTGTCGCGCGCGAGGAAGACGACGCCGAGCCCCAGCATGGCAATCACCGTACAGAGTACGGCGATCAGCACCTTTGGACTCCGTCGCAGGTAGATGTCCGAATGGCCAACGCCGCGCTCACCGCTGACCACACCCGGCAAGCGCAGGTTGATCGAGGAATTGAGCGCCGCCACAGCCGAGGAGCGTCCACTGCCGACGGGATGAACCTTGCGCCAGCTCGCTTCCTCGGCCGCGATCAGCCCGTCGCGTCGATCGATAAAGTCCTTACCAGCAGTCTTGAGCCACGCGGCAACGGCACTGGGTGTGGCGGGCCGGGCAGCTTCCGCGAGCGCCTCTTCCATGTCTGCTGCGGTGGCCCAGCGCTGGCGCGTGTCCACGGCCAGGCCCTTTCTGACGATCGGGTCAAGCACCTGCAGCTGACGCCGGTCAGCCGCACTGAGCGAGTCCCAAACACGTTCTGTAGACAGTGCTTCACGGATCGTCGGCGGCGTGCCGTTCAACACCGTGTCGACGAGCTCTGCGCCACTTTTGGAGCGGTGCATGCGCTGACCGACGAGCAGCTCCCACAACAGTACCGATAGGGAATAGACGTCACTTTGGCGCGTAGCCGCGCCGCGTAGCTGCTCCGGCGCCGAATAGGCGAGCTTACCTTTGTAGGTACCCTCGCGGGTCACGTGCGCAGCCATGATCGCTTTGGCGACGCCGAAGTCCAAAAGTCGCGCGGTGCCGTCCATCGCGATCATCACGTTCTGCGGCGAGACGTCGCGATGCACGATTTCCATCGGTTGACCGAGCTCATCCACCGTCTCGTGGGTGGCATGCAATCCAGCCAGGACTTGGCAGCCTATGGACACTGCGATATTCACCGGCATCTGCGCCCGCGTCTGCTGTGTGCTCCTGAGTAGCCACTGCAGTGGCGCACCATGCACGTACTCTTGAACGAGGATAACCTCCTCGCCTGTCGTCACGACATCGAGCACTGGCACCACATTGCGGTGCTGCACCTTGGAGGCGATCCTCGCCTCATCGAG
>JBBSJC010000484.1:0-6369 GCA_038257655.1 Polyangiales bacterium | reverse complement strand
TTAGCGTGTGGCGCACGAGCTGCGACGAAATACGACGCTTGCGGAGCGGCTCCTTTGGGCACGTTTACGGGCGCGAGCACTCGCGGGTTTCAAGTTCAGGCGACAGCACGCAATGGGCCGATTTGTGCTGGACTTCTATTGCGCGGAGGCTCGCCTCGCGCTCGAGTTGGATGGTGCGCAGCACCAGGATCCCGATCGGTTCCATTACGACAGCATGCGAAGCGAGCAGCTCGCACGCGCTCAGGTTCGCGTTCTGTGTTTCCGAAACCATGACGTCTTACAAGACCTCGATCGTGTCTGCACTGAGATTCGCGAAGCCCTCTGCTCCCTCTCCCACCGGGTGGGAGAGGGCGGGGGTGAGGGCGAAGCACCGGGCTAACTCGTCGGCCCCTTAGCGAGGGAGCATCCCCCACCCACCGCGGCGGCTCAGGGGCCGCCCGAACCACTGCTCTTGCATGCCCACAAATAGGCGTGGTTCACGGACTCGTTGCCGACCACGAACAGCGCACTTAAGGTGTTGACCGAGAGGTGATGTCGAACCCCGCGCAGCACCGGTATCGGGGGGGTCACTATATCCAAATCCTCCAAATCGTCGTTGCCCAACACGTGCACGTGCAGGGAACGGCCGCCGGCGCAAGTGGGCAGGGTTGGGTCACAGGACTCGGCGAGTGCGCCGACGAACCAGCGTCCGCCATGAAACGCGAGCGAAGGCACGGAGGCATTGCTGCCCGAGAGCAGCGCGTGTCGATCCCCGATCCCGCCGGAAGAAGTAAGCGCGACCTTACGCACCACAAGGTCACGCGCGACATCGTAGCCCACGAGCAGTGTGGACTGTCCGTTGTAGGCGAGCGCAGGTCGCAAGACATCTCCCGTGTCGAGGGTGATCGCAGGTGCCGCGAGCGCCCCATCGTGCGTGAGCGTGGCGAGCCTGATGGACGCCTCGGACGAGACGTCGGGGTCGAGATACACTAGCGCCGCCTGAGTCGCTGCGGCCGGCGTGGCCACGAGCCTGAAGGCGTCCGATACGTCGGCGCCTTGGAGAGTCGTCAAGGGAGTGGTTGTTCGTGCGACGCCCGACTGCGAGCTCACGACCGTCGACAGCTCGGTCGTCTCAGACGTGGCATCGCGCGTCGCGACCACGAACAGCAGCTCCTCGCCGAGGCTTACCATCTGGGCGGTCATCGGGCGGCAGGCAGCATCCGTCTTGATGGTTTGTGGGCCCATGATCGGTGCCCAGGTATTCTTGCGAAAGGCCTGAGCAAGAAGGCTTGTGCCCGTGCAGGTCTCGTCAACCTTACTCTCCACTAGCCACGCGAGCACAACCGTTTCACCGATGACCTGGGCCGCAGCGACCCGAGCGCCAAGCCCCAGCTTGACCACGTTGTTCAGCGCACGGCCGAAGAAGTCGAGCGGCTGGACGCCATCACCGCTGACGGCGATCCATTGTCTGGCGCCATCGGGCAGCAGGTGATCCAAGCGCGTGGATAGGCTGACTGACTCGTCGCTCAACGCGGCAAGCTGTTCGTCGACGATGCCGTCGCAGTTATCATCCTTGTAGTTGCAAAGCTCGGCGGGCGGCATGCACTCAGAGGCTTGGCATTGCTTGCTGCAGTAGCGAGTGCCCTCAGTTTCGCAGCTCGTCTGACACGAAAAGTAAGTATCGCTCACGCACTCGAGCCCCTCACCGTCGTCGATCACGCGGTTGCAATCGTTGTCGACCCCGTCGCACAGCTCCTCTGCGAGCGGGTGCACCAGCCCGTTACGGTCGTCGCAGTCGATCGGGCGGTTCACGTAATCGGCGGGCTTCACGCACGTAACGAGCTCGTCGAGCAGGTTGCCGTAGCCATCGCCATCGGCGTCATGATAGTAAGGTCTAGGGTTCTCGCAGCGGTCGCCAGGGCTATCGGCAGGCGCCGCGTCCTGCGTCTTGTCCATGGCCGCCTGCTTCGGCGCATCGCAGCCGAACGCGGCCGACCACAAAGCCAAGTTGGCAACCACCCAGGTTGCACCGCGCGCGGGAAAGGGAGCTCTCAACATGATGCAGCATAGTCTATCGGCCTCTCGAGGTTAGCGCCGTGTTTGGAAAGAAGCGCGTACGCGTCGCTTGAGCATGAGCGAACGGCATCGACGACAGAACGGCATCGATGGGTGAAGTCACCCTTAGAACTGAAACGCCGCGCACATGGGCGGTGCGCATACGCCGGCATCATAGGATGACCGGCAAAAGAGGCCGCCCGCGCAGGTGTCATCAAGAAAACAGGCCTCATTTGCGATCGGACGCGTGACACAACGGAAGACGCCCGCGTCGCCTGGCACGCACGCGCCCTCGGTTCCGCATTCGTTGCCGTCCGTGCAGACCTCACCGGGGGTAAGGAAACGCGCGCAACGACTTTCTCCGAAATCGCAATACAGCCCCGTGGCGCAGCTATCATCGAGGCCACAGGCCTTACCTTCGCTTACCCGCACGCGGCATACGCTCTGGGCAGCTTCGACATGGCAACCCAAGCCGTCTGCGCAGCGTAGCTCACCGCCAGCGCAGGGCTCTCCTTCGACAGGAACCGGACCGCAGCGCCGGTTTGAACATGCAAGGCCTGCTTCGCACTGGAAGGGGCCCAAGCGACCCAACGCGCAAAACTCGTCACTTGTGGGCAGAGGCTGACAAGTGCCCTCTTTAGGGCCGGGTGCGATCCGGCAGGCAAGATCGGCGGCACACGCGACGCCCGCACCGCACGGAGCATCGAGACCAGGCGAGGGCGTGCAGCCCCCGTTGTCGCAATACTCGTCCGCGATGCACGCCTCGTCACCCGTGCACTCAGCGCCCACGACCTTAGGTCTGCACTCCCGACGCGCGGCCGCGAGACATAATGAGTCACCGCTACATTCCGTGGGGTTGAGACACGCTGTGCCGACACCCTCAAAGCGCGGCACGCCGCACAACCCCTCTGCGCCGCAGCGTTCGCTGGGCAGACAATCGCCTGGTGCCGCGCACTTGCTCCCGGCCTTAGGCATGGCGCATTCGTTCGTGGCACTGCAGCGCGTGCCCTCTGCACACAACCCTTCTGCGCAGGCCTTTGCCGCGACGGGCAGCTCACGACTTGCGCCCTTGGGCCACACGAGAGGACAGCTCACGGTGAACACGTCCGCTTCAGGCATGCGGCATGTGGCGAGCGAGCGCTCGAGCGCCGGCATGCAGCCGGCGGGGAGGCTGCTTGCGACCGTAAGCTCTCCAGATGCCACGCGTGCGGCGAATGCGTCGAGCTGCTTGCGACAGCCGCGTTCGGTACGTTCCACACATGGCGAGTCAACAAAGCCAGGAACGTCGCTGCAACCGCAAGTCTCAGCCGCCGCGCAGAACTGCTTGGCCAGGATCGGACACCACGCCTCCTGCACGGCACGCAACGAGCCGCCCTCGCTAGCTTGTTTGCCTGACGATGAGCCACCGCATCCGAGTGCGAGCACCAGAGTCGCAGCCACTAGACATGGGACAGCCCAACATGCGTAGCCCACGGCATCCGTTCGCCTTTTCGGCAGGTGCAGAGCGCAGATTCGATAGGTCATCATGTTCGAGCCTGCGTAGTCATCGCAGCGGCCGGCGCAAGGCCCGGTTTGTGCCGTGACGACAGGAGGTGCAGGTTCGAGCGCCGAGCTGACGAGAAACATAGTAAGGTACCCCGTGCCCGACCATACTGCTCTCGTCGAGGCGATGCAGCCTTTTCCATGACCGTCCTGGGTTGTACCGGTCCTTACTTCGCCTTACTCTCGACTGGTTCCAGACTCCCGCTCGGGAAGGCCTTGCGAACAAGGGCCTTGAAGCGTGCCGCGTCGGGGAGGAAGTCCAGCGTGTGCTCGCCGAAGCGCACCTCTCCGCAGGTGAAGCACAGCTCGGCATACGCAGTCGGCCCGTTGGGCTGCTCCAAGCTGACGGCGATCCCCGGATCGAAACGGCAGCGCCTCATCGGGCCGCCAGCCTCACGCCGTTTAACCGCGCGCTCGAGCAGCGCGGTCATCTGGCGAGCCCACGCGGCTGGCATCGTCTTGGCGGAACCGCTCGGCTCGTAGCCCGCCTCCCCGCGGCGCATACGCCTGACGCTGGCGGACGTCGATGCCTTGGCCCACGCGAGCTGCACGTCCGCGGGCGGCGGGCCCGTGCCGGGTGGGGGCGGCCTGGTTGGTTCCGTGGGCTTCTCCTTGGCGTTCGAATCGTCCGCGGCGGCGGGCAGCGGCGGAGCGGGAAGCGCGTCGTCGTTTGTGGATGACGGCGGCTCAGGGTCGGCGGTCGGTGTGGACCGGGAGGCGGGCGGTGGCACATCCGCGGCCCCCTCGCCCTCTTTGGGGCAGCCCGAAGCAAGCGGAAGGGCCACCACGAGGACTGCGATCATCACTGCCTGCACGTTCCGCATACCCGGCTCCTTTGCCGGCACGATACCCGAGCGCGGCTCCGACTGCATACGACGTCGCGTAGGCCGACCTGATTTTACGGTGCGCTAAACGCGCCCGGTCGTCGGTGTGTCGCAAGCTCGAAGGCGGCCGCGAAGCTCAGCGGCAGACGCGTGCTTCCTCGAAGAACCCGCCATGTTCGCAACGATATCCGGTTCCGCAGTCGAGATCGGTCTCGCACATGCATTCCCTCGACAGGCCGCAGCCCGCGTAGGGGAGTGCGGGTGCGCCGTCTTTCACTTGCTGCCACTGCTCGTTGTCGAACAGTCCGTGTGGATCGAGCGCGGCCTTCTGCGCGAGGAAGTCAGCCCACGCTGGATACTGAGTGCGATTGAGTCCGGCGAACATCGGTGGCACCCCGCGGCTATCCCCGCGATGATCCACCCGCGAACCGACCTACACACCCGCGCGTAACCCCGCGGCTGTCAAAGACCGCGTCGCCGGACCTGTCAGGTCCCCGCCACTCCGATATCCTGGGTCTCGTGTCGTCGGGGGAACACGACGAGAGCAGTGATCCCGAGGACCTCGGCTTCGCCCAGACCGCCACGCCTCCCACCGGGACGCCGGTCGTCGCACAGCCCACGCTCCCATCGGAGCTGATCGCGGAGCGCCCCGAGGCCGACAAGCTCCACCGCGCGGTCGCGAAGAACCGGGTCGGCGCGAAGCTGTTCTCGAAGAAGGCCGAGGCCATCAAGCTCGGCCGCTATCACCTGCTCGAGACCGTCGGTGCCGGCGGCATGGGCATCGTGTGGGGCGCGTGGGATCCCGAGCTCGATCGCCGCGTCGCGATCAAGCTCGTGAAGGCGGAGATGCTGGCCGCGCGCGAGCGGATCCTGTTCGAGGGCCAGGCGCTCGCGAAGCTCTCGCATCCGAACGTCGTCCCGGTCTACGACGTCGGCGTCGTCGACGAGCAGGTCTACCTCGTCATGGAGTGGGTGCGCGGCAAGAACCTGCGCGCGTGGTGCCGGCAGGGGCGCACCGTGCACGACATTCTGGTCGTCTATCGCGCTGCGGGCGAAGGCCTCAGCGCCGCACATCGCGTCGGCCTCATCCACCGCGACTTCAAGCCCGACAACGCGATGATCGGCGACGACGGTCGCGTGCGCGTCCTCGACTTCGGCCTCGCGCGCGGCGAGGTTCGCGCGAAACCGATCTCCGAACGCGAAGGTGTCGGCGAGTTCTCGTCCGATCTCACGCGCGGCGCCGGCACCCCGCGCTACATGCCGCCCGAGCAAGCCGAAGGCGACGAGCTCTCGCCCGCCGTCGATCAGTACGCGCTGGGTGTCTCGCTGCGCGAGGCGCTCGTCGGACGCAACGCGGACGGCAAGGACGCGGATGTCCCGCGCGGGCTCGACGACATCCTCGCCCGCGCCACCGCACGCGAAGCCGTGAACCGCTACCCGTCGATGGACGCGCTTCTCCACGCACTCTCGCGCGACCCGCGCACGATCTGGCGCCGCCGCGGCATCGTCGCCGGTGTGGTCGCACTCGCGGGCGCGACGTTCGCCGTCGGCACCGTCCGCGGAGGCAACGCGACCGTCGAGCCGTGTGCCGGCGCCACCGACGAGATCGCCAAGGCGTGGAACCCGACGATGGGCGGCACGCTCACGGCCCACCTCACGTCGCTCGGTCCGTACGGCGCGGAAGAAGCGAAGCGTCTCGTCCCCGACATGACGAGCTACAGCCAGCGCTGGGCCGTCACGCACAAGCGCGTGTGTCTCGCGAACGAACGCCAGGAGCTGACCGCGCAGCTCTACGACGTGCGTCTCGGTTGCCTGTCACGCGCACAGGTGGCGCTGCAGACGGTCATCGAGATCTTTGGCCGCTCGACCAACGAGCGCTTGCCCGACGCGATCGTGGCCTCGCGCGCGTTGCCCGAGGTCGAGCTGTGCGCGACCGAGACGTCGAGCTCGACGATCGACCCGCCGCCGA
>JBBSJC010000483.1:0-6394 GCA_038257655.1 Polyangiales bacterium | reverse complement strand
AGGACGCACCGACACGAGCCCGATCGTGACACCGTCCAACGCTGGCGCTAGGGGAACGCGGTGGGCGCCACAGTGGTCGCGGGCACTGCGTCTTCTTGATCGGTGGTCAGCTCGATCACGGCGGCGGCGATGAGGCCGATAGCCAAGACGACACAGCAGCCGATCCCCAACTTTGCGCTTCGCTTGCGCGCTGGCGATGGCTGGTCAACGAGCAGACCATCCGAATTGCTGTCCCCTTTTTCCGTGCGCTCCTTATCCTTACTCATCGCTCGTACCCCCTTAGGACTCGCGAGCCCTTAGGAAGTGACACGTAGCAGAGGTGTTGGGGCGAGGCGACCGCGCGTTGTGAGGGTGGGCTCGGTCAGGCGCGGTCTTCACCCGGCCGGTACGCGCGGTAGTTTCTCCTCAAAACCTCGTCGGGTCAGAGTTCGCCGGAAGTTTGTCGCCATTCGCCTCTAGCGAGCGCACCCCTTGAATGAGCCCTCGCCGCCGGTGCAGTCAGGAAGGACCGACAGATCGGAAAGCTCCCAAAGGTCGTAATCGTCGGGCCACTCGCCCACACTGCTCCTTTGCGAGCTCGACCCCGCGCAAAACACCTTACCGCCCCAGGCGCTGTCTGGACGGGTGAAGATCAAGCTCCAGGTGATCGGTTGAGGGGCGCTATCGTCGTCGCCGCCGAGCTGTGCGCGAATCTCGAGCTTGTCCGTGCTGAGCTGGTAGGCACCGCCGATCCCGAAGTAGCTTGTCTCGATATCGGTCACGGCCTTGCCGTCGAGCGTGCCACCCTTGAAGTCGTCCGGACAATTGAAGCCACCGCAGAGTTGGATCTTGCCGGCGACAGGCGTACCGGGGCAGCTGAGATTCCGCATCTGCTTGAGATCGAGCAGCAGCTCGTCGTCGTGGCGCCTGATGGTCGAGCCCGAGTCGGCGCCCACGCACATCACCTTTGCAGGATGGCTCTCGTCGGGAGCGACCACGAGCCACGCACTCGAGACCTGACCTGTCTCGCCGTCGGCCAGGGGCACCTCAGGCGTGCGTAGCTTGAGCAGCCCTAGATGGTCGATGTCGAAGCTATATGCCCCGTCGAGCTCGCTGCGATTCGAGAGCGACAGCGATAGGTCGTTCGAGGCGACCGCGGACTCGAGCTTTCCGATGCTGCACACCTCCGTGTCGGAGCCCTCACCCCAGCCGGGTCCCCAGCACACGAGCTCGTCATTTTCGCGCAAGCCGCACGCGAAGGCATCGTCCGCTGCGATCTCAGTGAACGGACCGAGGTCGGGGCTTACTCTTTGCACCGCTCCGCCGCCCGCGCACACAACGCGGCCCGTCTTGCGCAGCGCGCACACCCCAGAAGAGTAAGGCACGATCTGGGCATACCCCGAGTGCGTCTCGAGGTCGTCGACGCCCCAGGTGCAGTTCACCTCGCCCTGCTTGGTTACCCAGCACGCGCGACCCCCCGACAAACTCAGCTGGGCGAGCGAGGTCACTGGGTCTGCCGGAGACGAGGCGCCGCCCCAGCACTGGATCACACCTTTGCCATCCACGGCGCCATCCACGACGCACATCGCGTCGCCGCTGCCGACGAGTTGCGTGAAGCCCGAGCCCGTGGGCGCAGCGAGTCGCCCGTCTTCTTCGTAGCCCCAGCAGTGAGCCGTGCCGGCCATGTCGAGGGCACAGGTGTGTTTGTCGCCCGCCGCGACGGCCTTGTATTGTCCGCTCGGCACCAGCGCCTGGCCACACTCGTTGCTGAAGGAGCTCCAGCTGCAACCGTCCGCGGTCAGGCCCGCTCCCCAGCAGGTGATCGCGCCAGCCTCACTCAAGCCGCAGCCGTGCTCGACCCCGAGCGCAAAGGCGACGAACGGCCCCTTCTGAACGGTAGTCAGCTGTGCATCCTTGCTGCGGCACTGCACGTCACCCGCCTTTGAGAGCAAACAGATCTCATCTTCGCGTGCGCGAAGCCTGGATCGCTCGGCTGGCTCGAGAGCGAGCGTTCCTGCGTCGGGAAGCGAGTCGTCGATGCCCCAGCCTGGACCGCCATCCGTCGCGTTGTTGTCAGGCTGGCAGGGGCCGGCGTCCGGCGCGCAGTCGCTGTCGCCTGTTTTCGTCTTGCTGCCGCCACAGGCAAGCATGGAAAGAGTGCTGCCAAGCAACATCCAATTGAGTCTTCGCATCCGTAGCTCCAGTGTGGGCCGCGCGTAAGGTCGCGCTGCTCCGTGCAGCCTAATACGCGCGAGAAAGCCCCTTGTTCAACCCCACTTGGGGTGAGAGGCTGCAGACAGCATCGACTGCGAGGCCACGACAGCTACTTCGGCGTGAGCGTCAACTTTCTTAATCTGCTGCGTTTTGCCGACGGAGCTCGACGGGCCTGGCACAAATGGCTGTGCCGTGCGGGTGCATAGCGACACAAACGGTAAGGTTAGTCGCCCAAAGGCTCGTCCGGCACACTGCTGACACGTACCGCTGCCAGTTGCTTTGCCACGTGGGCGAGAAAGCGATCGAGCGACAGCCGACGCTTGAGCGCCTCGGCCGCCTCGTTTGGCTGCGGCACCAGTAACTCGATTTCTGCAACCCCTGACACCGCTCGTATCACGTGCGCGCCTGGGTCTAGATCGGTGAGCAGGGCGCGCATGGCAGCATTGTCGGCAAGAACCGTGCAGCGGAAACGCTTCACACCGTGGTTGGCGGCCACGTTTGCGAGCCGATGCAGCAGCAGCTTGCCCACACCCTTGCCATGCATGGCATCTTTCACCGCGACCGCAGCTTCCGCGATTTCGGGGTCGTCCTTACTCACGACGAAACGCGCGATGCCCAGGGGCTCTTCGCTGCCATCCTCGCGCAGCCGCACGGCGCCCAGCGCGAAGTGATGGTCGCCATCGACCTCTGTCAAGTAGCGCAGATCTTCGTCACTGAGCCTCGGTTTTGCCGCTAGAAAGCGCAGGTAGCGCGATTCGGGGCTCAGTTCTTCGAACCCTTGCAGCAACAGCGCCTTGTCCTCTGGCCGAACAGCACGCAGGCGCACCTCGGTACCGTCCGCCAAGGCGGCGTTCTCGTCGGGGAAGACATCGAGGGGCAGCATGGTCGCGAGAGTTTACTCTACCCGGCTCGCATGCGAGGGCTGACCTCAGTTTTTGATTTCGCGCCCACCCCGTGGCGCTCCGTGGCGTGCACGCGCGTGCCGGCCTATGGTCGCGGCCTACCTCGAGAAGCGATAGCTCCCATGAAAACGTGCGAATACAGCGGCGAGGCGTTCACCGAGGCGCGCTCGCATCCGTGGACCGACGCCAAGACAAGCTCAGCGTTTCGCTATTACGACCTCAAGGCGTCGCCCGCGCTGATTCGAACGTCCCTCGAGGACTTTGTGCCGTGGAGACATTACCTCGCCGTGGAGCGGTTCTACGCCCTTCTGGAATGGCTCAACGGCACGTCGTCGCTGCTCGAGTCCAACGATTGCGAGTTCACCCCGCCGCACCCCAACCAGAACCTCCACATGCCAGAGGCACTCGAGTGCTCCGGCCGCGTGATGGTCCTGTACCGTCAGCTTTCGCGCAACGTCGCGCAGCACGACCTGCTCGCGCTCACGAACGCCTTTCACAACGCACTGGCCCCGCTCGATACTGGCTTTGAAAACGGTATCGTCGGCACGACCCTCGTGCCCGTGCGCTATCTGAGCTTGGGCGGCCCGGCAGATGCCCAGCTCGGCTGCCAGCTGATGCTGTCGTTTTGGGCATGGGGCGGCACGCAGGCACAGACCATGGCGAACCTCGAGCGGTTGATGAACAACCTGGCAAGCGCCCTGCGTACGGTCGGCGCGTGAGGCGCCAACACGCCTACGGACCTATCGATTGCTCCCAAAATACAACTTCCTGCTCGCGATTGGCGACGAACGAGACGCCTCCATCGTGTGAGACGACGATCGCCAGGCCCTGAGGGTTGTCTCGAACGAAGCGGTAGGCTGCCCGGTGACGTGTGCCGACGTTTTCGATGTCAGCAGGCTCGCGCTCTTTGCCCTCGGTGTCGAGGGCTCGCCAGATTCGGGACGGCGCTGGCAGCTCGGCCGAAACCTCCGCGCCAAAGCCGAGGATGGCAAATCGCTTGTCGAGCACGACTGCGCCGTCGATCGCAGTGAGATTGGCCATCAGACGACTTAGTTCGAACACCGACTGCTCGAGTTGCTCCAGCGTGGCGCTGTCATCCGCTGCAAAGTCCGACCACCCGATCGAGGTTTTGGTGCTCGTCGCGGCCAAGCATTCGAGGATCTGAAAGAGCACGCTCCGAAAACGATGGGCCGGTTCGTCCTGGCTCAAGCGGTACTTGAGGCGCAGGCCGTGCAGCGGCCCAGCTGCTGCCTCGGGTGCGGCGTCGACGACTAAGATCAGACCCCCGTGCCTCGCCCCTCGCACGAGTTGAATCGTGCGCCGCAGCATGTGCTGGGTTACGCGTCCCACAAGCGAGTGCTCGGCCATGGTAGGTGACAACGTCTGGGCCTGAAGCGCTGCATGCTGCGCCCGTACTTCTTCCCGTTCTTTGGCAAACATCGCGGGCAGCCACTCGGAGTCGAACACGTCGATCATCGCATCGAGCACCACCCCCCGCTCCAGCGCGCCGACTAGCTTGCCAGCGCAGCGCACCGCGAGTTGGCCCGGGCCGGTCACGTGAATGATCGGACTGTACGTCCAGTTGGGCACTAGACTGCGGCCACCCCAGGTCGGAGCGAGCCACGCCGGCCCCGAATGTGCGATGCCCCAGATGCGCAGCTTGTCATCCTCGACATGGGCGCCGACGAGCGCAGTCTCGAACGGCACCGCAGGGCTCAAGCGACGCAGCTCATCAGCGTGCAGCGGACGAGTCGGATCGAAGCGTAAACGCAGCACCCCTTTGTTCGGAACGCCGCTCTCGGGCAACTCTTCGAGCTGCGTGAGCAGAAGCCGAAAGCGGGTCGGCCGTGCCTCCTCTGAAGTCAGGGAAGCCTGAAACGCCACCGAGAGCGCGTCTTCAAAGAGCTTGGCTGGCAGGGGTAGACCTTGCACCCTGGGCCAGTTCGCTTCGACGTAGCGGGCGAGGTCAGGAGGATAAGCGTGTGCACGCGACATCGACCGAGCATGACTCGTTACACCTCAAAGCTGAAGGCGCATTGGCCCGAAAAGCGCTGCCCGACGCTGGCACTGGCTGCGCTACGGCGTCCGTGAACCATACCGTTGCGCCATCCGCTCGCGCGCCGCAACGGCTTCAAGCTCGAGCGCGCGGAATGCCTCCTCGACCGTTTGCGTCAGCGCATCGAGCTCCGCGCGCCGGTACCACTGTCCCGCACTGGAGCGTTCCATGCTCGTGATACGCGCAAGCTCCGCGTCATTGAAACCAGAGAGCGAGTTGGCGAAATGCAGTACCACGGCAGCGTGCAACTCAGGAGACCGCATGGGCTTGGCAAGCTCGTCCGGCGTGATGCTCCGCTTGGGGGCCAGAATGTTGATCGCACGGTTGAGGCCGGCGGCAGAGGTCACCACCTCGACTTCGAAGCGGCGCATGCCCCACGAGGCCGTCAACCAGCGATCCACCAGCTGCGCTCTCTCCTTGGAAAGGGGCTTACTGTCTGCAGGTGCAGCACCCGGGCGCGCACGACGCTCGGTTTGTGCATAGCGAACCCCGAGGGGTGACTGGTAAAACGCCAGCAGCTTCTGCACGTGTGGCTTGTTGGAGCGCGCCGCAAACAGCTCGCGAAAGCGCTGCGTAAGGTGCGCGCCTTCAAAATCACGTTCCACCACTTGACGTAGGGCGTAGCTAAGGTCGCTCGGGACGTTCGCGAGGGCTGAAGAAAGGGGATGGGCGAGGCTTGCTTGCAGCGAAAGTGCGTCAAGCTCTCGGTCTGCACCGGTGGCGTGCAGTAGCTCGTCGATGCCCGAGATGGATAGACCGCGGCGCGCGACGTCCGCCCGCACCGAGAACGGGCTTACCGAGAAGAAGAGCACAGCCATGAGCCACCATGTCACTAGGCGCAGCACACCGGCTTCTCGCGCTAACGCGAGGCTTCGAGCAGGGGACATGCAGGCAAAGTTGCGGGGGCGTTGGAGATCGAGTCATCAGGCTACCGGCAATTCACATAATGCGTGAATCGGCGCACAAATGCGTGCCGCGCGGACGCGCTATCAGCGCAGCGAGGCAGCGGGAACTAACGCGTGAGCGCGCTGAGACCGCGACCATCGCTACGTTTGATGTTGAGACGAGGGCCTTCGATCTCGAAGGTGGCCGTGCCCTCTTGGAGCACCGCTTGCACCTCATCGTCCGCGCGAGTGCCGCAGTCACTAGGGACGACGAAACGTACAGTAAAGTGCGGGGCGACTTGAGTGCGCTTATGGTTCGCATGCAGAAGAGCGTAATGCTGACACACCGCATGTCGAGT
>JBBSJC010000482.1:0-6400 GCA_038257655.1 Polyangiales bacterium | reverse complement strand
ATGCTGGCGGTGCCGGAGGAGCATCTCGGTACACCTGAGCCCACTGAGCCCACTGAGCCCGTAAGAACACGGTTTGGCGCGCGCGGTCGCGTATGAATGGCCAGCTCATTTTGCCTCTTTCAGAGGGAGAACGAGAAGAATCGCCGCCTTTCCGGTAGCGCAGACGCTGCTTCCCAAGCTGGACGTCGCCGGTTCGAGTCCGGTCGCCCACTCTGTTCTAAAGCGTTGATGTGTAAGGCTTTGCGAACGACCCCACGTCATGTCGATGTGGGTAGTTGTTGCGTTGAGCCCGTATGGGAGCTTGATACGCAATAGCGCTCATTCGGCCCCTGCGGGCCGCGACGATGCCGCGGTTATCGCGGTGGCGGCGGGTGTTCCTGACTGGGCATGCGGGCGCAGGGACAGCAACTTCTTGCGCATGGCCCTCAGCACCTCCACTGGGACGGCCGCCAAGAGCTCCTCCGCCGCGCCTTCGGCGTTCTCGGCCGATTCGAAAGGGATTCTTGTAAAATGCCCTGTCGAGTCCCACGTTCGCGCGTCGAGGCGTCCGTGCACAGCAGTCCCACCCGACGGCCAAGGTCTCCGCGCTCGTCGATCGCAAAGGCACGCGCCCCGCACTCCGCGCTCCTGTCGGCTCTGGCGCGCGACGAAATGGGGACCCACGCTGCCCCGATGATCGATCCCACGCGCCACCCAGATCCCGACGCCTGCCACGCGGCCGAAGCGTGGGGCGGACCGTTCGACGGCCGCCGCATTGCCGCCATGGAGGCCCCCGCCGTCCTGTTCGTGGTGCACACACCGGGCGGGGCGGGGGGCGACTACGAACTGGCCGAAGGGCTCGAGCACCTGCGCGAGCTCGGGCTAGCCCGTCCCGATCTTTACCACGCGGACGGCTACCTGCTCGCCCGGGAGGTCGTCGGACGGTACACCCGCACTCGGACGACTGACCAGCCGTGGCGCGGGCGGTATCGGTACGTCTGCCTGTCCAATCTCGGCGGCGACCAGGCGTTGGCGTTCCTGGACGGGTGGACGTGACGGGCGGCGACACCCCAGTGAGCGCTTGGCTACGTGGTCGCACACCACGCGGCAGCCGCGTCCTTTACTTGCATATGCGAGTCGCATATGCTACCTTCTTGGCAGTTTCGGCATTCCCAGGAGGATCGATGGCAACGCAGCTGCAGGAACTGGAGGCGCTCGAGCGCCTGCGTGAGGATTTCGGCTTTACCTATGATGAACTGGCGACCGCCTTGGTGACGAACGCGAGCACCTTGCATCGGTGGCGGACCGGGACGGAGCCGACGCCGATCTATCTGCAGCGGCTGGCCGCGTTCGCCAGCTTCTTGGAGGAGCTCGATGCCTTGCTGGTACCCGGCGCGCAGCGGCCGTGGCTGGATAGCCCGCGCGAGGTCTTCAAGGGAGCGACGCCACGGCAGATGATCCTGGCGGGCAATGTCGACCGGGTCACGGGCGTCCTGTACGCGATGAACGCCGGCGCGGCGCTCTGACGTATCGCGACCCCAATGGGGAGTCGCCGGACGCGTTGGTCGGTCATCTGTTTCGCTTCACGTCGCCTCGCTACCGGGACTTCGCGCAGACGGCGGCGATGAGCAAGGCCTACCCACAGCGGTTCAACACGCCCGTGCTCGGCGCCGTGTATCTCTCGCGCGAACCCGACACCGCCGCGGCCGAGGCACTCCGGCGCATCGCCCGCGACACGCGTCTGGCCGGCAGCGCGGACCTCGCCGCGGCCTTCGATCGTGTCATGCCTCGGTCCCTGTTCGTCGTGCAGGTCCGCTTGCGCGCCGTCCTCGCCCTGACGACCCGCGCCACTAAAGATGCGTGGGGACTGACCGCGCACGGCCTCTCAGCCGATGATTTCGCGCCATGCCAAGAGGTAGCGACGCGGGCGGCCAAGCACGGTGCGGAAGGCGTGCGATGGGCATCCGCGACCGGGACCGGCGAGAGCGTCGCCCTGTTTTGGGATCAGCGCCACGCCGGCTCCCACGTCGATCTTGTGGACGAGATGCCGGTAGCGCGCCACTGGTTTGAGGACATCGTGAACGGGACGCCGCTGTCACACTTTCTGCCGGCACTCCGCGACTACCCCCTCTACGCGCTCGACTCGTCCAACAATCCTTGAAGAATCGACCGACAGGGCCGCCGCCGTGGGCCGCCGGGGACAATCAACGTCAAGCGACTCGCGTCACGGTATCGGGCACGCCTCGAGGCGGTTCGTCCGACATGCGCTATCGTCTACCGTCAACGAACGGAGGCACCGAGTTGACGGGACTGGAACCAACGCTGGCTGAACTTGAACTTGACCGGTTTCAGTCGAAGCACGAGCCTGCGAATGGCCAGCCCGAACTTGCGGCGTCTGCCGAGGCCCAGGCAACGCCGCCGATTGTTTCGCGGCGGCGAGAGGCGATGATGCTGACGATCGACTCCGAGACCTTGCCACCCAGTTCCGCTTTGCTCGCCCACGTTGCGCAAGCCGTCGCATACTTACGGCTGGCCAGCGAGCGGCCCTTCGCCCGGAAAGGGAATCACTAAGGAGAAGACGCAGCATGCCACCCGGCTGTGCCGTGCGCTGGCATGCTCTCCTCGGCGGAGCGCAACGTGACCCTGGCAGGGGCCGATGGCCCGCAGCACTCCGGGTGAGCGCGAGCAGCTGGACCACGCTATGCGTGCCGTGGCGGGGGCAACGCTTTGCCCGGTGTCAGTCCTGAGCCCACTGAGCCCGTAACGACCGCGTTTCGCGCGCACGGTCGCGTGCGCACAACAGGTGCTTCTCGCGCTCTGCAGAGGGAAAACGAGCTAGACTGCGTGTACCCAGAGAGCGCAGACGCTGCTTCCCAAGCTGGACGTCGCCGGTTCGAGTCCGGTCGCCCGCTTTGGTGTAAGTCCGTATAAATCAGTGAGGGAATAGCCAATGGGCGGCCTTCAAAGCCGCCCATTGTGGGTTCGGAACACGGTTCTGTTCCCCGTGTCGCTGCCGGGACGCGCTGCCTCGCTTCGATGAAGTCGCCGGTCCGCACGCTTGAATGTCAGAAAATTATGTAGTATTTTCTGACATATGAAAGCGACTGCTACGTCCGTTCCAGTTCAGATCATGCGCCGCGCCCGCGCGGGCGGGCGTGGCGGCGTTTTCACGCCTCGGGATTTCCTCGACATCGCAGCACGCGCAGCCGTTGACCAGGCCCTTTCTCGTCTTGTGAAAGTCGGAATGCTCCGCCGCCTGGCGCGTGGCCTGTACGATTTCCCCAAGGTCCATCCCAAGCTCGGCCCGCTTTCTCCCACTCCCGATGTCGTGGCGCTGGCGCTGGCGCGCGAGACCGGCTCGCTGCTTCAGATCGATGGCGCACGCGCGGCCAACGCGCTCGGCCTTTCGACGCAGGTTCCCGCGAAGAGCACCTATCTGACAGACGGCCCGTCACGTCGCGTCGTGCTGGGCAAGCGCGTGGTCGATGTGCGCCACGCTTCGCCCAAACATCTGATTGCTCCAGGCAGCGCAGCCGGCACCGTGGTCCAGGCGCTTCGTCATGTGGGGCCGACGCGTGCCACTGAGGTTGCACAGATCGCAACGCGTCTTTTGTCGGCGCACGACAAGAAGACGCTCGCATCCGCAGCCGTTCAGGCACCCGCCTGGATGCGCCTGACGCTCCGCTCAGTTGCCAGCGCAGCGGCAGACGGCATCGATGGATAAGGTCGCGCTGCTTCCTGCCGCCGATAGGGAGGCTCTCTTTAACGAGACTGGAGCGGGCCGCGGACTCGCCAACATGATCGTCGAAAAGGATTTCTGGGTCTGCTGGACCTTGAAGCGCCTTTTCGGAATGCAGGACAAGGACGCTGCCGCCCTGGTCTTCAAGGGTGGCACGTCGCTTTCCAAAGTGTTCGGCGCGATCCGGCGCTTTTCGGAAGACATCGATCTTTCCTTCGATCGCTCCGATCTCGGCTACAGCGGCAACCGTGATCCCACGCGAGACGGAATCAGCAGGAAGAAGGCGGATCAACTCGTCGAGGAACTGATGCGCGAGGTCCAAGCACACATCAGCGAGAAGTTGCTTCCGATGCTGCGCGCCGCGATCGCGGAGCAGCTTGGTGAACCGACCGATAGCAACTGGTCGCTGCAGATCGACGTCGCTGATGCGCATACGGTGAACTTCCACTATCCGACTGCGCTCTCTCAAGCGGAGTATGGAGGCATGGCGTACATCACGCCGCGGGTAAGGCTCGAGTTTGGCGCACGCGGTGATCCTTGGCCAACCGAGGTGCGAGTAGTTCGCCCGTACGCCGCAGAGGACTATCCCGACTTCTTCAAAGACTCCGACGTCGCCGTGACCGTGCTCGCGGCGCAGCGCACCTTCTGGGAGAAGGCTACCGCCTTGCACGCGGAGGCCCATCGTCCGGCTGACTCTGCAACGCCGCCATACTTCTCACGACACTACTACGACGTCGCCATGCTTCTCGACACCGCGGAGGGCAACGCCGCCGCCAGCGATTTCGGCCTCTTGGCGACCGTAGCGAAACACAAGGCCACATTCTTCCGATCAGGTTGGGCGAACTACGACACCGCACGTCCGGGAAGGCTACGTCTTTTACCAAGTGAGGCGCGAATCGACGACCTGCGTGCGGACTATCGGGCGATGGCACCGATGATGTTCGATGACAGCCCGCCCGCATTCGATGACATACTTGAGCGGCTTAGGCAACTGCAGGAAACCATCAACAGTTGATCTCGCCCGCGACGCGGCAACGCTCATCTCGGTCGCAGTCCTGAGCCCACTGAGCCCGTAACAACACGGTTTCACGCGCACGCTCACAAATGCAGGGCAAGTTTAGTTTACCTCTTTCAGAGGGAGCACGAGAAGAACTGCCACTTCTACGTGAGCGCAGACGCTGCTTCCCAAGCTGGACGTCGCCGGTTCGAGCCCGGTCGCCCGCTCTGTAAGTGCTTTAGAATCAACTTTCTGGATTGCGGCCGCGTCCCTTTGGGACGCGGCCGCTGCTCGCGTGGTGCCCAATCCTGTCCAAATCGCGCTCGGCACACCACAATAGCATCAGCAACTTCGCACGCGATCGCGGTGGGCAAGGGTAACACTAGGTGTTACCATTATAAGATCTCATCCCGCGTACATCGTGACGAAACTCAAGCAACAGGTCTACAAAACGAAGTGGTTCGCGAAGGCAGCCAGGAAAGCCGAGATAGCAGACTCGGACCTTTTCGAAGCGATTAGTCAGATTGAAAAAGGGCTGGGAGACGATCTCGGAGGCGGTGTGTGGAAGAAGCGTCTGCTCAAGAATCGCTGGCGAGGAATCGTGTTGACGCAGGGGAGGTACGGATGGCTGTTCACCTACCTCTTTGCCAAGGCAGATCGAGAGAACATCGGGGACGATGAGTTGGCGACGTTCAAGATGCTCGCGCGCGACATCAGCGCGTATTCCGCTTCAGACGTCAGAGACGCCGTCAAGACCAAAGTGTGGATGGAGGTAACCTGTGACTAAGACGACGAAGAAGTTCAAGAGCGACGCGTTCGAGGCGATTCACAGCGCCGTATCGGACCTCCACGGCGTTGGAATGATCACTGCCGCCACGCTGCGGGAGTACGACCAGTTGTGCGTGACGCCACCGCCGCTTTCAGCTGTGCAGATTCGCGCGTTGCGGCGGCGGTTGAAGGTGAGTCAGCCGGTGTTCGCGGCGTTCCTGAACACGACGCCGAGCACCGTGATGCAGTGGGAGTCCGGCAAGAAGCGCCCCGGCGGCATGGGCCTGAAGCTGCTGCAGATTGCGAAGGCCAGGGGATTGGAAGGGCTGTCGGTCGGGTAGATCCGCGCGGTGCCCAGTGGTGCCCAATCTTTCTGTCGTTTCCGCTCAGTCCGTGAGCGCAGCGTGCAGCGAATGACCGTTTGTTGGAGCAGATACACGCTGGATGAGCGCAACCCGTGAGCGTCGCTTAAGCTTTCCAAGCTGGACGTCGCCGTTTCGAGTCCGGTCGCCCGCTCTGTTGAAACACAAGGAGTTACGACAACGGGGCGCCTGAATGGGTGCCCCGTTCGCGCATCAAGTGTGCGAAAGGTGTGCGAGTGTCTTCAGCGCAGAGTTTCGCAGCATGTTGCAATAGCACTCGCGTATATCTTTACAATCGCCGTGCTCGCTGCAGCGGCGAGCTGGATCGCGAGGTTCGCCGCAGAAAAAGCCGTAGAGGCGCGATTTGACGCGAGGCGCCACGAGCTTGCCAAGGATTTGGAGCAGCGAAAAGCTGATATACGCGGCCGCCCAGCGTTACCGGTCGGGACTGTCGCAGCTTGTTCGCAACACGTCCGCAACCCATGACAAACCGCAGTTGCTCGCCGGCCTCACCGTAGTCATCCAGGACGAGTACCGCCAGCGATCGCTCTACTT
>JBBSJC010000481.1:0-6407 GCA_038257655.1 Polyangiales bacterium | reverse complement strand
CACCGATGATCGTCTCTGAGGTGGGGCGTACAACGAGCGGCTCCTCAAGCTCCCCTGCCGGAACAAGCTTACCGTCCTTGCCGGCTTCCAAGCGATGGTGCGTGACGACCGCACACTCCTTGGCGAAGCCCTCGACGTGCTCGGCTTCTTTCTCCAAGAACGAAAGCGGGATGAAGAGCGGGAAGTAGGCGTTCTTGTGGCCGGTGTCTTTGAACATGTCGTCGAGCGCGCGCTGCATGTTTTCCCAGACCGCGTAGCCCCATGGCTTGATCACCATGCAGCCGCGTACCGCAGATGTTTCCGCCATATCGGCGGCTTTCACCACTTGCTGGTACCACTCGGCGTAGTTCTCTTCTCGCGTGGGAACGATGGCTGTTTTTGCGCTGCTCATCAGAGGCTCCGATTCAGGGCCCGGAGCCTAGCACGCGCGGGCTGACGCCAAGCGTGATCGAGTCTAGCCAGGAGCGGCCGACGTAGCGGGAAGCGGCAGCCAACGTGTAGCAGGCAGCGGCGGCTCGCTACATCAGCTCGCGCTCGAGCACCTGAATCGTGCGCTCCTCGCTTTGCACGGAGCTTTCAAGGCCGACGCGACGCGCGTGCTCGCGCTGCAACAGCGCCTCGAGGTCCGCATTCTTACGGAGAAGCTCGAGAAGCTCTCTCTCGTGCATCTGCCGCTGCAGGTCGAGCGCGCTGAGCTGCGTGCGAACTTCATCGATCTGAGCCGCTTGGTTTTCGATTCGTTGATCTTTCACCTGCGAGCGCACGCGCTCCTTACGCAGCTGCACAGCGAGCATCGCGACTACGGAAACCACGACTGCCAGCACGGGAGTGACCCGACGCAGGAGCTGTGCGCGCTCGGCTTTACGTTCCTGAGCCTGCGTCAGTACCGAGAGCTGACCGGACAGCTCACGCGCGGTGGGTCTCTCTTTGGGATCGATCGCAAGCCAGCTGGAAAGCGACGCCGAGATGTCGCTCAGGCCGCTCACGACTGGCAGTGCAGCCCCCAGCTCCGCCCGGGCCTGCAGCGCCGCGACACTGCTGGTGCAAGCCTTGAGATCCCGTCGTCCCGGCATCAGTGCATCGAACAGCGTCAACGACAGCGCGAATACGTCTGCCTTACCATCGACCGATATCGGCGTTTGCGACTCGCACAAATGCAGATGCGCGCGCGCCATCTCTGGAGCGACGTAGGCGGGTGTAAAGGCGGGCAGCATCTCGGAGCCCCAGGCACCTACCCCAAGGTCAAGCAGCACCGGGAACAGGTCGGTGCCTTCGCCGAAACGCGCGAGCAGTATGTTTTCAGGCTTTACATCCTGGTGGCGAATGCCGCGCGCGTGCATCGCTGCAAGCGCGTTGGCGAGCTGGCGAAAAATGCGCGCAGCCTCAGGCCTCGAGAGGCCCTCGCCGCTCTCTGCAAGGCGCTGGGCCAGCGTCTGCCCCTCGTACCAAGGCATCACGATGTAGAAGCGGCCTCGATGCCAGCCGTGGTCTTTGAAGCTCACAACCGACGGGTGCGACACGGCGGCGATCAGCTGCGCCTCACGCAGGCAGCGCTCCCGCTCTTGTTCGGACTTCGGCGCGAGGTGCATGAGCTTTAGCGCGACCACGTGCCCGGGCACGTCCAGGTCCTGAGCGCGATACACGGCCCCGAATGCGCCCGCGGCGATGAAATCTGCGATCTCGTACCGTCCCCCGACGACGTTGCCGGCAGCAACCCGCTCAGCCACCCCGGAAGCACGCTCGCGGGCACTGCCAGAGTGCGTCACCCGCTCCTCGCCGGGTAGCGAGGTCGGCAGCAAAGCCATCATCCCCCGGTGTGTCACGACACAAAGACACGGGGCTCAAGCTGTTTATTCGCCCCACCATCATGGTTAGTGCGCCTGGTGTGGGTGATGTCGGGTGAGTATGCTGCGCGGCTTTCAAGCGTTGATCAGAGGAGTTTTGGCGATGAGTTTGCGCGGGAATTTGGCATTAGCGCGCGTCGTCGCGAAGGGCGCGTACTACTCGGGCTTGGTCCTTCGCGACAGCTCGCCGGGCAGCGCAGCGCGTTTTGTGGAGCAACATGCCAAGCGCACACCGCATGCCACGGCGCTCTTATTCGAGGACCGTCGCTACAGCTATTCGGGTTTCAACGCCGCGGCCAATCGCGTGTCGAGCGTGCTCAAGAGCTTGGGCGTGGCACGCGGCGAGTGCATCGCGCTGCTGATGGACAACCGACCTGAGTATTTGTTCACGATCGTCGGCGCAAACAAGTTGGGCGTCGTTACCTCGCTTATCAACTCCCATGTCGCGGGCGCCCAGCTCGTGCATGCACTCAAGATTTGTCATCCGCGCTTCGTGATCGTGGGGGACGAGCACCTGGCGAGCCTGCGCGAGATCATGGCCGAGCTGCCGATGCCGATCGAAAACGTGCTCGTGTGGAGCGAAACATCGGGCCTGAGCTTACCGCTCGGCGCACGCGAGATGAACGCGCTCTTTGGGCAGGGACGCGAAACGAACCCGTCGTCCACGCGACGCGAACGCACGCGCGATCCCATGCTCTACATGTACACGTCTGGAACGACCGGCCTGCCCAAGGCGGCGATCGTCAAGAACCAGCGCTTTCTGCGGGCTGGGATCATGTTCGGACGCGTGGTGATGGGCCTTACGCCCTCGGACGTCACCTATGTGGCGCTGCCGCTCTATCACGCCACGGGCGCAGTCGCTGCGTGGGGCTCCGTGCTCGCGACCGGCGGCGCGATAGCTTTGCGTCGTCGCTTCAGTGCCAGCGCCTTTTGGGACGACTGCGTGAAGTACGGGGTCAGCTCTTTTCCGTATATCGGCGAGATCTGCCGCTACCTGTTGCAAGCGCCAGTCAGTCCCAGCGAGCGCAAGCATAGCGTGCGCGTGATCCTCGGCGCCGGCATGCGACCGGATGTGTGGGACCCCTTCGTGAAGCGCTTCAATATCCCGCGCGTAATCGAGTTTTACGGCTCGACCGAAGGCAACGTCGCCATGGTTAACTTCGAGGGCCGGCGCGGCATGATGGGTCGCTTGATGCCTGGTCAGACCGTGGTGAAGATCGATGCAGAGACCGAAGAGCTCGTGCGCTCTAAAAACGGGCATTTGATCCAAGCTAAACAAGGCGAGCAAGGCATCCTGATCGGTAAGATCGACCGGATCAATAAGTTCGATGGCTACCTTGACCGGCAGAAGACGAATGAAAAGGTGCTGATCAACTGTTTTGGAGACCGTAAGGACTACTTCAACAGCGGCGATCTCGTGAACCTGCACGACGAAGGCTACGTATCGTTTGCCGATCGGTTGGGCGACACCTACCGATGGAAGGGTGAGAACGTGGCGACCACCGAAGTCTCGATCGCCCTCAACCGCTGCGCGGGCGTGATCGAGTCCAATGTGTACGGCGTCGAAGTGCCGAAAACGGAAGGTCGCGCTGGTATGGTAGCGCTCGTGGTCGATGACACCTTCGACCTTGCGCGCTTTTCGGAACACGTGATCGACACGTTACCCAAGTACGCGCGGCCTTGCTTTGTACGCCTGCAGAAGGAGCTCACGCTGACAGGCAGCTTCAAGTACGTGAAGACGCACTTGAAGAAAGAGGGTTTTGATCCGCGTATCGTTCAGGACCCCTTGTTCGTGCTCGACAGCGAAAAACGCGTCTATAGGCCGCTCGATGAGGCGCTTTTCGAGCGTATTCAGCGCGCCGAGCTCAGCCTTTGACGCGTTGAGTTTTCCACTGCCACTCGGGAATGCGCGAGGTCTCGTCCCGCGACGTGCCCGATAGGCGTGAGCCATCGGCGCTCCGACGACGCACGCACAAGCCCTGCTCGGACCACCAGCCTTCTGCTTCGCGCATCGTCCACAGCTTGGCGTCCAGGCATTCGAGCAGCTCTTCGCGCAGTTGCAGCGCGCTTTTCGGCCGGTCGCTGGGTGACTTCGCAAGACAGCGCATGACCAGGCGCTCAAGATCCTTGGCGAGCTTGCGCCCGACGCGATCGGATGGCGTGCGCGGCATCTCGTTGAGCTGAAGTGAGATCAACGCTTCCACATCACTCGGGTCTTCGAACACGTCGTAGCCCGTCATCAGGTAGTACGCGACGGCGCCAAGGGCGTAGAGATCCGTGCGCGCATCGACGCGATGGGTCTCGGCCAAAGCCTCGGGCGCCATGAACATCGGCGTGCCCAACAGGGCGCGCACGCGGCCGTCGTTGGGGTCGATGGGCGCCTGCAGATCGGCGACAAGACCAAAATCCACGAGTTTGGGTAGATCGACGACGCCGCCACGATCACACAGTAAGATATTGGCGGGCTTAATGTCGCGATGCACGAGCCCTAGCTCGTGTGCTTCGGCCAGGGCGTGGGCCACCTGCGCGACGATGTAGATCACGCGCCCCGCTGGGAGTGGACCATACTCTTGCACCAAGTCATCGAGCGTAGGCCCCTCGATGTACTCCATGGCGTAGTAGTAGACCCCGTTTTGGGCGACGCCGAAGTCGAAGATCTGCACCGTGCTCGGATGCATCAGGCGGCTGGTCTGGTGCACTTCGCGGATGAACAGCTCAAGGCTCTCGTCGCCGGCGACACGGGTTCGAAGCAGCTTCACCGCTACCGGACGGGGCAGTCGATCGTGGCGCGCGCGATACACCGCGCCCATCCCGCCTTGACCTATCTTCTGCTCGAGCGTGTAGGGGCCAAGCTTGGTCCCCATGCCGATCGGGTCCGTATTGGGCACCGCGCTGTCTACATCGCCAAGCGCGCGGCGCAACGCGTCACTGAACGTTCGCATCAAGTGCTTGGGCCGATCGGCCGGGGCCGCTTCGGGTGCATGGGTATCGCGACGGCCGCTGGGGTTCACGCCCGTGAGGGTACAGAAATCCGCGGCGCCTGCGCGTGCTCGATCTGCGTGTACGCAAAGAACGTCCGGAACGGGCGAGCGGTAGGCAAATGTCGGGAGGGCTGGACGCGCAGGCGCGCCCGATCCAGCCTAATCTCGTGGCTTTACCCCTACGCGACATCGGGCTCGGCTTCTCGCCCTGCCCCAATGATACTTTCATGTTCCATGCGCTGCTGCACGGCCGGGTCACGGTCGAAAACACGCAGTTTCAAGCACATATGGACGAAATCGAGCGGCTGAACCGGCGTGCGCTGGGCCAGGCTTCTTCGCCGCGCTTGCCTGTGACGAAAGTCTCCGCGAGCGCTCTTGCCTTGCTCGCGGACGACTACACGGTGCTCCGCGCAGGGGCGGCCCTAGGTCGAGGCGTGGGGCCGCTGGTGGTCGTCAAGCCTGAACGGGGCCTGAAGTCCCTGGCCGACCTCGCCGGAAAGAAGGTGGCCGTGCCGGGCCTGCGCACGACCGCCTATTTGTTGTTGAGCTTGTTCGCCCCCCATAACCTGGACATCAGCGTGGTGCGGTTCGATCAGATCATGCCGCGTGTCGCCGCCGGTGAGTTCGACGCGGGGCTAATCATCCACGAAAGCCGATTCACCTTTGGAGAGCACGGCTTGGTGTCACTCGCAGACGTCGGTGATCTGTGGGAAAAAGACACTGGTCTTCCGCTGCCTCTCGGGCTTATCGTCGCCAAGCGCGATCTCGGTCCTGACTTGGTGGCGCGCATAGAGCGCGGCATCGCCGACAGCGTGCGCTACGCCTACGACCATCCCGACGAGAGCAAGCCGTTCGTACGTGAGTACGCCCAGGAGCTCAGCGACGAGGTGTGTCGCAAGCATATCGAGCTGTACGTGAACGAGCGCTCGATCGAGATCGGTGACGAGGGCCGGCGCGCAGTGGAGACCTTACTATCCCGCGGTGCGGCCGTTGGGCTACTACCGCGCCTGACGCGCAGCTTGTGGCTGGGCTAGCGCAATACTCAGGCGCGCAGCATGAAGAAGATAAGTACGCCGGTCACCGACACGTAGAGCCAGATCGGAAAAAGCACGCGCGCAAGCCTGGCATGCGTGACGAAGCGCTCCCGGAAGGCGTAGTAGAAGCTTGCAAGCGCCATCGGCACGACCAGGGTCGATAGTAAGATGTGGCTTATCAAGATCGCAAAGTACACGCTGCGCATCACGCCAGTGCCGGTGTATTTCGTGTCGCCGTGGACGTAGTGGTACAGCACGTAACCCACGAGGAACAGCGACGACGAGGCAAACGCTGCCACCATCAAACGTTTGTGCAGAGCGATCTTGCGGGACTTGATCGCGACATAGCCAGACAACAGTAAGGTCGCAGACAAGGCGTTGAAGCTCGCGTTCACTGCAGGCATGAACGACAAATCGCTGTCGCCGCCGCTGCCGTGGTTCACGAGCAAAAGCCACGCTAGAAAGCCGAGCGCGGCGCTCGAAACGACGGCGTTGAAAAGCATGAAGCGGCGGTCAGCCTGCTCGGCGATCATCTCCATATCAAACCT
>JBBSJC010000480.1:0-6426 GCA_038257655.1 Polyangiales bacterium | reverse complement strand
GAGGGCGCCGCGGGGGGCTGCATGACGCTTTCTGCGGAGCTTTCTTGGCTGGCA
Organism: Polyangiales bacterium; assembly: GCA_038257655.1. GTDB lineage: Bacteria > Myxococcota_A > Polyangia > Polyangiales > DASUME01 > DASUME01. Next base: position 6,372 of record JBBSJC010000480.1, on the reverse strand, counting down.
GCCGGAGGCACTGGCGCAGGGTCCGGCGCCGATTTGCAACCGACCCACAACAGCGCGCTGAACAAGCACCGCTGCCAGATGACGTGCGTGTCGACTAATCCCAATTTGCGCACAGAGCACCATCATCTTTGTTTAGTTTTTTGATCCAGGACTTGGCGGAATCGGTCCACTTATTAGCGAGCTTCAAATCGCCATAGGCCACGACTTCCAAGTTGCGCATGGCATAGCCGCAATAACCTAACTTCAGATAACTCAGGCCGGTGTAGTGGAAAGCCTGACCCAGCGTCTTTTCGCTCTCGGGCGCGGCGGATACCATCGCGTACATGGCGTCTGCAACATCCCAATAGGCCTTCTCCTTGTAGAAGGTCCAGCCAAGCCAGTAGCGCGCCGCGTGCACGCGCGGGTCGTGAGGCGCACGTGCGATTAGCTCGTCGAGCTTGCCCCGCGCGAGATCATACTTTTTAGCTTTGCGCAGCGCATGAGCCCCGCTCCAGAGCGCATCGGGATTCACCGGTAGCTCATCTGGCTTGCCAAAGAAGTACTCATAGCGTTCACGGCTCGCGGCGGGGTAGGGCTGGGGCACGGTGGTAACTGTAGTATCCCTGTTGGCCGTCCACTGAACCTTACCATCCCTGGAGCCGCCCCAGATCAAGGCGCTGCGCGTCAGCAGGGCCTTTTTCGTGACCGGGTGCACCACCTCCACGCTGCCTCGCGCGGGGATATCGATGCTCAGGGTCGTCGGCTTACCGGCTTTGTCCGTGGGAAACCATAGCCACTTCTTACCCATGTAGACCTCGGCGCGGACCGAGGCGACCACGGGAACATCGTTCTGGTTGGTCAGTCGCAGCACCCGCGACGCAAAGCTTTTGGAACCGGCGCGCTTCACCAGGTTCGGCTCGGCCCACGTACCGTAGGCACCGATTCGGTTGGACCCATACTTGACCCAGACGTAACCCTCTTCGCCCCAATCGCCGCCCCAGGAGTTGAGCACGTGCCAGGCACCTTTGGCATCATCCCAGCCCATGATGGTGATCGCGTGGTTGATAGGTCCCTGATCTCGCTCGTCGAACACGCCGCCGATGTAGTTCTGCATGGCCTCGGTCACGCGCACCGTGGCGACCACGGGCCCGTGGCTGACCAAGGCAAGCTTTATCTCCTCGTCCGTGGGCATGCGCGGGTCGGCTTGTCCGACAAAGGACCAACGCTCGACCCGATGGGACTCTTCCTGACTGAGATCGCAGCTCTGCATGGCGGCCCGATAGGGAACCTTACTCTCCTGCGCTGCGCCGTGAGTCTGAAGGTACTTCCAGGCGACTTCCGGCCATTGACCTTCGCAGTTATTTCCGCTCGCCACGCTAGGTGGTACGCAGTTGACGAGTTGCTGCTCCGAGATGTCGAGGGACGCGTCGTTCCAAAGTCGCTGCTGCACTTCGTAGGCTGCGGCATTGGCAAACGCCCAACAGGCGCCGCACTCTTCTTGGCTCTTGGCGGGCGATGCTCTGTCACGCCACGAAAACGCTGGCGAGCTTACGGAAGGAAAGCGCGAGGAAGGGTAGGTCCCGCCCTTTGAGCCTTCGACCGTGTCGGGCTGCACGATGGGATTCTCGGCCGCAGCGCGCGGCGCATCTTCTTCGTCATCGCTGCCGTCGGCTAGGCTGTCTGCGTGCCGAGGCGGCATGGCGCGCGCGCGCATGGTCGCTTGGACGAGATTGCGCTGAACTGTCCCTTCGGCCACCTGACGGTTTTGCGCGCGCGCGGCCTCGAGATCAGGCTCGCCGTAGATGCCAGTGATGTTTGCGATCGGCTTGTCGCTTACGCTGGTCACGCCGACACTGAATGACAGATTTTTCTTGACGATCTGAGCGCGCAGACGTTGGAGCTTCGCTAGCAGAGCGGGATTCGCGCTCGCTTCCTTGGCCAGGTATCGGCGCATGCGCTCCGCCGTCTTGGCTGCATCGTCTGCGGAGGCTGTGATCACCACCCCCAAGCGCTTGGGGGATAAAAGCTTGCCGGCCGTTTTGCGTGCACGATCCAGGTCTATTTCGGGCAGCCGCGCGTTTTCACTGTCGAGGCTCTTTTCCAACTTGCGCAGGCTCGCCTCGAGCTTCGCGGCTTCCTTTTTGGCCTGACTGAGGGTTGCCCGCGCCTTGTCACCGAGGTTGTTGGGCAAAGATATCGTCTGCGCGTGAGCTTGAGCCCAGGGCAGGAGCAGTAACATCAGGCAGACCTGACTCCGTACGCGCATGAACATGAGTGTCGCCAGGCGCAGCGTCAGCGTCAATCAGCGGCTGAACATAGCTGTGCGGAGCGCTGGGTGGGCGTCGGCATCGCGATCACGAAGCGCACCGCAAGCACTCAGGCAGGCCAGCTCTCGAGGCCGGTATGCCGTACGTCGCCTGTCCATTTGTTGAATAGAAACTGACCTTGACGTCATATTCTTAAAGCAGCATGCTCTGAACACAAAGCGAAAGAGGCACGCGCATGGGACCTATCGAGCTCAACGATGAATGGTCACGAATGATGGAGAGCTACCGCGCAGATCATCAGGATCCGCGCAATCAGCTTTGCCACAGCATCGGCATCCCGTTGATTGCCGCATCGCTACCGGTGGGCGCCACGATCGTGGGGCTGCCGCTCGCAGCGGCCATGTTTACCGTGGGCTGGACCTTCCAGTTCGTGGGCCATGCCTTCGAAGGTAAGAAGCCGTCCTTTGTCGATGACAAGCGCCAGCTCGTTGTGGGAGCCCTATGGTGGACGCAGAAGATCGGTCTCAACGTGGTTCGCACGAGCCCGCCCGCGCACGCTGCACTCGACTGAGCTGCTACAAACCGCGCAATCGGGGATGTCGGCGCGGCGAGACCGTCATGGAGCAAAGACCGTAAGGTCGCTATTCGGCCGGCACGTCTGCGCTGCGTGCGATGCGTGAAAGCGGGACGTCGATGCGCGGTCGGGGTGTGAGCACTTCGGCGTTGCTGCGGCCCGAGGCAACGTAGGTCGCGCCTGCTCGGGGAATGCGCGGCAGAGACTCCCGATGGATCACGTTGAAGCCGAGGCCCTCCGCGTGGGCCAAGATTCGCGCGAAATCCAGGCTGACCTGGGCGCCCGCTTTTTGCGTCACTTCATCTTCGGTCGGCAGATCGAAATCGTTGGCACCAAAGCGCAGGCCCTCGAGCGCACTTTCGTTCTTCGTCAGCACGCTGGTACGGATGTGCACGAAGTTATCGAGATACAACCGACAGACCGCAAGCCAGCGCAGGTACTCCTCATTCGAGACCTCGCTGCCGCCGAGATCGTTGCCGAAGCTCTTGTAGGTCCAGCATAGAAAGCTCGCGAGCCCGCCGTTCATCTCATCTTGGAATGCGCGCAGGCCCTCTAGGTGGTTCAAGCGCTCAGAGAGCGGCTCGCCGAAACCGATCACCATGGTGGCCGTGCTGCCGATGCCCGCATTCAAAATCGCGCGTTGCGCTTTGTAGTAGTCGGCGACCTTGTATTTGCCTGGGCTGTGACGCTTACGAAAAGCTTCATCCATGACCTCAGCACCACCGCCGGTTACCCAGCGCGTGCCCACCGCGCTGAGCATGCGTGCGCCCTCATCATAGGTAATCTTACTGACCTTACAGGCGAACATGAACTCTGCGACCGTCATCTCGAAGAACTCGAGATCGGGATAACGCGCGTGGATCTTGCCGAACAGCTCGGCGTAGTCAGACAGACGAAGCTCGGGGTGAAAGCCCCCGTTGAAACCGACCAGACTGCCGCCGTGATCCCGCAACGCATCGACGCGCGTGCAGACTTCTTCGAAGCTCAATAGGTAGGTATCTGGTGCGCCGGGCAGACGATAGAACGAACAGTAGTCGCACTTGGCGACGCATACATTCGTGTAGTTGACGATCGCCATGATCAGATACGTCGTGTCGTTCGCTGCATGAAAGCGCGCGCGCGCGACGCTCGACAGGCGAGCCAAGTCCGCGGTGTCTGCGTGCTCGAACAGAAAGGTCGCGTCGTCGCGGCTGAGGCGCGTCGCACAGGCGACCTTGCTTTCGATGCTAGCCAGGCGGTCGTCGCGCATGCCGGATCTCCTTGATACAGAGCGAAAAAGAGTCAGCAGATAGCTAGCACGAGCACGCGGTGTCGCGCAGTCGCCCGTGGTCAGGGGCGGGTAATTTCCAATGCTATCGGCTGTTTGCAAACTTGCTGTTGACCCCCAGCGCTAGGAGTGGAAAATAGAATCAACGTTCTGGTTCGGACCCCCCCATGCTGATGCGCCGTGACAGTCTGCTCGAATGGGTGCGCCCTCCCCAACAGGAGCGTAGCCAGCGCACGCTTGAGCGGCTGCTCGATGCGGCCGAGGCGATCATTCTCGAAGAGGGCGTGGATGCAGCCAACGTGGCGGCGGTGGCCAAGCGCGCCAAGTCATCCGTCGGGGCATTTTACGCGCGCTTTCCCGACAAAGAGACGCTAGTGCGCGCGGTGTGCGAGCGCTTTGCGGTGCAGGCCCGCGCCACGATGGATGCTGTGCTCGAACCTGAGCGCTGGGATGGCCAGGCGCTCGAAGTCGTGCTGAACACCGGCTTGCGCTTCATGTTGCGCGCGGCCCGTGAGCGACGGCCTCTGCTTGCGGGGCTGCTAATTTCTGCATCGCGCGATCAGCGGGTGAGCGCCAGTATCGACAGTCTTGTGCAGCACTTTGGCACACGCTTTCACACGTTCTTGGCGGCACGCGATGAGCTGCCTGCTCAGCATGATCCGAACCTTACTTTGTCTGTGCTCGGTGGCGTTATCTTGAGCACGGCGCAAGGGCACGCGCTGCGACACCCGTCCCATACTTCGCTTATTACGGATTCGGTCTTGGCCGAAGAGCTCACCAGGCTGTCGCTTAGTTACTTAAGTAATCGTTCGATCTGAAGGTATCCGCCTCTGCGAGCAGGTGCAGTGCGGGCCAAGAATTGTGGGAAGCAGGAGGTTGCCATGGGTTTTGCAGGTTTTGGTCGCACCGAGCTCCGCTACGACATGTTCGATATCCACCGCAGCGCGGAGGAAGCGAAGCGTTTTGCCAAGTGCGAGCGCATCTATCACATCGGCCAAGATCTCGCGTGGGACGGTAAGGAAATCCTGACCATGCTGCTCAAGGAGCACGGCGGGATCAAGCTCGACCCAAAGCACAAAGAAGCGCTCAAACGCATCTTTGCGATCATTATGTGGGGCGAGCTCGCCGCCTGGAAGATCTCGGCACAGCTCGCCGATCGCCTGGTCCCCTTGGAAGCCAAGATGGCTGCCACGAGCCAAGCGATGGACGAGGCTCGCCACTTTTACGTGATGTATGACTACCTCAAAGAGCTCGATTACGTGCCCGAGCGCATGGATGCGGCGCCCCAGGCGTTGCTCGACTTGGTGCTCGAGACGAACAACCTCGCCTACAAGATCGTCGGCATGCAGCTGATGATCGAGACTATCGCGCTCGCCGTGTTTCAAGGCGTGCGCGAAACGGGCGTCGAGCCGGTGTTGTGCGAGCTGCTCAAGTACTACGAGCGCGACGAAGCCCGTCACGTAGGACTCGGGATGCAGTACTTGCCCGACCTGATCAAAGAGATGAACACGGTCGACGTCGTGGGCCTGAGTGTGTTTCAGCTGCGGCTGATGGTGTACGCGTTGTGGGAGAACAAGGTGCTTGAAAAGGACCTTGAGACCTTGAACATCGAGCCGCGCGTGTTGATCGATCGCACGCGCCGCAAGCAGATGGCAGCCATGCAGCAAGCCTTTGAAGCGGTCGGCATGGCATTTAACCGCGACGACAATCTGATCAGCCGCGGCGTGGGTGCGGCGATCGAATACTTCTTTCCCATCGACAAGCAGACGCCGCGCCTAAGCCGTGCGTCGGCCGCCTGGAACATGCTGCGCCATGGCATCAACGAGCGCTATGGCGCCGAGGAAGAGTTTGCCGAGCACGACAAGCACGTGATCAAAACCGCGCGCGGCAAGTGGATCGGCCCCAACTCGCGCACGATCCCGCCTGCGAAGGACGCCGCAGAGTAGCAACACGCGGCGCTTATGTAGGCGCGCGACTGCCCCGCTCAACTGCCCCGCTCAACTGCCCCGCTCAACCTTGCACGATGTGGCCGGCGATCGCGCTGGCTGCGACCGTCAGCGGGCTTGCGAGGTACACCTGACCCGGGCCGCTGCGACCGGGGAAGTAGCGATTGATCGCGCTGACCGTGACCTGCTCCTTGCGCAGGGATGCGCCGGGGCCGGCGTTGATGCACGCGCCGCATGAGGGGTTGATCAACGTGACGCCTGCGCGCTCGAAGATCGCCACGTAGCCGCGCTTTTCGGCGTAGCTACGAATTTGTTGCGAGCCGAACTGGATGAATGCTT
>JBBSJC010000479.1:0-6428 GCA_038257655.1 Polyangiales bacterium | reverse complement strand
GTCCTGTCAGCATCGGTACGCTCGCGTCCAAGGTCTCGCGCGTAAAGGTGCCGCTCTGGGTGACCACGCGTCCCACGGGATCGATGACGGTGCTGACACCGCTGTTCGTTGCGCGCACGAGCGCGCGGTGGTGCTCGACACTCCGGAACTTGGCGAGCGCAAGGTGCTCCCACGGCTCATGGGTATCGCCGAACCAGGCATCGTTCGTCAGGTTGACGAGTAGATGCGGGTTGCCTTGGCGCACCGCGCTGCGCACGAAGTTGGGCAGAATGTCTTCATAACAAATCAACGCACTGATCCGGTGCTTACCAAGTTTGAGCGGTCTTACGTGATCGCCGCGGCCGAAATGGCTGGAGTTGGGTGACCAGTCGTAGAGGATGGGAAAGTAATCGCCAAAGGGAATGTATTCACCGAAAGCGAGCAGGTAGGTCTTGTCATAAGTTCCCAAGAGCTTACCGTCGGCGTCCGCCAGAAATGCGGTGTTGTACGGCAGCGGCTCTTCATTCACCGTGCGTCGCGCCAAGCCTCCGAACAGCACCGGGGTTGTCAGCACGTCCCCGAAAACATACTCCTTGAGATCGGTGGCCTCTTCGGGGATGTACCAGCCGTAGGCGGACTCCGGCCATACCAACAAGTCAAGTTTCTTTCTCTTTTGCAAGTCGTAGCTCTGTTGAACGTGGCGCTTGAGCCCTTCGAGGGGATCCTGACGCTTTTCAAACAAGCCCATGTTGACCTGCACGATGCCGACACGAAGCTTGTCGGCTTGGGCTGCGCGCGCGTCAACTTCGTCGATTCGATAGGCGCCGTAACCCAGGTTCAAGAGCCATAGCCCACTTGCGAGCAGCAGATCCTGGCGCTGCGGTACGCGGCTACGCAGCGAGATCAACAGCGCATAAAAACCAGCGCTCGAGGCTGTGAGCAGGAACGTGACAAGTAAAGGTCCGCCGAGGTCTGCAGTCTGAATCGTAATTGGCAGAAGGTGCAGACTGTTGCCGAAGTAGTGCGTGAACAGCATGGGAAACACCAGCTCTGCCACGCACATGGCGCAGCTGGCTGCGATCACGTTGCCCGCCCCCCACAACCGCGCCTTTCGATAGAGTGCGGCAAAGATCAGCAGGGTGCAGCCTTGGTATAACCAGACCACCGATGCGAACAGCACGCACAACGCGAACGGAAAGCCCGAGAAACGCTCCAGCATGCCGGTGAGCCAGTAGTACCCGCCGACATTGACCACGAAGCCGAACAACAATCCCATCAGCACAAGTTGCCGGCGCGAAAGCGGCTGCTTTTCGCCCACCGGGTCGAGGGCCCACAGCACAGGCACCAGCGCTACGAAGGAAAGCGGCCACAGATCGAAGCCTGCAAAACCAAGGAAGTACAGAACACCGGCCAGGGCGGCCATCGCAAAGCGCATCATCGTCGCTGAGCGTAGTCGGGCTGTCGAGGGTGCGCCCGTGCGGTGGCTTCACGCTAGGCGTCCAAGCGCATGTCGAACAGCTCTCGCAGCTTTCGAGCCAGTGTATCTGGCGCTACGGGTTTCGGTAGATAGGCGATGCCGGCATCGAGCTCGCCCTGGTGAACGATCCCGTCGGCGGTGTACCCGGACACATACAGTACTTTGATTTCCGGTCGCATCAGCAGCACACGCTCGGCCAACTGTCGGCCGTTCATGCGCGGCATCACCACATCCGTCAGCAGCATATGAATGATGCCGTCGTAGCGCTCACAGAGCATCAGTGCGTCCTCTCCGTGCGCCGCCTCCAAGACACGGTAACCCAGTCGCTGCAGGATCGTGTGCATCGTAGCGCGGACCGCGTCGTCGTCTTCGGCCAGTAGGATCGTTTCAGTCCCGCGCAAGGACGCGACCACAGGACTTGGGTAGATGGACGCCGGGGCGAGTCTCTCAGAGCGCGGCAGGTACACCTTGAACGTTGTGCCCTGGCCAAGCTCGGTGTCGACCGCGATGTGGCCGCCACTCTGCTTGATGATGCCGTACACGGTGGACAGCCCGAGTCCCGTACCCTTCCCTTTCTCCTTGGTCGTGAAGAACGGCTCGAAGATCTGAGCCAGCGTGTCTGCTCCGATGCCATCCCCCGTGTCCCTGACCGTCAGCATCACGTAGCGTCCCGGAGCAACGCCGTGAAACTGCGCAGCATAGGTATGATCGAGCGCCACGTCGGCCGTCGCGAGCGTGAGCTGACCTCCCGCTGGCATGGCATCGCGCGCGTTCACCACCAGGTTCATGATCACCTGTTCGATCTGACCTGGGTCAGCATAGACACGTCCGACAGGTGTATCGACAGCAAGGCAGAGCTCGATGTGCTTGCCGAGCAAGCGGCTAAGCATCCGGTCGAGCTCACGTACTCGCTGGTTGAGGTCGACGACCTGCGGCTCGAGGATCTGACGTCGACTGAAAGCGAGCAGCTGCCGCGTCAGCGCTTCGGCTTTGTGCGCTGCTTTTTCGACTTGCTCTAAATCCGCGCGCAGCGGCTCGCCTTTGGGCAGGTCCTCGAGGGCCAGCGCGGTGTACCCCAACATGACCGAAAGCAAGTTGTTGAAATCGTGGGCCACGCCGCCCGCCAAGTTTCCGATCGCCTCCATTTTCTGCGCTTGGCGCAGCTGGTCCTCGAGCGCGCGCTGATCGGTCACGTCGCGTGCCACCGCGTACACAACGCCATCGGCCGCCACGGCACTCCACGCAAGCACGCGATAGGAGCCGTCCTTGCAGCGAAAGCGATTCTCGAACCGTGTGGAAGCTTCACCTCGGCCCAAACGCTCCATTTCCCTGCGGGTCTTGGCCACGTCGTCGGGGTGGACGCAATCAAAGTATGGGCGCGCCAGGATCTGCAGCATCGAGTAACCGATGATCCGCTCAAATGCCGGATTGACGCGGGTGAAGTGCCCCTCGAACGAAGCTACGCACATGATATCGAGCGATAGTCCAAACAGCGCTTCGGACTCCGCCCGCTCGCGGCGTCGCTCCGTGACATCGGTGATCATCCCGATCGTTCCTTCGAACTGACCTTGGGCGTTGGTCAGGGGAGTTGCACTGACGAGCGTCCAGATCTCGCGACCGTCCTTGTGCCGGTAGCGCTGCTCGTAGACATCGCCAGTGCCGAGCCGCCTGCGATCGAACCTTTCATGGCCGCTCGGTCGCGCATCATCGGGGAAAAACTCAAACACCACACGGCCCAGCATCTCAGCACGCGCGTAACCCAGCATGTCCGCCATATGCTTATTGACAAAGGTAACGCGCGCTTGCTCGTCGGTGGTGATCACCCCTTCCGAAGTCGTCTCGACGATGCGCCGATACCGCTCTTCGCTCTCGCGCAGGAGAGTTTCCGCTTCCAGGCGCCGTCGCTCTTCATGCATGGCGTGCGAAGGAATGCCGAGTGTCTCTGCGATGCGCTCGAGCAGCCGCACTTCCTGGTCACCAAAAAAATGCGATTCACTCGCGTAAAATGCCATCACGGCCCTGCGCCCGCGGATGGGCAGCGGTACCGCAGCCGCTGAACGGTAACCTCGTTTCAGCGCAGATTCTCGCCAAGGGGCCATGCGTGGTTCATCCAGATCTCCACATACGTCGGGGCGCCCTTCGCGCACGGCCACCCCCATCGGACCGTTGCCGTATAAACCGGGTTCAGTCGAGATCACGATTTCAGAAAGGTAACCTTCCTCGCGACCTGCAAAGGCGATCGGGCGAACGATGCCATCGTTTGTGGCCTCGCCGATCCATACCATTGCAAGCCACCCCTCTTCGATCAGGATACGGCACGCTTCATCGCATAGCTGGTCCATGTCGCGAATGCGCAATACGGCAGCGTTCAACTTACTCAGCACCGAGTAGAGGCGGTTGACACGCTTGAGGGAGCTTTCTGCGTTCTTACGCTCCGTCACGTCGCGCAAGAGCACGATATCGACGCCTGGCAGCACGTTGGAGGTCGCGCTGTATTCGGTCTGGCGGAGCGAGCCATCAGGTCGCTTCACCTCCAGCGACCCGCGCTCCTGCCCGTGCTCGAGTAATCGCTGCCACGCGCTGCTCAGCGACGCGGGTGCAGATGACAAGGAAGCGAAAGGCGTACCGGGCAGCGTGTCGCGCGCGCGCCCGAATAGCTCGCACGCCGCCGGGTTGGCATCGACAAGCTTACCGTCCTGGCCGATCAACACGATCGCGTCGAGCGCGCCGTCGAAGATGCCGCGCATCAATCGTTCACTGCGTTGCAGCGCGTCCTGTGCGTGGAGCAACATCACGGGATTGAGGCGAGGCCGCGCCGTCGTATCGGGAGGTCCCGGCGCTGTCGTGCGCAGGGCCTGGCTGGCATCAGCGAGCTGAAAAGTCAGCTCGTCGACCCGTCGACGCAACTCATCGACCTCACTCAATGCAGCGCTCGCAAGCCGGGAGACGCCAGGCTACGCGCTCGGCAAGTCGACATAGGGTCACAGTCTAGCCCGATCGACCCGGCGTGCGGAAGAACCTGAGAGCGCGGCCAAACGAACTCGCTAAGCTCGACATCGATGAGCTTTAACGATCGCACCGTGCTGGGTCCGGACGGAACACGCATCTCCTACAGCGTGGCGGGCCACGGACCCGCGCTCGTGCTCACCAATGGTCTGACCACCACGAGCACCTACTGGAAGTATCTACGGCCGCTCTGGTTGCGCAGACACACCGTTATCACCTGGGATTTGCCAGGCCATGGCACTTCCGGACCCGCGCACACCGCACGGGCCGCCACCATCGAAGGCCAGCCCGAAATCCTCGCCCGTGTGATGGATGCAGCCCAGGTCGAGCGCGCGACGCAGATCGGTTTCTCCGTCGGCTGTCAGGTCGTGCTCGAGATGGCACGCCAACAAGCAGCGCGCTGCGATGCGATCGTCGCTCTGCTTGGCCCCGCTGGCCGCATGCTCGACACCACCGCGCTGCCCCTGAGCGGACGCACACTCGCACGCCTCTTACAGCACACGCCGCGCGCTTTGTTCACACCGATTTACCGCGTGCTCGCCAAAGCCGCGGCCTTGCCTGGAACGCACCATCTGGCGCGCGGTTTTCGGCTCGCCGGGCCGCGCACGTCCAACGAGGACATCGCGCTGATCATCTCCGCGGTCAGTCAGGCGCATCCTGCGACGATCCATCAGCTCGCCATCTCGGCGCTCACCCACTCGGCCCACGACGTGCTGCCTAAGCTCGGCATGCCCATGCTGGTCGTGGCCGGCGAGAGCGATCCATTCGCCCCGATCGAGCTTGTGGGTCAGGCGCTGCATCAAGCAGCTCCTGGCAGCGAGCTTACGCGCATCGCCAAAGGTACGCACACCGCGATGCTGGAAGATCCCTACGCGATAGCCGACGCAGTGGATACCTTCGTCGCAAAGCAGCTGGCGCGCGCGGCCCAACAGGAGCGAACAACTCAGCAAGAGCGTGCTCCCGAGCAAGAGCGCCGGTCCAAGAACAGCTCCCGTCCTCCTACCTGAGGTTCAGGACTTTCTTCACCTTGGCGATCAGCTCATCCGGCTTGAACGGCTTGGTCAGATAGTGGCGCGCGCCGGAGTTGATGCCTGCGATCACGTCGCGGGGCCCGCTCTTGGCGGTGAGAATGATCGCGGGGATGTTTTTGAGCTTCTCGCTAGCCTTCATCTCTTTCACGAGCGTCAGACCATCTTTGCGCGGCATCATCAAATCGGTGACCACCAGGTGGGGCGGCTCGCCCAGCGTTAAAATCTGCAGCGCGTGCTCACCATCGGCGGCCATTGCCACATCACCGATGCTGCCGAGTAGCCGATACATCAGCCGCAGCAGATCCTCATCATCTTCCACGACCAGAATGCGTGGGCGCTCCTGAGCCGGAGGTGTCGGAGATTGCTTGCTCGCCGCCATCAGGATCTCATTTCTATCATGGCCCCGTCTAGGAGGCCCTGTCTAGGAGCCGTGTCTATGAAACGCGCCAAAGCACGCGCACATGCTTTGCGGATACTAGGTGTAGGACTGCACGAGCACTTCGCGGCGCCCGCCCGCCTTCCCCGACGCAGGCCCGACTACGCCATCTTTCTCCATACGCTCTACCAGCTTGGCGGCTTTGTTGTAACCGACGCCAAGCTGGCGCTGCAGGTGGCTTATCGAGCAGTACCCGGCCGCAGCGACGGCCGCGACCGCTTTGTCGTAGAACGGGTCGTCGCTCGCTTGCGAGCTTCCCGAATCGCCGCCGTCTTCCTCGTCGCGGGGCTTGAGAATGTTGTTGTCGTAGACTGGCTTGCCCTGAGCGCGCAAAAAGTCGCACAGGGCCGTGACCTCGTCTTCGCTTATGTACGCGCTGTGCACGCGTTTTAAGTCGCTTGCGCCGGGCGGAATCATCAGCATGTCGCCCATGCCGAGCAGATGCTCTGCACCCTGGCGTCCGAGGATGGTCTTGCTGTCCTCGCGTTGGCTGACCTTG
>JBBSJC010000478.1:0-6430 GCA_038257655.1 Polyangiales bacterium | reverse complement strand
GCTGATCGGCACGTCCGATACCGTGGTCACGAAGTCCTGCCTGCAGAACTCTGAGTGTGGTGGGTACACGTCCGACTGTCGCTGGATGGCAGATGCCAACACGCGACTCTGCATGAGTCGGGCTTGTGCGGCGGGCAACACCTGCACCGCGTTTCACCTCGAACAGATCGTACAAGACAACGGCGAAGTCATCGTGCGGGTCGTCTACGACTACTCGCCCACGCCCGCCACCGTGTTGGATTTGAAGATCGCTTACTCCCAGTCAGCCCTCAACTTGGTAGATTCTCGCCCGCTGGACGGACTGACGCGTAACCGTAAGTCTCTTAGTGCCAAGCAAAATCCAGCAGGCTTCGTTCGGCTGGTGGTGCTCAGCGAAAGCAACTCGGCGCCGATCCCGTTTGGGCCAATCGCGGAGCTTGTTTTTGCTCGCTCCTCCTCGTTGGCTTCCACGATCTCATTCGTGCTGAGCGATTTCGAACAGACGATGAGCATGGCCCCGGACCCCGGTCAGTATAAGGCGGGACTCGCGAACGATGCCCTCTGGGGAGGTGCCGTATCCGTGGCGGCCGCGGACCCTCGCGGTAACCGGATGATGCTGTATTACAGCTTCGATAACCCCGCGCGTCCGCTCGACTACAGCGATGCCAAAGGCACCGACGCAACGAGCCGGACGGTCAGCGGTGACGCGCTGTGTGCCTTGGTTCCAGAGTGCCGGATCCTGCAAGATGCGGTGCCAGCAGAGAAGCAGAAGAAGACACTGCTCAAGGCACGCTATGCGCAGCTTCAGCGCGGCGTCGCCGACACTGGTAAGTTCCTCGAAGGTGTCAATGGCGGTGCCGCCTTCTTTGACGGCTTCGGTAACCATCTAGAGTTGCCTGTCACGGTGAACGATCCTCAGTCAGGCCCGTATTCGCCGGCTTCGCAGAGCTTCTCGCTGTCGACCTGGTTCTATAACGATGGCGACGCCAAAACGGGCACGACTGGACAGGTTCTTCTGTCGCACAACACCCAGGCCTCGGAGCTCACCAAGTTTGGCGTCATGGTCGTGCCACGGGCGTCGGGCGGCTTGTTCGACTTGGTGTTCTTTCAGGGCGACGTAACCAGTGCTTCAGCCACGAAGCAAATCATCACATTGCCGCCGGCCCAGACCACCCTGGCCAACCGTCGCTGGACGCATATCGGCATGTCGGTAAATGCCAGCAATCTGCAAGTTCGCTTCTATATCAATGGCGTGGCTAGCTCGATGGTGGCTACGCTCGCAAGCAGTCCGGCGCTCTCATGTCCGCAGCTCGAAACATCGCCTGGTACCGGGCTGCTCACTCACAACTTCGGCGAGGGAATTACCGGTTCCAAGACACCCGACAGCCTGTTCGTCGCCACAGCTCAGAACAACCTGCTGGGCCTCGAGCAGATGGACCTCAATGGGTTGTCGCGTCGCACGCTATTGCGCACTGGTAAGACGTCGGCCCAAGACCCTGACTATAGCCCGATCACAGATAAGGTTGTTTACAGCTCTTCTGAAAGCGGGAGCTTCGAGATCTGGCTTGCCAATGGCGATGGGTCTAGTCCCACGCAGATCACGAAGGGATTTGGAGACACCGCCCGCGGGATCTTCGCGCGCCGCCCGAAGTGGGCGCCGGATGGTTCCGGCATTGTGTTCGAGTCGAACACGTTCGACAAGAACTACCTGGATACGAGCACGAATCCCCCGACGATCGGCGATAACCTTCGTATTCGTGCCTACCACTTGTTCTACATCGCCTACGACACGACGAACAACGTGGTCGCGATTCCTTTGCCCGGCGGCACGTCTGCCAGCCAACTCGATTACGGTTACCTGACTCAAAATCAGGTGGTACCCGACTACCGACTGACTACCCCCGAGACCGATCGACATCACTACGACGCCTTCTGGCTGCAGGGTAAGTACACAGAGAGCAGTACTTCATACCTAGGTGAGATCGTGTTCTCGCGTGCGGACGCGGGTTACCGCAACGCCAACATTGGGCGAGTGCAAATTCGCAACCCAGTCAATTCGTCGCTGCTGACCACGCTGACTCCCGGCTTGAGCAACAGCGCGGGCTCGGATGTCCGGCTACTCACCGCGCGCCGCACCGTGGGCCTCATCCCGAACGTGACGCGCATGCTTATCTCCCAAGAATGGAAGAGCTACGACCCTGCGACGCAGTATCAAATGCCCGTTCCGCCCGAGGCAAACAACGAGCTGACGGTAACCCTTACGTTCAACCCGACCGGTTACAGCGCGACCTGCTGGGACAAGAACCAGGATAAGGTTTGTCAGACCGAGGAGAATCGCAACGGAGACAAGCTTGCAGACAACATCACCAATAAGTGTGATGTCACTGACTGCTACCCCTCGGCCATACGCGACCTCTATGTCGCCTACAATCCTGCGATTGTCGCACCGAAAAAGGATCCGCTCACGGGTATCGTCAACGTACCGGGCACGTGGCTGGGCTCGAATGGCAAGAAGTTCAACTTGGGTGATAGCCCAACATCATCGCTTGCCTACGTCAAAGTCGATGTCGCTAGCGAGCTTAACGACATCCCGATTCCTGCAGGCACGCAGCTTGGTCAGATCACATTCACGCGACGGGTTGCTGGCACCACCGGCCTTGCGGTGACGCAGCGCAAGATCAACCAGCAGCTCTACACATGGACCGATAGCGCGGCACCTGTCGCCTTTACGGTCGGCGCCACAGACCTCGAAGAGGTGCTCGATGCGCGCTTTTCACCCGCTGTCGATCGTCTTGCCCTGTCCGGCATCGCCCGCGCGCGACCGATCGTCGCACGTACGGTGGGGATCACCGGCACGGTCGGTATGGAGAAGCTATCCACCGCAGCGGTCAAGGTAGAAGGCCTCGATTGGGAGCCTGTGGTTCGCGTCTACCCTTGCAACTGGGTAGGTACCTTCCGTAACCCCGGTCTCGGGGTCTATTCTCAGACCTTCAGGGGCGCGCTGGACGAGCTCAAGCTGTATAGCTACGTGCGGCCGGCCGACGCGTTCGCTTCGGAAGCAGCGCGCGGCATCGAACGTCTGATCAAAGAGGGTAGGGCTGGATCGCTCCAGCCCGTGGTGGGCAGCTGCACCTCGTCTTTCGATTGTCCCGCCTACCAGATGTGCACCGCAGGAGCGTGCGCTACGACCACGTGTTCTCCCACGGCTGCCTATCCCTGCTCCGAAGGGACTTGCACGCTCTTACCCGTGCCACTCGACGACGGGCGGGAGACACCCAAGTGGGTATGTGCGGTCGAGTGCAGCGCAGACAGTCAGTGCTTTGAGCAGGAGTGCATGAACGGCCCCTGCCGCTTCTGTGGCACGGGCAGCGCGTGCAGCGAATGCAGGTCGGGGCCGAAAGACCTTGGCGGCATCACCGTCAACTACATGGAGGGCTGTCCCGACCGCAACAGCTTCATGTGCGACCAGGGCAGCTGCGTGAGTCAGTGCTACACGTTCGAAAACGGCACCTCGCAGTTCCTATGCGATCCCGCCGTCGAGTACTGCAATCAGGGCCGCTGCGTTCTGAACAAGTGGGATTGGCCCGACTTCGCGCCCGCCACGTTTGCCGGGCTCGGCGAGCAGATCTTCGAAGGGATGGTGGTAACCACGGCCATCTCCCAGCTCTACCCCATCGAGATCGAGGCCTACGGCATGGAGGACTACATCCATGATCCGGAGGTGCTCGTCCAAGGCAAGGCTGCCGGCGTCTACGCGGGCACTTGGTTCGACCTCGGTCGCATTACCGTGCGCAACAAGACAAGCGTGCAAGCGCAAGCCAGCAAGTACGTCCTCTACGCGCCGCACCAGGTTACTGACCTTCGCTTCCAGCTGGTCAATCCTCCGTATGCAAACTTGAATGCGGCAGGTACCGGCCTCACTACCCGTGATGCGAGCTTCTGCAACAGTGCTTCGTGGTCCGCCGCGGACCGAACGCTGTGTTACAGACGTACTCCGTCGAGCAAGGCGCAGGTTGGCTATGCCAGCAACGTATCGCAGCTCGAGTCGATCAAAGCCTGTCAGGGTAAGGCAGGCTGTCCGTCCCTAGGTGACGCTTCGCTGCACAGGTACCTCGTGCCGGGCTCGCAATCGGTGATCGTGCAGGCGGTCAAGGTGGTGGGTACGTCGCTTGTGTTCAACAAGAACACAATCTGCTCCTACGAAGGCCAAGCCGATCCGCTGCGCGATGCTTCGGGTGCAGCCCGCGCCCAAATCTTCGGCAACCTGTTTGATCCCAGCGCAGGCGGCAAGAACAGAGAGGCATCCAATCAGGCAGTCGGCCTGCGCGCAGCCAACCCCGGCGCTGTTTGGAGACTGACCGAACTGCGCCCCACCTCCACGCTTGTGACTAGCGACAAGGCGGTTTTGAACTGCCCGTATGCCGAATTTGGTGTCACCAGTCCGCAGGTGGCCGAGGCGCAACTAAGCGTGCCTTCGAATGTCTACGCCGCAGGGCTCGGGGCGATCACCGAAAACGCGAATGGTTGCTTTGCGTCTAAAGGCAACACCCAGGAGCCCTGTTACGAGTGGGTGGGTGGCGAGGCCTCGCTCGACCCGTTCAACGGTGAAGGCCAGCTGTACCGCACGCTCGACGTCGATACCTACCACAGCTTTGGTTACGACGCGTGCAAGCGCGACGCTCAGACCGGGGTTGTCAATTGTTCCGATACCAGCGCCCTCAGAAACTAAAGGCGCCCATGAAACCGCAAAAGGCTATGAGGAGTGAGAAGATGAAAAAGGCAGTGTCTTCCAGAAATACGAAGCGCGGAGGGCGTTTCGCCTGGGGAGCCGCCGCCCTGTGCAGCGCACTCGGGGTGGGCGCGGTACCCGAGTTTGCAGAGGCGCAAAGCATCTGCAGCGAGGCCGGGTGTCCTACCAGTTTCTCCATCGTCGAGAAGCCGCTGCAAAAGGTGCCCACCACCTTCAAGTTCCAGTCGCGCATCTCGCAGGCCAAGATCCCGCTAGGCGACGCTAAGTTGGCCACGGTGGTGGTCAATCTGAACCGCGCGAACGGGCAGACGTTGTGCTCCGAGACGCTCTCGAACGTAATGATCCGCGACAGCGTGCTCAACATCGATATTGGGCGTGGCATGAGCTGCCAGCTGGATGAGGCGGTTGCGAACAACAACGACCTGAGCTTCCAGGTATGTATCGGCGGCAGCGAAAACTGTCTGAAGCCGGTGTCGCTGGGCACCGTGCCGCAGGCGATCAAAGCGAGTTTCGCCGTGCAAGCACAGGAGGCTTACAAGTCGCAAATCGCGGCCCAGGCTCATTTTGCGCACCGTATTACGCCCGAGCCCGATCTGTTCACGACCAAGACGATTAGCAAGGGGTACTACGATTTTCAGACACCGACCGCGGCCACGGGGATGACGGGATCACTCGTGTCAAATCCGCAGACGAATGCGGGTGGTTATATCCAGTGGACCCCGGTCAATGCTGCCGACAACATCCTGCACATCTCGTCAGGCGCCGCGAGCGGCTCGGCTCGTGCGCTGACCGACCTGGCAAGCTTCTTTGTCCACGCGGGCAGCACGAACGTGATGGGTACGATGACGACCGAGAGGGGCGTTACCGTCAAGAGCGGCGGTGTCGCTGTTCAGACGGGTGGGGCGAGCGTAACCGGTGGTATGGTCGTGCGGCCCACGGCCGGCGTGTCGATGACCACGCTTGACGTGCAAGGCAATGAGGTCGTGAGCGGTTCGGTGACGGTAGCTGGGGGCGTAGGTGTGAGCGGGAGTTCGACTTTCAGTGGCTCCACGACGTTTTCCGGAGCGACTGCGTTCAATGGGAATACGACCATCGGAAACGCGGGAACAACGACCACATTTGCGGGTAACTTAGTCGGTCTACCGACCACGACTAGTACCGGCATCGCGGATGGGGCCATAACGGATGCCAAGCTCGCTAACGGAATCTCGTGGGGAAAGATGATGACTACAGGTTCTGCGACGGCCACCGCTCTTTCAGCCGCCACGTTAACAGGCGGAACGGTCAACGCGGGTACCATTTCGCCCACAGGGGATCAAATCTCTGTCACCGGGGCGATGAAGTACGGCGCTGGCGTAGTAAGGACTCGATACGTCGACGTGCTGTCGTTTGTCGACCATCACCCGAGCGACGCCCAGTCCTTCAGCACGTTCATCAACGCTGGCAGGTTATTCTTGACCTCCAACACGCCCAATGTCTACGCGTTGGCGAGAGCGCGAGTGAACCTGCCCGTTGGGTCCACCATTACGTCCTTCAGGTGCGGGGTAAACAGAACTACCGGAGCTGCGTTGCAATCAGACCAAGACCTAACGCTACGCAAGTATGATGTCGGCGCCAATTTCGACACCGATGTCGCAACACTTACAGCCAACAAGACGTCTGGAGGCGGCGTCCTCACTTCCGCTCCTCTAAACGTAGCTG
>JBBSJC010000477.1:0-6442 GCA_038257655.1 Polyangiales bacterium | reverse complement strand
TCGTGGTCGTAGGCAAGAACACCCTGCCCAAGACCTCCAGTGGAAAGCTGCAACGAGGAAAAGTTCGGGAGTTGTGGTTGCAGCGTGCCTTTGTAAAACCTCCTCAAACCTTATTATCCGAAGGGAGTCAGAGTCATGCGAGTTCAGGGAGCTAAGAGTATCGCTCGTAGTCAAGGATTGGCCGTCAAGCTCGAGAGGAGGGTCGAGGAGCTGCAGGCGCGCCGCGCCTTGCTGGAGGCCGGGAACTATTATCATTACTTCCAGCCGGTCGAGGGCCTGGAAGGGGCCAATGTGTATGTGGAAGGCGAGCGCCGTCTCATGCTCGCGACCTACAGCTATCTCGGGCTTCTCAAACATCCTCGCGTCGCCGAGGCGGCTCAGCGCGCTGCGGCTCGATATGGTACTGGCACGCACGGCGTGCGCATTCTGGGAGGGACACTGGACCTTCACCTGCAGCTAGAACGCCGGCTTGCGGCCTGGTCAGGACGTGAGGACGCGATCACCTTCACAAGCGGCTACGTCACAAACCTTGCCACGATCAGCACGCTGGTGGGCGAAGGTGATTTCGTACTGTCGGACACCGCAAATCACGCTTCGATCGTCGACGGGTGCCTGCTTTCCGGTGCGACGGTCCGCCGCTTTCCACACAACAACCTCGCGTTCCTGGAGCGCCGCCTCGCCGATCTGCCAGAGCAAGGGACGAGGTTGGTGGTTGTCGACGGTGTGTTCTCGATGGATGGCGACATTCTCGATCTGCCCGCCGTAGTAGATATCTGTCGTAGGCACGGCGCGATGCTGATGGTCGACGAGGCGCACAGCTTCGGCGTGCTGGGGCCGCGGGGACTCGGTATCGAGGACCACTTCGGCATGCCGGGCGTCGTCGACGTCAAGATGGGGACGCTCTCCAAGACATTGCCAGGCACGGGCGGGTTCGTCGCGGGCGATCGAGGGTTGGTGGACCTACTGCGGCACGAGGCACGAGGGTTCGTGTTCAGCGCCGCGATGGCACCACCCACGGCTGCTGCCATCCTCGCTGCACTGGAGGTCCTCGAGGAGGAGGGCAACGAGCGTCGCAGCCGTCTCCAGGAAAATGTCACTACCTTTACTTCGGCTCTCCGAAGTCTTGGTTTTGATCTGGGACGCACCGAGACCGCGATCGTACCCGTCATCATCGGCGACGAGAGGCGCACGCTAGAGATGGTGAAAGCGTGTCAGGAACAGGGCCTCATCATCCTTCCCGTGCTCTACCCGGCAGTCGCTCGGTCCGCGAGCAGGTTGCGGATCAACGTAACGTCCGAGCACACGGCCGCGGACATCACAAGGGTGGTGGAGGTTCTCTGCGCAGCCGGGCGGCGCATCGGAATTATTCCCGGTACACCTCCTGTACTCGAGCGACACTCAGACGTGCCTTCGCGCGGCCTTTCGCACCCCTCCTCCGTTATCGTGGCGATCGACGCGGAGGATGCGTGACATCCCTGGGCGAGCGAGAGCTGCGGCAAGTTGCTTCCCTCCAGAGCGGTCGTGACGAGCTCGTTTCGTGGCAGAAGTCTAGCGTCAGGCCGGTCGAATCATCCGCCGCACTCTCGTGTGTATGGTTTGAGAGCGTTGACAGCATTCCTGAGGAAGACTGGAAGGCAGCTCAGGACGGACACGTCGACTGGGATATGAGCCTGCCGCTACTGCGCTGCGTGGAGCGCACGATGCCCGAAATGCGTCCTCGCGCGCTCGTCATGTACGACAAGGGTCGGCCAGCTGCTGCTGCTGTCGTGGTCTTGCTACAGGTCGACCCGCTCATGTTCTCGAGCTCCTGGCTCAAGTCTGTTGCGCAAGCCGTACGTAAAGTCTTTCCTTCCTTTCTGACGGTTCGCGTGAGCATTTGCGGGCACGCCCCGACCGCGGGCGGAAACACGCTGCGCATATCGAAGACAACGGATACGGAGGCTGCGCTTGCCTGCGTGGCCGGGGCGATGCGCGAGCACGCGGGCGAGTTTCGAGCGCAATTAGTGGTGTTCAAGGAGTTTCTCCAGGAGCGTCGCGATGAGCTCCAGGGGCTCCTGCGGGTCGGCTATCGACGTGCAGATAGCCTTCCAGACAACTACTTCGACATGCGTTACGGGTCGTTCGAAGCGTTCGAGGTTGGCCTGCGTTCCCGCTATCGCAACCAACTGCGGCGTACGATCAAGAAGTTCCGTGCTTCGGGCCTTCAGATTCGTGTCGTCGACGATGCTGCTACTGCCCAACAAGCGTACACCGACGAAGTCCACAAGCTCTACATGCAGGTTCGAGCGCGGGCCAAGGCGGGGCTCGAGTACCTCCCTGCGGAGTTCTTCCGTGGTCTGTGCCGGGAGTTTCCCGAGCATATCCACTTCACGTTTGCCTATCGTGATGACGTAGTCGTCGGCTTCATCTGCGGCGCGATGTACGAGGGCAAGTACTACAACTTGTTCTGCGGCTTTGACTACGAGCTCAATGAGGATTGCGGCATTTACTTCAATTTGATGGTCGAGGACCTCCGCTATGCGCTGGCTCTGAACCCCAAGAGTATTCACATGGGGTCGACTGCAGACAGCTTCAAAGAGCGCCTCGGCGCTTTTCAAGAGCCGCTCGACTTCTACTATCGCGGCGTCGGCATATGGCTGTGGCCACTTCGCTTGTTGGATGCCCATCTATTCCCTCCATGCCTCCCGCTCGAACGCCGCAGCATCTTCAACGTCGAGCAGGTGCCGCTACGTGATGCTGCGGATCGGAAGCTCGAGAGCAACCCAGCTATCCCGGGCGCCTGCTGATGCGAGTTCGAGACTTTCGGGGGCGGGCCTGCCTCGTTATCGGTGGTTCCAAGGGCATCGGTCGCGCGCTCGCGCAGCAACTGGTCTCACGCGGAGCTGACGTCGCCATCGTGGCGCGAGGGCGCCCGGCGTTGGAGGGTGCGAGTTTAGAGCTTTCGTCATCGCGGCGCTTTGCGAACCAGCAGGTCCACGCCCACTGTGCTGACGTTACCGATCCAGACAAAACCCAGGAGGTTATCGCGAAAATCGTGTCCGAGCTCGGACGACCTCCCGAGGTTGTCTTCGTTTGCTCGGGGAGCTGTCGCCCCGCTGCGTTTGCAGACATTTCTCCGGCGATGGCGCAGGAGGTCATGGCGCTAAACTTCTTCGGCGTTTGGAACGTAGCGCAGGCGGTGGTGCCCTGGATGCGCGAGTCGGGAGGTGTCATTGTACCTACTGCTTCCGTTGCAGGCTTCGTCGGCTTGTATGGCTATACGGCCTATGCGGCCTCTAAGTTCGCGATAGTCGGTTTTGCAGAGTCGCTGAGAAGCGAGCTCGTCGGATCCGGAGTGCGTGTCGCCGTCCTGTGTCCGCCTGATACGCTCACACCAGGGCTCAGCGAAGAGCGTAAGATGCGGCCACCCGAGACGGCGGCGATCTCGAGCGGGGCAAGCGTGTTGAGCCCGGACGAGGTCGCCCACTTCGCGCTCGAAGCGCTAGGCACGGGAGCGTTCGTCATCATACCCGGGCGTGCTGCCCGCTTTACTTGCTGGGTGAAGCGGCTGTTTCCGGGCCTGGTTCGGGCAAACCTCGATGCGACAGTTCGCAAGGTGCGTCGCGTAAGCACGGTCTGAGTGTTCCGTCCCCGATGCGCGCGTCTTCTGTATTCCTGTTCGGTTCCGGAAAACCAATTTGGAGGGTGTGTTATGCACTTGGTCGCTTGGGCTGTACCAGTTTTCTTCATGATGATCTTTCTCGAACTATGGATCAGCATGCGCCAGGGGCGCCTCGTCTACCGCCCAGAAGCGATGATCGCCGACCTTTCATGCGGCATCGGTTCTCAGGTTGTTTGGCTTGCGACGAAACTAGGGATCTACGCGGTCCTGTACGATCAGTTTCGTCTGCTGACGTGGCAGGAGTCTTCCACGGCGGTGTGGTGGATAGGAATCGTTGGCTATGACTTTCTCTTCTACTTTTGGCATCGGAGTAGCCATCGTGTGAATCTTCTCTGGGCGGCGCACGCGGTGCACCACCAGAGTGAGGATTTCAATCTCGCCGTCGCTCTGCGCCAAGGATGGCTCGAAGAGATAACGTCGCTCATGTTCCACTTGGCACTGGCGCTCGTTGGCGTCCCTCCTCTGACATACGCCGCCGCGCGCGGTGTCAGTTTGCTCTATCAGTTCCTGCTGCACACGCAGCTAGTTGGATCGTTCGGGCGACTGGAGGGCTTCTTCAATACGCCATCCGCCCATCGCGTTCATCACGGAATCAATCCGCAGTACATCGACAAGAACTTCGGCGCCATCTTTACCGTCTGGGACCGGATCTTTGGAACCTACGAAAGGGAAGGTGAGAAAGTTCGTTACGGTGTGACGGAGCAGCTACGCAGCTATAACCCCTTTTGGGCCAACTTTGCAGAGTGGTGGCGATTGAAGGCAGCCGTCGCGCGTGCGCCTGGTGTGATGCATGCCGTACGCGTGTTGTTTGGCTCTCCCGACACCCTCCTGAAAGATCACGGACCAAGTTGGGGATCGCAGACCCTGGTCAAGTACAACCCGAGCTTACCCACCGGCCTCTTGCCCTACGTCGCGGTGCAGTTGCTCGTCGTCTCCACGGTCACCACCTGTGTGATGTTCTGGTGGGAAGAAATGTCCGTCACGTTGGCGACCATCGCCTGCGTCTGGGTCTTGACATCTGTCTTGGTGTGGTCTGGCCTAAGTGAGCGCCAGACCTGGGCGCCGTGGCTGGAGGCCGTACGACTCTTGTTAACAGGCGTGTTCCTGTTTGGCGCACCCCTGCCCATCACTAGCTCCTCCCCGGTAACCTGGCTTGCGTCTACGTTCGCGATGTTTTTCTTGTTCTGGTTCGTTCGACTCATGGCAGCTCCAGGTAGTGTCACAGCTCGGGCTAACTGATCGCTCGCTGGCCCGGGTGCAACCAAAAGCTAGGTGACACATCAGCCCAGAAGCCTGGGTTACGGATTTCAGCGCTTCGGCGCGGCTCTGCGAACCGTCCGCTCGGTTCGGATAAGACTAAGTTCCGGGCGGCGAAGGTCAAAGAACGCGAGCTAAAGCGGCCGAAACGAAACTCGAAGCGATCGCATTGCGTGCGCTGATTGCAACGTGCTCCCCAGTGAGTGCGGAGTTGATGAAGATGAGATGGCCCTTCCAGCGTATGCGCCCATTGGAGATCACCTTGCGTACGTCAGCATCGTCAGGATGCTCGATTTCACGAAGCTTTGTTGGAAAGGGACGCGGCGCCCTCCTATGCATCTGCGCGGGGTGTGCATGTGGCACGCGTGCGTGAGTTCGCCTAGCTGATGCAGCAGACTGACAGGGCCGAAGGCCGTGTTCGCGTGTGCGCCGCCGCTACCATTGCGGCACGCGCGGTTCCGAGCGCCGCGCACGCGTTCGCGATCTGGGCCGGTGGGCTGGCCTGGGCGGCCCCCGCCTACTCGCTACGCAGCAGCGCCGCGCTGCTCTGCCACACGCGCGAGCGTGGCGCGATAGGTCCATCGTGCCCGCCGCGCGCTGTGATCACAGACCCTGGCACAAGTCGCAAAGCGCGGTCCGCACATCGAATGCAGGTCAGACATGTTTCCAAGCGACGGTTCGCTTCGCATCTGGAATCACGTGTGCGGCACACAGTGAAGGAGCGGCTCACGCCCGGTTCGCTGACACTCTCTTGCCCCAGTCCTCTTTCAAACCCGCCACACACGCACGACGAAGACGGCGCGGACGCGGGGAAAAGCGTTGCGTCACGAACGTACGTCGACAATAAGCACAACCGATGACGGCCACCATACGCACGCGGGGGAACGTGACCATCGACGAGACTGAGCTGACACTCGACACTGGAACCCGCGTGCGAGCCGTGGTGTCCCGCAACGATGACGGCGCTCGACGTCCCCGTTGTCTGTTGCTTCACGGCAACCCCGGCCCCATGCACGACTGGAAGCACCTTATGTCGGCGCTGGCAGAAGCCGCGGATGTGGCGGCGATCGATGTGCCGGGCTTCGGAGCAAGTCCGCGTCCAAGCCCTCACTCCGAATGCCTCTCGCTCGATCATCTTGCTGAGCACGCTATCGCCGCGGCGAACGCCCTATCGTGGACCGAGCCCGTGTATTTGATCGGACACAGTCACGGAGGAGCGGTAGCTCAGGTCGCGGCTGCGAAATATCCGGACCGGGTGGCGGGAGTCGTTGCGCTCGCCACACTCGGCTCACCTGCGCACAGGACCTATCGCTTGCTGTCGTTGCCTGGGGGGCGAGTTGTAATGCGCGCGGCGGGCCGGGTGGTGCAGGCTGAGCATCTTCGAGGTGTCAGTCGGCTGATCGCGCGCATAGTCATGAGAGATATTTTCTTTCCGGAACCCGTCGCCGCGGAACGGGTGGAACGTGAGCTCGAGACCTTGGCGGCAAACCCAAGCATTTTGACCAGCATGGTAGATGTCACGCT
>JBBSJC010000476.1:0-6457 GCA_038257655.1 Polyangiales bacterium | reverse complement strand
GACGACCCAGGCCAGCGTTTGCACGGATGGAACGTGGTCCGATTACCCTACCCCCCCTGCAGCGTACCCCGCGCTGACGTGCACGGTCCAGGCGCCTAAGGCCTGTGGCACGGTGCCCCACGAAGGAACCACCACGCGCACGTACTACGAGCAAGCTGCGCCAGAATTCGGCACCACCTGCAAGTCCGAGCTTCAGACCGGCAAGTGCTTCAACGGCACGTTGACCTTCAATGGTACCTACACCGCCGAGACCTGCGTCGTGGCACCACCCGCGTCATGCGAAGGCACGGCAAGCGGCACCAAGGAGACTCGCGATCGCTTCGAAAAGGCCAGCGTCGCCGCAGGCAGCAATTGCCGCAAGCAAGTGCAGACGCGCACCTGCACCAACGGTAAGTGGAGTGCTTGGACGGGATCCTACACCGAGCTCACCTGCAAGGTTCGCGGACGCGATTGCAGCCGCGGCTTTGGCGGCGGGCCAGACATCCTTGACGGTGAAAGCGAGTCGCGCGTCCGCTACGAAGCGCCATTCCCGGCAGACACCTGCAAAACAGAGACTCAAACTCGCCTGTGCACCAACGGCAGCTTCGCTGCCTGGAACGGAACGTTCAAAGCCGTAGGTTGCAGCCCGCTACCGGCACCGAGCACCCAGGTCGTAAGCTGCCGCGATCCAAACAATACCGAGCCCAAGTGCCGCGAATGGACGGGCACGAATCTCGACGGCAACAGGAGCTCGTGTTTCGGCACAAGCGTATGGGATCCCACCCGCGGCTGCCCGACCGAAGGCACCGCGATTGGCAAGTGCACCGCCAACTTCGGTAATGGCCCGACGTCGAACTTCTTCTACGTACCGACGACGCCGCCACCCGGTCCAGCCTGCGTGCTTACGTTCGGCACCTGGACCGAGCTGTAAAGCCAAACCTAAGAGTCTTGCCACGCGTCGGAGACCGTTTCCAGTCGCAGTTGAACTGATTCTCGGGAATCAGCTCCGTGTATAGGCGGCTCTTACGGTCTCGCACGGCAAGGGACGTCTCCGCGTGCAGCCCGAGCGCTCTTACGCGCTCAGTTCCAGCCCGCGGGCGGCCAAGACCGCGCGTAGCCTCGCTCGTCGACGACCAGCGACCTCGCGCGCGCGGGCAGTACGCGCAGCGACTTCAAGAACTCGATGACTGCGTTCTGCTCGTCCTCGCTGAGCGCCAAGTAGGCGTCGGTGACAGCCTGTGCTTCACCGTGATGGGCGAGCACCGCCTCGCGAAGCGTCGTGAACTTGCCGTGGTGGAAGAACGGCGGCTCGTTCGCAGCGCCCCACAGCTTCTTAGTAAGGAACTTGCACGTGCCCGCGAAGAAGGCGGGATTGGCGGTAGTGTTCGAGCCCGATTGCGGAATGGTCGCGCTCTCCTGCATGTCGAGCGGATCGCAGTTGCCGTCGTCCGGACCGGTCGTGATGTCGTGCAGCTTCATGTCTGTGTAGGCGGGCACATGCACGACGCCGTTTTTCGGTCGCAGGCGAGGCCCGGGTAGTGCGTGGCTCGTGAGGTCGACAGAAACCGGCGCAGCATCACCGGGGCGCAGATTCTTAGGCGGATTGAAGGGATTGGGCTCGCTGAACACCCATGCCCTATCGGTCAACGGTAAGGTCTCGCGGTGGCAGCTGGTGCAGCCTACCTGCTCGAACTTCTGCTCACCCGTCCACACCGCCTCCTCGATCAGTGGGTGGCGTGGAATCACGCGACCGGGCACGGGTAAGGTGGCCTGAAAAATCGAGGCAGCCGTCACGTCCGCGCGGCTCATCTCGTTCCGGTGGCCATCGCCATCGGGATCGGTGTCGAGGCCAAAGCGCTCGGTCGTCTGGATGCCGTGGTGGTGGTTCATGGCATTGTTAGTGAACTCGCGAATGGAGATCACGAGGCTCTGCTGGTGGAACGGCCGGAGCACGAGCGAAGGAGCCTCGTCCCCTTCCTTGGTTTGAAGGCTCTGCTTGGAAATGCCTTCGACGCGCGATACGTCCCACTTACCGTTTGCACTTCGCGCGAGCGTACCGAACGTCACGCCCTTACTATTGAGTGCCACCGAGCGCCCGGGCGCGACGCTATTGCGCTGTTGCTGCAGGTCCGAAGTCATCTGGCGGGCGAGCATCTCGATGAACCCGGCACCGAACATGCCGAGCGTCGCGCGCGAGTTCGTCGCCGCGTCGACGCCCGTGCCGTTGGTGATCAGGGTCGTTGGCAGGCCGCGCTCGTCGAAATTGCCCTTGGTCGTAATCGTGTCGGCGCCATCGAAAGTAAGGAAGTCGAAGCGCTGACCAGGGATGAAGGCGTTCGTCACGAAGTGCCCGCCACCGCCCGCGAAGGGTGCGTTGTGGCAGCTCGCACAGGAGTTCGAATCCATGGCCGAGATGCGATTGAAGTTACGCGGGAACACGAGCGGCATCGAGGGGTCGCTCAGCGGCTCGCCGGTGCCCTTGCTAAGCGGCCGGCCGCCTCCTTCCTGCGGCGTCCACACGGCCGTGAATAGCTGCATGCCGTGCTCGATCAGCGCGCGTGCGCCCACCCTGTACTCCTCGCCATCTGCGAGATGACGCTTGATCGAGATTTCCTGCCCGAGCGCGTAAGGGTCGGTCGTCGTGCCAAGCGTTTGCTCGAGCGCGCTCTCGACTTGGCCCAAAGATTCGGCGGGCGTAGCGCTCTCAGCATCGGTTCCGGGCTCGCTACCGGCGCCCTCATAGCCGCAGGCTGCGGCGAGCGCGAGCGACATGCTCGCAAGAATGGGTCGGGTCTTCATGGTCTGGCCTCCAAGGAACGTTTCTTCTCGCGTCGAAAAGAGCTCGCGTCCATCGCAATCAATGAAACGTTCTGTTGCGCTGCGGCGAATGGCAGTGGGGAGGGTGCTTGCTCTACATCAGTCGACTAACCGCACTTTGGGGCTGGCTACCGGCGTTTCGCGCTGTGGCAGAGACAGAAAACGTGCACGAGGCCGCCCGCCACTTGCACGTGACACCTTCGGCGCTGTCGCGCTCCGTCAAGCTCCTCGAGTGCGAGGTGGGGGTCGCGCTTTTTGATCGCACGAGGGGTAAGATGCGCCTCACACGCGAGGGACAAGCTCTCCTCGACTCGGTCAGGGGAGCGATGCGCGCCGTCGATGACGGGCTCGCTCTAGCGCGCGACGAGGGCCTGCAGGGTGTGGCAGGTGTGCTGTGCGAGGGCGAACACGCGGCGAGCTGCCTTTCGCGCGTGCTCGCCGCGCTGCATCGCGAGCACGGCTTCGTCGGGCACGTCGACACGCACTGGTGCGCCGACGTGCCCGCCATGCTGGTTCGCGGCGAGCTCGATGTAGCCTTCGTCACCGAGCCGCCTCGCGAGGGGCACCTCGCCATCACCGTCGCCGGCACGCTGCATCACGACGTCTACTGCGGGCCCTCGCATCCGCTCGCAGCACGGAGCGACGTGAGTGTCAGTGACGTGCTCGCGCATTCCTTCGTGGCGCTCACGAGCGATGTCAGCCACGCCAAGAACGCCGGATGCTCACCCTGGCCGCGCGAGCTGACGCGCAAGGTCGCCCTTTACGCTCCCAGCGTCCGCGACGCCAGCGAGCTTTGCGCCCGCGGCGAGCTCCTAGCCGTGCTTCCCCGCGCCGTGGGCCCACACTCAGAGTTGCAAGCACTCGTTCGTCTCCCACATCCCGAGCTGCCCGCGCAGGACCTCTTCGCCGTCACCCGCCGCCCGATCAGCGGGCGCCGCACCCGCGCGGACATCATCGTCGACGCCATGCGCCACGAGCTCGCAGCTCAAGGAAACGCACCGAGCTCATGCGAGCTAGCGGCCCCACCCAGTTACCCCATGCCCACTAGGAGCTCTCGGTAGCAATGTCACCCGCTGGTTCAGCGAGCCGCTTCGAAGTGCTGCCGGTACTCTGTTCGGTGCAGCGTGCGCGCGTCCATCTCCGCGTAGTGTTACCCGACGAGGGCCCCTCTGACAAAGAGCTCGTGCTGCTGATCGCCGAGCAATCCATCGAGGTCGTACAGGCTCTGAATGCCGAGCCCGGCAACGACATCCTCTTGTGCGGCGGTGGCGCTCCTCGGCAGCGGCTCCCCGCTTGCGCCCGGCCTTCTATGTCAAGCCGATCTGACCTTACGATCTAGCAAGGTCTAGCGGCGCGATGTGCTGCTCTTGGAGTACGCCGTGAAAGGTTCGCCTGTGCCGCTCACTGACCCATGATGCGATGCAGCACATAGACGAGCCCTGCAAGGGGGTGCGACGTACACGCTTGCCCAAGCCAGCCCCCAACCGAGCGGCGCTCGGTAGATGATCGCGACGGTCGTGCCGATCGCGAGCGGCGCGCTTAAGCGCGACCATCTCTCAGACCCCGGTGGACCGCTGCTCACCTCGCCTGTGCGCTGAGCGGCGTGTGGCCTTCGCCGTACGGTAACGGATCGGCATCCACGATGATTTGTCGGATTTCGGGCTTCTCTCGCGCGGCCCGCTCGCTCGCTGTGTACGCTTCGCGGCCGGCGTCACCGACGTCCACGCACCACTCGCTACCGAGCTGCTGGCTAGGCTTCGCTCGGGCGGGATTTGCACCCGCCGGGTAGCATCATCGAGTTTCCGATTGTGTTACACGATCCACTTCCTTTCCCTCGATCCAAGCTTTGCTTGGCGCACACCGTAGACCGACACCTGACCCCACATCTGACCCCCGATGACACCTGCCCCTCTCGCTGCTTGAGCGCGCCGATGCCAAGGCTTTCCTTTGCTGCGCCCATTACCGGCTTTCCGAGTGCACGCATGACGCGCGTGGGCTGAGCGAGACAAGCGCCTTTCTGCAGGCACGCTCCGTAACCGGACGTCGAGCGCTTCGTGCAGATGCTGTGCCCGATCTGATTAGGTCAAGGCTTGACCCCAGGGCATACTGGTAAAGATGCTGATCTCGCAAGACTCGAACCGCGATTCCCTGTTTCGCCAGCTGCCCGCATTTCAGAGCGTCTGGCCGGCCGGCGGCTGGAGCTGGGATAACCGCTCCGGGTGTCTTGCGTCCACGATCTCTCTGGGGATGGCGCCGCAAGGCTGGAGCGCGGCCAAGGATCTGTTCCCGAACATCTGGGATGCGCGAAGCATCGCGACCGCCCCCGCCAACGTCGCCAAGATTGCATCCGATACGGGGGGGGTAAGGTCGGGTCAGTTCCTACTTTCCACCGAGTCCGTGGATGGCCTCTTGATCTTCGGACTGTGGTGGCCCTGGGGCGAGGAAGGTAGCAACATTTCCATGCGTATCGGGCTCGCGAGCAACCCGTCGCATGACGAGATCCTCAGGTTCCGACACCTGCTCAAGGTGCGAGACGACTAGGCTTTTTAAAAAAGCTCGGAAGAAAAAGTTCGGGCGGAAGAAAAGAAAAAGCCGGGACGGAGTACGTCGATTCGCTTTCCGAGCAACCGGGCGCCGATTGCCGATACACAGCGCATGCCGCGCCTCAGCTCCATCGGCTCTATCCACCACCTGATCTAACGCGAGTGCAGGTGGCGCGCGCACTCGAAATCAGCGCAACCACCGCATCGGACCTTATCAACAAGCGTCCGGGCCAGGTGCGAGCACCTTAGTCGACGATGATGTGCCAGTGCTACCGGCGCAGGGTGTGGGGTGCGAAGTGCAACGATCTAGCGCGCGACCACGTGGCTGCGCGGCGCAGCGAATAGTGTTAGAGCTGAGCGCTTTCTAACCGTTTGGAGCGTGTCCATGCCGCAAGTCCCTGGAAAAGATCGAGATCAGGTGCGAGTCGATCTGGGGGTCACGGGCTACGCCGTCGCGGTCCTGATCGCGCTGCTTAGTTGTCTCGCAGGAAGCTGTGCGGACTCAGAGACTACGGGTGGGTTCGTGGTGGCGGTCACACCAGTCGGGCGCGTCACGCTGTCTCTTGCAGCCATCCGTGACCGCACATTTCTCTACGGGAGCGACCTGCAGTATTCCGGAATCAACGACGGTGTGACCCAGGCCGCCGACAGCACGTATGCGCTGGGCCACATCCTCGCAACGTTTGAAGACGCAGGAGACCGCCTCAGGCTCGTCCAGGATCAGTCCTCCCTATTCGAATCGGACCTCAACCATCCCGAACGGTTACTTCACGAGTTTAGGGTGGTAGAGCGCAATGCACGTTGGGTCACCATCCTGATCGAGCAGGCGTCGCCTGCGCTCGCCACGAGCGTGTCGGATGCGCCAGCTCCCCCCGTGCGAAGCTCCTGGGTGCGCTCGGTGGAGTACGCGGAGGCAGACGACGTGTTGATGTTCGAGTCGAGCATCGAAGCTGCGGATGGTGTGGTGTACGAGTTCATGGAGTCGCTTTTCCCGCGCGAGAATCTCGTGCCGGAAGACGCTGTGCGCCTGTTTGCAGACCCCACGATCGAGCCGCTTGCAGATCGCTTCAACTTCCTTTCGGGCGGCCCCGTATGGCTTGATGGCGGCGACGAATTCG
>JBBSJC010000475.1:0-6458 GCA_038257655.1 Polyangiales bacterium | reverse complement strand
GATGCAGCCACTGAGCGCGGCGTAGGTCACGAGCGCTACGACTCGTGCGCCACACTGCAGAAAGCTTTTCGAGCTGGTACCCATGATGTTCTCTCCAAACGAAACGAACCCGCAGCCCGCGCTCATGCGCAGGTTAGCAGGCGTAGGTGATCAACAATCAGGATCGCATGCATCGTCGGGCGGGCACTTACCATCCTTTTCGCGGTACACAGCGGGGCACACGAGACCGTCGCCGTCATCGCTGCAGTCTTCTGGATCGGTGTACTCGCAGCCCGGTGCGGCTTCGCACTGACCATTGGTCGCGTATGCGATCTCAATGCACGCAATGCCGGTGCCTGGGTCGCCCGGCTCTGACTGACCGGCGCAATCCTCGTCCGTGGCGGTGCCGCACGGGTCTGTGCGATCACAAACACCATCGGCAGGGCTCCAGATTTCAGGGCAGGCGAGGTCGCCGGCACAGTCGTCCGGATCCGATCGTTCGCAACCCTTGGCCGCCTCGCACTTACCATTCGTTTCGAAATGGATGGCCGTGCAGACCACGGGCTCACTGCCGTCCGAACCGCCCCCGGATGTTTGGCAGTCTGCATCTTGCACCGGGCCGCAGGGATCATCGCGGTCACACTTACCGTCTGCTTCCGTGAAGAACAACGCGCACACGATAGGCCCGTCGCCATCCGTGCAGTCGCTGCTATCGCCTTCGGGACACCAGGCGTCGCACTCGCCATCCTCGTACCAAGAGTTGTTAGCGCATGGGTCACTCGACGACGCTACGCTGCCAGAGCTCAGGCGCGCTCGCGCGTCTCGCTTGAGCTTGCTCTGATCGGCCGCCGTGTCGTTGTTCCCGCTATCGCCGCAGGCTCCGCCGAGTGCTGCGAGCACAAAAATCAAAAGCCAGTTTTTATCCATGGGAAGTCTCCGCGTTAGTTTTCCAAAGCCTCCATAGAGCAAACGCGGTGCCAGCCTATCGCACGCTCCATAATTTGGAGATAAAATGTTGATATTACACGCCATACTACGCCATTGCACACTCTGCTCTCTGGAGTGATAAGTTGTTCCATATTGTTCCAATTCGTTCCATGTGACACCGTAGGGAGTGCTCCTCGCCAGCGGTCGACTGCTCGCACGACGCTATCGCATCGTTTCCCCGCTCGGCTCGGGCGCGATGGCGACGACCTATCGCGCACACGATCTGCTCGATGACACTCAGGTCGCGCTCAAGCTGCTGTCCGGACGCGCGCTCGAGACGTCGTTCGTGGCGGAGTTCGAGCGCTTGCGCGGTCTTGTACACCCACACCTGATCCGGGTGCGCTCTTTTGGACGCGACACCCTCGATGGCGAGCTACGCGCTTTCTACACAGCTGACCTGATCGAAGGGGGCACGCTTGCGCAGCGGGCGAAGACGCTAGGCTTCCAAGCGGTGATGCCGGCCCTGGTCGACGTGCTCGACGCGCTGTCGTTTCTGCACGCGTTAGGCCTGCGTCACGGCGACCTCAAACCAGACAACGTGCTCTGCACGCCCGACGGACGCGGTGTGTTGATCGACCTCGGCTGTGCGAGCCCCCTCGGTGCGGCGATGCGCGAAGCGAGCGGCACGCCGCATTACATGGCGCCAGAGCTGCTCGCAGGGGGAGCTGCAGATGAACGCGCGGACTTGTACGCCTTTGGCGTGATGCTGGGCGAGCTTGGCGCAGGTGGGCAGCATGCGCGGCTGGTAAAGCTTCTCACCGCCGCCGATCCGGCTAAGCGTATGCACGCCGTGTCCGACCTACTGTCGGCGTTGGGCGTGCGACGTGAGCTGCTCCTGACCCGGCTTTCGCCGCTGACGCGCATGGTCGGGCGAGGTCGCGAACGGGAGCTTGCGGCTCAATGCATGGCCGCGTGTTTCGCCAATGTGACAGGCCCACGCCACGTATGGATCCACGGGCCCTCAGGTATCGGTCGCACGCGTCTGTGGCGCGAGCTCTGCTGGGATCTCGAGTCGCGCGTTGCGGTCCACGAGGTACGGGGCACGCAACCTGAGTGTTTACGAAACGTACTGGCGCGTGCCACGGGCGTCGAGGTCGCAGCGGGTGCGGAAGGTCTACTTACCGCGCTTCGCACGCTGGAACGCGCCGCCTGTCCCTGCGTTATCGCGCTCGACGGCGCTGAAAGGCTCGATGCTCGAAGCGCGGCCGATCTCACCTTGGTGTTGCGCAATCTTTCTGCAGAGAGCCGTGTCTGCTTTCTCATCACCTCACTGGAACCAGCGCCCTCTGGAACGAAAGAGTCAGGCTTGTCGATTGCGCTTTTACCCCTGTCGGAAGCCGCGCTGCAGGAATGGTCCAGGGGCTGCATACCAAGCAGTGCACTCCAGGCGCTCGCGCTGCACACGGGGGGATACCCTGCTTACATGGCAGAGACGCTCGATGCGCTTGCTGCAGGTCGTATGCGGGTGAGCGATCTGCAGGCAGGTCAGGCAGCGGGCGTACCTTCCCATCAGCAAACGTTAGCTCGCGTCGTCGAGCAACTTGACCCGCACGAAAGCGAGGCGCTGGTGCGCCTTGCGCTGCAATCTGAACACCCGATTCTCGCGGCCCCGCCGATTTCCAGCCACGAGTTACCCTCGCGGCTCTTTGCTCTGCAGCTGGTGCGCCGCGAGCACGACCATGCCGTGTTAGCGCGCCGAGCCGACGTGCCTGCGCTGCTTGCGGC
Organism: Polyangiales bacterium; assembly: GCA_038257655.1. GTDB lineage: Bacteria > Myxococcota_A > Polyangia > Polyangiales > DASUME01 > DASUME01. The sequence goes on along the minus strand of JBBSJC010000475.1, from coordinate 3,767 downwards.
GTGTCCCCAGCAGCTAGTGCACAAGCTCCGACTGAAGGCAGCACGGGAGCTTGAGCGAGACCCGCGGCCCGAAGCCCTGGCTGCGCGACTTGTGCACCTGAGCGAGGCTTCGAAGCCTACGGAGGCGGCCGTGCTGTTTGAAGCGCATACGGCGCTGGCACTCTCTACGCCACGTCCGTTCTTACCATTTGTGAAGCTGAGTCTCGGCAAGCTTTCGCCCGCCCTATGCGTGCAGGCTGCGGGGGTAGCGCGCCTGTGCACAGAGCCCGGGCTCGCTCTGCAGCTACTTGCTTCGGCACGCAAGACGCGGCCCACAGCGCGCCTGCTCGTGGCTATCTACCGAGAAGCGGTCGAGGTATATCTTACTATTGGTAAGGTACGGCGTGCGGAGCGACTCTCGCGCAGCTTGATCCAAGGCAAACGCCAGGAGCCTGCGCTGAACGAGCTCCGCTGTCGCGCTTTACTCAAAGTGGCAGCCTACGAGCAGGCAGCCGAATTGGCTGCTCGCACGCTGACGCAAAGCAAGAACCAGGGCCTGCGCGCGAGCCTGCTCGAGAACCTCGCGACCGCAGAGGCCTACCTGGGGCAGCACGAGGCCGCTTTCGAGCACATCGCCGAGGCCGCCGCGCTGCACGAAGGCGCCGCACCGCGCGCGCAGGCTCGCTGTCTTGCGTTCCAGAGTTTCGTCGCGTTTCGCGCAGGAGACACGGCCCGCGCGCTCGAGAGCGCAGAGCGGGTGCGCGCGCTTTCTGAGCTACACGGCTATGATGATTTGTTGGTCAACGCGCTTACCCATCTGGGAACCGCGCGCGAGATGCAAGGGGCCCTGGGCAGTGCGCTCGAAAGCTACGAGCGTGGCCTGCGCTTGGCCGTGGCTCTCGATCGACAGGGCGCAGTGCGCACCCTGCGCGCAAACCTTGCCAACCTGTCGATGGAGCTAGGCTTGTTCGAGCGGGCCCAGGTAAACCTTACTTTTCTGGAGGCAGATCGCGGTCTCACGCCGGCCTTGTCTTATACTGTCCGCCTGTACGCAGCTGAGCTTTGCCTGGTGCGTGCGCAGCATGGCGAAGCCCGGGACCGGCTGCTGGCCTGCGTGCAGGAGCTTGCGCCGCGTGGCCTAGGCCGCGAGCTCACGGAAGCGCTCGCATTGCTTGCGCTGGCGGAGACTGGGCGCGTCGATGCAGGCGCTGAGCGCGTCGATAGCGGCGCTAGCCGCGCCAATGGCGACACGGCGCGCGCTCATGCAGAGCAGGCGCTGCAGCAGGCAGAAGCGCTGGGCAGTCCGGACTTGCGCGCGCGGGTCGCAACGTTATTTGGTCGCGTGGCTTTCGCGCTTGGAGAGGGGCAAGCGGCCGCGGCACGCCTTGAACAGGAGCTTGTGCTCGCGAGCGCCGCGCGCCTTCAGCCGCTCGTGGCAGGACTGCACACGGTGCTGTTTCAGATCTACGAGGCGGCAGCGGCGCAGTCCTTGAGTCGCGACCATCACCAGCGTGCGTTGCGCCTGTGGGAGCGCATTGCACTCGATCTCGCCCCGAGCGCGCGCGATGCATTCTGGGCCCATCCCTGGCGTGCGCCGCTGCGTCGCGAGCTTACGGAGTCTCAGCCGGGGCAGCCGCACACCTCACTCAATCTACGCCGCATTTTCGAGCTGAATCGACGCCTGAATTCCACGCTTTCGGTGCGCGCGGTGCTGGACTATGCGATCGATGCCGCGACGGAGATTACCTCTGCCGAACGCGGTTTCGTGTTGTTGGTGCGGCCCGGCCAAGCGGGCTTCGAAGTGGCCGTGGCGCGCAACTTCGATCGCAAACAACTGGCAGGCGAAGAGCTCAAGCTCAGCCGCAGCATCGCAGAGCGGGTGATCGGGAGTGACGAACCATTACTGACCTTGGACGCGGCAAGCGACACGCGTTTTGCGCAGCAGGCCTCGGTGCATGCCATGCGGCTGAAGTCCGTGTTGTGTGTACCCATCCGCTCTCCAAGTGGCGTGCTGGGAGCGCTCTATCTAGACACGCGTCTGCAGCGCGCACGCTTCGAGCAAGCGGACTTGGATTTGCTAATCGCCTTTGCCGACCAAGTCGCTGTGGCGCTGACCAACGCGCGCTTAGTATCGGAGCTCGAGAGTAGAACGCGAGAGCTTGCCAAGGAAAAGCTGCGCGTTGAAGCGTTGTCGGCCGGTCAGGCCCAGCAGATCGTGCGGCTCGAAGCAGAGCTCGAGAAGCGTCAGGACGCGCTCGAGTCGCGCTACGATTACTCGCAGATCGTCGGACGCAGTGCGAGCATGCGCGAGGTGCTGGGGGTGCTCGATCGCGTGCTCGATTCCGACCTGAGTATTCTGATTCAGGGCGAAAGTGGCACGGGCAAGGAGCTGGTCGCGCGCGCGATTCACTTCAACAGTCAGCGTAAAGCGCAGCCGTTTTTAGGGCTCAACTGCGCGGCTCTGCCCGAGAACCTGCTCGAGTCTGAATTGTTCGGGGTGGTCAAGGGCGCTTTTACGGGTGCCGATCGAGACAGGCCTGGTCTGTTCGTGGCAGCCCAGGGCGGCACGTTGTTTCTCGATGAGCTGCAGGAGCTGACGCTGTCGATGCAAGCCAAGCTGTTGCGTGCCCTACAAGATCGTGAGGTGCGGGCCGTAGGGGCCACGCGTGCCACCGCCTTCGACGTGCGCATCGTCTGCGCGAGCAATCGGCCCCTATCGGAGTGCGTGAAGGAAGGCGCGTTTCGCGAGGATCTCTTCTATCGCGTGGCGGTGGTCGATGTGACTCTGCCGCCGCTGCGCACGCGCTCCGAAGATATCGTACCGATCGCGGAGGCCTTATTGTTGCGCCGCGCGCTGGAATCAACGGAAGGTAAGGAAGGCGCGAAAACGCTCGCGGCGGACGCAATCCGTGCGCTGCTTGCACATACCTGGCCCGGCAATGTGCGCGAGCTTGAAAATACGCTGCTGCGGGCCAGCGTGATGGCGGAGGGCACCACCATCGCCGCGCGTGATCTAGGCCTCGATCGTAGCCATGCCGGCAAACCCAAGCAGTCGCGCTCGCGTCAAGAGTACGAACAGCGCGAGGCCGAGCGTCTGCTCTCGTTGCTCGAAGCGGAACGCTGGAACATCAGTCGCGTTGCAAAAAACATGGGGCTCCCGCGTAATACCCTGTACCGCAGGCTCGTTCGCTACGGAATAGCGCGTGAACCGTGACTTGACTGTCATCGGATAAGGCACCAGCTACAGATGGGCGCATCTCGGCCCCAAGAAGAAGGAAGCGCGATGAGCAATCAGCCGATCAACACGACGAGAATACCGCTCGGTCCCTCCATCTTCGGTTGGAACAAGGAGCTCGGTCTAGACTTCATCGCAGCAAGCGAGACCGAAGTCATCGTCGAGATGGTCGCGACTGAAAAGCACCAGCAGCCAATGGGCATCGTCCATGGTGGCGTGTACTGCGCCCTGATCGAAACGGTATGCTCGGTAGGCGGGCATCTAGCGGCCTCGCGCTACGGTAAGATGGTCGTTGGCGTCGACAATCATTCGAGCTTCTTGAAGGCGACGCGCACTGGCAAGCTGCGCGCGACCGCCCGTCCGTTAGTCGGCGGCCGCCGCACACAGCTATGGGAAGCGAACATCCATAACGAAGCGGGCGAGCTGGTCGCGACTGGCCGCGTACGGCTGATTTGCGTCGAGCCCGGCTCAAACCTCGCGGGCGAAGCTGCACAAGTAAAAGCACGCGACTAGCGCAGCGTCTTGGTCGGCTGCGCTGAGCGGCACGCGCTCG
>JBBSJC010000474.1:0-6459 GCA_038257655.1 Polyangiales bacterium | reverse complement strand
CGGCTCCTTCCGCGATGTTGAGCGGAACGGAAAATGCTGCGCGTCGAAGCTGGTCGCGTAACTCAGCGTGACCGCGGGGTATCGCTCCGCCCACTTCCACGGCAATGGCCACAAATTCGATGGAGCATCGATACACATCCATTTTCTGAAAACTGAGCATACCAAGGTATCGGCCAAGGCCGACCGAAGTTGCTCCCGTCGCCGTCGCCGTCGCCGTCAAGGCTCACGACCAGGACAACGCTCACGCCCACGTGGAGAAAACGTCCGGGCAGCCCTAGTGATCACCTACTTCTGGCGACCTGTACTTAGTTGACGATTGCGTCGATCAGCTGCCATGGGCGGCCGTCGACAACGTCGGTGCTCTTCGACACGAACTTGTTCTGCGCGTGAGCCGGATGGATCGTGCTGATACACATACCCGCGTGCGCGCTCGCGCGCGTGACCACGGGATAGGAGATGTGCCCATCGAAGGGTCGCGTCTTCCAGGGCGTCATGATCGTGAAGTCCTCCCATAGGGTCGTGGTAAGGCTCGCGCCGAAGCACGTGGGCCGCGTGGCTGCTACCAGGCACAAGCGGTTCTCTGCACTGCGCTCCAGCAGGCCCGTGTCGACCTCCCAGCGCTCGAGCAGCGTGAATGGGAGCGCGACGACCTCGGCGTTCTGCAGCGAGGCCAGGCGGAACGTCTCGGGATAGATCGCATCATCGCCGACCACGAGACAAAGGCGCGCCCAGGACAACGGCTCGATCTTGATCGCATCCGCAAGCTTTGACCACGGATGACGCTCACTGCGGTGTAGCTGACCTTGGGCGAGCAGGATCCCGGTTTTGCTGATCAGGACGCCCGAGTGGTAAAGGCCGCTCTGCTCCTTGATCACCAAGCTGGTGGCGACGCAGATGTCGCCCGCATCTTTGCAGGCTTTGGTCAATGCTTCGATCGCACGCTCGGACAGGAGCGCGCCCGCGACGGGATCGTGGGTGCGTCCCTGCGCAAAGCAGAACATCTCGGGTAAGGTGACGAGGCGCACGCCTTGCTTGCCAGCGTCGCGCACGGCATCGGCGGCCTCTGCGATCGCCGCTTCGCCGACTGCGCTCGGCTGATAGGTCGCCACCAATGAAGACTCGGCGCCGATCCTGTACTCACGCGTGACCGGTGGCTTGTGAGCCAAGGCTGCGTAGATCGCAGGCCTGCGCGACTTGAACACGTCGGTACCATCGGGCCTGAGCTTTACGTCAGCCAAGCTCGGGTCGATGTCTGCGTAGACGACTTCGTCCTTATCTCGGGAAGCCATCGCCAACACCTTACCATCGGGCGCCACGATCTGACTCTCGCCGGCGCCGAACAAAAACTGTTTGGGAATGCTCGTCGCCTGACTGACGGGCTCGAGCAACGCCTCAGGAATCAGCGGGCCCACCTTGTTTGCAGCGACGATGAACACGCGGTTTTCAGGCGCGCGCACCGGTATGTGCAGGGATGCTTCATCGAGCGCAAACGAGTTGAGGCTGTTGCACAGGATCTGCGCACCACGCAGGCCGAGACCGCGCGGAGTTTCGTTGATCACTCCGTCCATGCACGCGTACATGCCAAGCCGCCCGACATCGGTCTCTACGATAGGCCCCGGCCGCGTCGCCTTTTCAAGAAAGTCGTTCTCGTGGCCCATCAACACTTGTTTATCGTTTTCAGCTAAAAGCTTACCGTCACGCCCGTACAGCAGGCTCGTGCCCGTGGCGAGGCCGTCTGGACGCTGCAGGGTCACGTTGACGACGATGTGCATATTGTGCTGCTTGGCCTTGTTGGAGATCGCGCGGAGCCAAGAGCCATCGAGCGCCGCCGACACTTGGTAGCAGTGCTGCTTGTTCTCGTACCAAGACAGGTGATTCGAAAACTCGGGCAAGACCACGAGGTCAGGTTTGACCTTGGCAGCCTCGTCCAACATACGCAGCGCTGTCTCAAGGTTCGCATTCACGTCAGCGCCGGCACCTAACTGTACTGCTGCAACTCGGACCATCTTTGCTTGCGGCATGTAACTCTCCAAAAGGTATAGCGGGTGTATCTGACTCGCTGCGTGTCTAGGGTTGGGTGAGACCTGAGAGCTTTTTCGCCTGCTGGCTGAGCCAATAGGTCTTACTGCGGCCACCCGTGGGCTTTTGCACCATGGGCTCAATCGCTTCGACCACATGCCACAACTTGTCTAGATCGATGCCGGTCTCCATGCCCGCGTTGTGGGCCATCATGACCAGGTCTTCCGTGGCGAGATTGCCTGCAGCGCCCTTGGCAAAAGGGCAACCTCCCAGGCCGCCAACGCTCGAATCGAGCATGCGCACGCCGGCATCGAGCGCGGCAAAAGCGTTAGCGAGTCCCATCGCCTGTGTGTCATGCAGGTGTACCGATACATTCGGCGCGCCGTAGCGGTCGACCAGCTTTCGCGACAAGTCCCGCACTTCATAGGGGTGCGCGTGACCTATCGTATCGGCGACCGAAAGCTCTTGGATTCCCATGCTCCAAGCCTCGGCTGCATAGTCAAGTACCTTGCCCTGATCCGTCTTCCCATCGTAGGGGCAGTGCCAAGCCGCTGCCAGACAAACGCGCGCGTACAATTCGTCCTGCTTGGCGAGGTCCACGAGCTTGCGCGCCGTCTCCAACGTGTCCCGTGAGGGGCGACGATTGTTCTTCATCGCTAACGTTTCCGAGCACACGACCACGATCGTAATCGCCTTGGTGCCCGCCGCGCGTGCCCGCTCGTAGCCCTTTTCGTTCATCAGCAAGGCCAGCGCGCGCAGATCGGGCAAACTTGCAGCGACGGGCATCACTTCGTCTGCGTCGGCCATCTGCGGAACGGCCTGCGGACTTACAAAGCTCGTCAACTCCATGAAACGCACGCCCGCGCCATAGAGCAGCTCCACGAGCTTACGCTTGTCGGCAGCGGACACGGCGATGGGCTGATTCTGTAGTCCGTCGCGGGGACCGACATCGCAGATGGTGAGTTGCTCAGTCATGATCAAATCACTCCTTCGCTGCGCAGGCGAGCAAGCTCCGCTTCGTGCTTGCCAAGGAGTCGCGTGAGCACTTCATCCGTATGCGCACCGAGTAGGGGCGGCGCCGTAAACGAATCCTCATAGGTATCGCTCATCTTTATAGGATTACCCACTTGCTTCATCATGCGCCCATTCGGATGGGCCACCTCGACCACCATGTTGCGCGCGAGCACGTGCGGATCGTGCAAAGCCTGGTTGAAGTCGTTGACTGGCGCCGAAGGGATGCGCGCCTCTCGCATCTTCGCGAGCCAATGCTCAGATGTGTTGGTTTGAAAGCGCTCGGCTACCCTCTGATTGATCAGATGACGATTCTTCCAGCGCCCGGGCTGCCGTTCATTCTCCGGCGTGTCGAGCTCGGGCAGGTCGGCGATGCCCATGAAGTTCTTCCAGAAACTGTCGGTGATCACCGCGATAATGACCCAACCATTGGCGGTGGGAAACGTATCGTAGGGCACGTGGACGAAGTGCCCATTACCGAGCGGACCGGGGGCTTCGCCGTTCAAGAAGTACATGGTTGCCATGTAATTGAGCATGCTGATCTGAGCGTCCTGCATGCTGATATCCACGTGCTGGCCACGCCCTGTGGCGGTACGCGCTTGCAGCGCCGAAAGGGTACCGATCGCGCCCATCAAACCGCCCCCTAAGTCGCCGATCGGGATGCCCGAGCGCATCGGACGGCCGCCTGTTTCGCCGGTGATCGACATCCCACCCCCCGTGCCCTGGGCGACCATATCGAAGCTGACCGCATCCTTGTTGGGCCCCGTTTCGCCGAAGCCCGTGATCGACACGCTGACCACACGCGGGTTGAGCTGGGCCAAGTGGCCGTGGTCGATTTTGAGGCGCTCCGCCACGCCAGCGCTGAAGTTGTAGAGCACTACGTCAGATACCTTGACCAGCTCGTAAAACAGCTCCCTGCCACGCTCACTCTTGAGGTCGATGGTCACGCTCTTTTTGTTGCGATTGAGTGTTAGAAAATAGGCACCCATGCCATCGATGCTGTTTTTAGCGTCGTTGGCGAGCAGCTTGCGCGTGCCCTCGCCACCGTTGGGCGGCTCGACCTTGATCGTCTCGGCCCCCATGTCTGCGAGCAACATGGCACAGTAAGGTCCGCTCAACATGTGAGTCAGGTCGAGAACGCGTATCCCATTGAGTGCTTTCATGGCGGGCTCTCTTCACTTCAGGTTCTGGAAATATGCGAGCACGTCGGCCCGCGAAACGACGTCACCATACTTGCTCTGAATATCGAACAGGTTGGCTTCATGGGGCGCCTGGTGCCGATCGCCCACGCACTCGCGGGCAACGATCGCGCGAAAGCCGTACTGGCAGGCGTCGAGCGCCGTCGCACGCACACATCCGCTCGTCGAGCAGCCGGTGATAATCAGGGTATCGATGCGCAGGGCCGTCAGCAGCGCACCGAGAGAAGTGCCGAAGAAGCTGCTCGCGTATTGCTTGATCAACACCGTATCGCCGGGTTCCGGCGTCAGCTCGGACACGATTTCGGTCATCGGGTTGTCTGCCAGAAAGGTGCGCAGAATCGGCACTTTTTTGACGAACATACCGCCATCCAGGCCGTTCGTGTTGTAGAGCACGCGCGTGTAGATCACGGGCACGTGCTGGGCGCGCGCCGCTGCCAGCAGATCGACCGTCTGCTTTACCGCGTCGACCACGTCCGGCGCGTAGAGCTTCTCGCCTGGCGTCGTATACGCGCGCACGAAGTCGATGACGATCACGGCCGGCTTCTCGCCGAATCCCACGCCCCCATCGAACACGCCCTTGTAATTGCTTTGTAGGTCGGCGCCCATGCTCAGACTCCTTCGCGCACGCATCGGGAGGCATGTCGGCCTGCGAGCATGCCGTAACCGAGTGCGGTTAACAGTCCGTTGCCGCTCAAGTATCCACCCGGTCCATGGCCACTGATGCCCGCAGCACAGCCCCCGCCCGCATACAGGTTGGCAATGAGCGCCCCGTCGGCCCGCAGCACCTGAGCATCTCGGTTGACCGACAGCCCGCCCTGGGTGTGAAACAGTGCAGCCGCGACTTTGACGCCATAAAAGGGCGCATTCAGGACGCGACAATCCGTACGACCAAAAGCGTCCGGACTGTCGCCCCGTGCGCTCGCCTGATAGGCCTCGAACGTGCGCTTGGCCTGCGCGACATCGATGCCCGCCGTGCGCGCGAGCTGTTCGATATCGTCAGCCCGCTTGACGATTCCGACTTCGCAGGCCGCTTTGTAGTCAGCGAAACCAAGGGCGATCTGATGAATTCGTTCGTCGTACATCACCCAAACCCGGCCCTGCACCAGGCCGTCGTCCGCATCGCTCAAGGGCGGCTGCTTCATGATCGCGAGCGCATGCTCGGAGTAGCCCGAGGTTTCATCGGCGAAGCGCTGACCGAGCTTGTTCAGCTGGAAGCCACCTTCCATCACCACGGCATAGGTGATCAGCGTCTCGCCCGGCACAGCGACCGTGCTGTGGCACTGGTAACCGTCCATGAAGGCCAGGCCGGCACCGAGCGCTTGCCCCCAGAGAATACCTTCGCCCGTCGAGCCTTCGCCGCCGAAGTAGTACACGCCGGCGATTTCCGGACAGTACTGAGCAACGAGCTCGGGATTGCCGGCAAACCCATTGCAGGCGAGGATCACCTTCTTCGCCCTGACCCTCAGCTCCGTGCCGCCTTGGTCCGCAATGGCGCCGCATACCTGGCCTTGGGCGTTCACCACCAGCCCGATGCCGGACGCACCTTCCACGAGGTCTGCGTAGCCGTGGCGCAGCACGGCCTGTTTGAGGTCCGTGATCAGCTCCACGCCAGTGCGACTCGGCGGCGCGTGCATGCGAAACTGTGTGTGTCCCGGATATTTGAAGTCCGCGACCAGTTCAAGCTTGGCGCCGCAGTCGTCGACCAACCATTCGACCAGTGTTTGCGAGGTGCGCGCCATGTGCAGCACGGTCTCGCGGTCGGCGCTGTCCTGATTTTTGTGCAGAATGTCGCGGGCGAAATCCTCGGCCGTTTCGTCGATGCCTACCGCGCTTTGAAAGCGCGTGCCCGCCGCTGGGATCATTCCGCCCGAGCGCGCCGTGTTCGATAAGGGACGCTGCATCTTTTCGAGCACGACGGTCTGCGCGCCGCCTTGGGCCGAGGCCAACGCGGCCGCCAGGCCGCAGCCACCCGCGCCGACTACGACTACGTCGGTCTCGATTTCCCATTGGCCGCTGTCACGCTGGATCCCGACGTTGTGAAGCTTCATGACTTAGCTCAACGGTAAGGACGGTGGAGGTATTGTCCGATCGGTGCCCCGACGCTGTTGCCATCATCGTAGATGAGGTTTCCGCGAAGGTAAGTCTGCTTGACCTTGGCCGTCAGCTCTTGGCCCTCAAACGGCGTGTATCCCTGACCGCTCGGCGATTCGGCCGCGCGAATCGTCCAGGT
>JBBSJC010000473.1:0-6460 GCA_038257655.1 Polyangiales bacterium | reverse complement strand
TGCGTCGCCTGCGAGCGTAAGTCTGGCAAAAAGCCAAAGCGCGGATCGGGCGGCATGCGTGATAGGTCCACAAGGGCATCGCTCGTACCGCGCAACACCAGATCCGGGATGCCATGCACACCCCGGTGCACGCTCAGCCGGCCGTGATCAAAGCGTAAGGTCACCGCAGAGTCAATGTCTTCGGCGACCAGCGCGACCCGACCGCGCATCGTCTGAAAGTCAGCGAGCTTGCCTGCGTGGTCGATCAGATTCTGCTGCAGGAGCTGCACCATCATGGCTGCAAACGGATTGTCTTCCGCGCCGGGAAAGAGCTCGATTACGGGAGATGCCATGTCAGCCTAGAAACTCGGTATCGACGCCAGCCGCGCTGAGTACGAGTTGCTTGGAGCCTTCGACGTCACGAATAATCGTGGGCAGGTGACCCTTCGCGAGCTTGAGCTGGCCTTGCAACATCGCTTTGATCGGCTCGATCTCGCCGCGCAGCACCGACTTCCATTGCGCATAGCTCGCTTCGATCACGAACGGCGTCTCGGCAATGCGCGCAGCGTCGGTGGTGTAGAGCGCGCCGCGACAGCGTCCGAGATGCAAATCGAGCACGACACCGTGCGCCGTATCGAGGCCGAGGCTCGGCTCTGCTTTGCACACAAAGGCGATGGCGCCCTGGTCCCAGCTTGCCGCCGCCTTTTGATACAGCGCGTTTTGATTGATGGCCTGGTGATAGGCCGAGGCCCACTCGGCGGAAGGAAAAGGGAGTCCCATGGTTGCCGGTTCCTATCCCAGCGCTTCGTGTTAGACAAGCGGGGTGAGCTTGGTTCTCCGGTCCTCGAAGCTACAGCAAGCAGGGTTTCGCCACGGCTTTTCCTTGCGGACCGGGGGCGTGAGCGCGGAGCCCTACGACACGCTGAACCTCGCGCGCAATCTTGCCGACAGGCCCGCAGCCGTCGCGGAAAACCACCGCCGTTTGGCGGCCGAGGTCGGCTACGACATCGACGCGCTGTACGAGGTCAGTCAGGTGCACGGTAACATCGTTCAGGGTGCGGACCCGGGCGCGCCAGTCGCTGCATTTCGCGAGCGCGAAGGGGATGCAGTCTGGTCGCTCAAACGAGATCAAGCGGTCGCGGTTCGTGTCGCAGACTGCGTGCCAATTCTGATCGCCAGCCCAGAGACGGGTGCGGTGGCCGCCGTCCATGCAGGCTGGCGCGGCGTGGTGGCCCAGGTGATCGCCAACAGCATCACGGCGCTGTGTGAGGCGGCCAACGTCAAAGCGCGCTCGTTGCTGGTCGCGGTCGGTCCGCACATCAGCTGCGAAGCCTTCGAAGTCAGCCCCGAAATAGCGCAGCAACTTGCCGCCTGCGCAGGAGGCGAGCCCACGGTGATCATGCCGCGCGAGCCGCGGCCGCATGTCGATCTATGCCGGCTGGTGCGCGCGCAACTCGAGGCCGCCGGTGTTGTCACTGAACAGATTGACTTCGTAACCGGCTGCACCTTTCAAGACCGGGCCCGTTTCTTTTCTTTTCGGCGGGATGGACAGGCATCAGGTCGGCATCTGGCAGTGATTGTGGCGGGGTGCTAACTGCTCAGCCGGCTCGCCTCTCACAAGCCGATGCGCAGCACTGGACGGAAACCGATGGGCTGGTTCAGCAAAAACCGACCGGATCAGGTCGCTTCTGAAAAACGCACACTGGGTGCGGGCCTGTTTCGACGCTGCGACACCTGCGGCGTGACACTGATGGCGGAAGAGTTCTCCGCCAATCTCGAAGTCTGTCCGCAGTGCGGCTACCACGACGCGCTCAGCGGTGAAGGCTGGATGGAGCTGCTGACCGATCCCGGATCTTTCGAAGAGTATGATCGGGAGCTCAGCCCCAAGGACTTTCTCGGCTTCAGCGACAGCAAGCGCTATGCCGATCGGATCAAGGCTGCACAAAAGGCGAGCGGCGTTCGCGACGCATTCTTGGCCGGTAAGGCTCAGATCGAAGCTCGCAACGTACAGCTCGGCACTTTCATGTTCCGCTACATGGGCGGTTCCATGGGCTCGGTCGTCGGTGAGAAGATCACGCGCATGTTCGAGCGCGGTATCACCCACAGGCAGCCGGTGATCTTACTGTCCGCTTCGGGCGGCGCCCGCATGCAAGAGGGCGTGATGTCCTTGATGCAGATGGGCAAGACGGTTTCGGCGCTGGGTCAGCTGCGCGACGTGAACATGCCGTTCATCAGCGTCTGCTTGAATCCGACCACCGGCGGCGTGGCGGCAAGCTTTGCGCTCCTAGGCGATATCAACATCTCAGAGCCCGGTGCGATGATCGGTTTTGCCGGCCGGCGCGTGAGCGAAAATACCATCCGCCAGAAATTACCCGAGGGCTTGCAAACCGCGGAGTTCTTGCTCGAGCACGGCATGATCGATCTGATAAGCCCCCGTAGTCAGCTGCGCGCGCACATCGCACGCATTCTGTCGCACCTGCTCGATTGAGTTCGGTGCTGCGCTCGCCTCCTGTCCTGAGTTACGCCGGCGCCACCCGCTATCTGTACGGGCTTGCCCCGCGCGGCGTGCAGCTCGGTCTAACGCGCGTCCAGCGTGCGCTCGCGCTGCGCAATCATCCCGAGCGCGCTGTGCCAGCCATTCTGGTGGCCGGCACAAACGGTAAGGGTAGCGTCGCGTCGTTGCTCGCTTCCGTGCTGAGAGCGCAGGGATATCGCACGGGGTTGTACACTTCGCCGCATCTACATCGCATGACTGAGCGCTTTGTCGTCAATGGTAAGGCGGTGACGCAGCGCAGCTTTGCGCAGCGTGTCAGTGAGCTCGTGCCGTTTTTCGAGGATTCAGACACACCCGAGCTGACGTTCTTCGAGGCCTGCACGTTGCTGGCGTTCGAAATCTTTCGCGATCTGCGCTGTGACATCAACGTGCTCGAAGTCGGCCTTGGCGGCAGACTCGATGCCACGAATGTAGTCAAGCCCCTTGTCAGTGTCATCAGTAGCATCGCCCTCGATCATCAGGAACGCCTGGGGCCGACGGTCAGCGCGATCGCCCGCGAAAAAGCGGGTATCGTATGGCCGAAGGTGCCAGTCGTCGTCGGTACACGCGATGCGGCAGCCCTGCGCGTGATCGCGGCCACTGCTCGCGCGCGTAAGGCGCCGTACCTACGCATCGACCGCGACTTCAGCGTGTCCGAGCTGGACGACGGCTGCACTGTTTCAGTTCAGGATCGTACTTACGCGAAGCTGCCATTGCCGCTCGCAGGCGCGCACCAGCGCGACAATCTCGCCTGTGCCGTGGCCGCCCTCGATCAGCTGAGCCACGCCCGCGAGCAGTTGAGCAAACCGAGCAAACCAAAAGCCCCCGTCTTTGCCATATCTGAGCGCGCGCTGCGCAGTGGTGTCGCGCATACGCGTTGGCCAGGACGCCTTGAACTCTTGCCCGGCGCGCCGAGCACCTTACTCGATGCGGCGCACAACCCCGAAGCCTGCGCGAGCCTGGCGCAGCAGGTCAAGACCCTGGCTAAACGCTACAAACGCCGGGTGTTGGTGTTCGGCGCCATGCGCGACAAGGATCACGCGACGATGTTGCGCACGCTGCTGCCCGAGGTGGATCCGGTGGTGTTCGCCACGCCGGATACGCCGCGCGCCGAGCCCGCCCAAGCCTTGTGCCAAGCGTACGGCGGCGTCGCCGTCGCGGACCCACGTGAGGCTTTCGCTCGGGCGCAAAAGCTCGCTGGCAAACGTGGCCTCGTAATCGTGGCGGGCTCGATCTTTTTGATAGCTCCCATTCGCGCGCAGATCTTGGGTCTGGGCATGGACGCCACGATCGCCATGTAGGGTCTGCTTCAGCTGGCGACGTGCCCGTCTGCGCACCAGGCTTGAGCCATGCTCGAGGAAAACACAAAAGGCCTATCCGGTCTCACGGTCGCCCTATTCGAGTCGCGCCGCGGTGAAGAGTTCACCCGCCTTGTCGGCAAGCAGGGCGCCCAAGTGGTGATCGCACCCTCGATTGTAGAGGCGCCGCTTGAGCTTGGGCCGGAGCTAATCTCGTTTGTGGCAGCCCTGCGCCAGGGCGAGGTGGACGCGCTGCTCGTCCTCACCGGCGCCGGCAATCGCAAGCTCGTCGAGCTGGTCGCACCGCTGATGGACCGAGAGGAGCTGGCCGAGCGCTTGCGCGCCATCCTGGTCGTCGCACGCGGGCCCAAAAGCGTGGTCGCCCTCAAAGAGCTCGGCGTCAAGCCTCAGGTCGTCGCCCCCGAGCCACACACTTGGCAATCTCTGATGGACGCCTTGAAGGCCCATACCGCACTGACCGGCAAGCGCGTCGCCCTGCAGCAATACGGCGTACCGCACGAAAAGCTGACGCAGGCACTTCTGACTGAGGGCGCGCAAGTGACCCAGGTCCCCGTGTATCGCTGGCAGCTGCCCGAAGACCTTTCGCCCATCCTGTCGGTGATCGACGCCATCGTGCGCGCTGAGGTCGACGTGATCCTGTTCGCAGCGGGACCCCAAGCCGGCAGCCTGTTTGATGTCGCGGCGCGCAATGGGCGCGAAGCGGCGCTGCGACAGGCGCTTTTGCGCTGCGCCATAGGCTCGATCGGGCCGAGCTGCACCGAGGCGCTGCGCAATCTGGAGCTCGAGCCGGATTTCGAGCCCGAGCACGGCAAGATGGGGCAACTGGTCTTGCTTGCGGCCCGACAGGTTCGTGAAGTGCTCGCCGCAAAAAGGCGCTAAGATCCTCGGCAATGAGCGCCTTTCTCAAAGCCTGCCGCGGTGAGCCAACAGACTACACGCCTATTTGGCTCATGCGCCAAGCCGGGCGTTATCAACCTGAGTACCGCGCGATTCGCGCCAAAGTCAGCTTTGTCGAGCTGTGTAAGACACCCGACCTTGCGACCGAGGTGACGTTGTTGCCCGTGACGCAGCTCGGCGTCGATGCGGCGATCCTGTTCGCCGACATCCTGCTCGTGCTCGAGCCCTTGGGCATCGGTTTTGAGTTCACGAAGGGCGACGGCCCCACCATCGGCAAGCCGGTGCGCACAACCAAGGACATCGACGCGGTCAGCGAACAAATCAACGCCAAGGAATCCCTTGGCTACGTGATGCAAACCGTGCGTCAGGTGCGCGAAAGCCTTGCGAAGGATGTGCCGCTGATCGGTTTTGCGGGTGCGCCGTTTACGCTCGCTTCCTACGCGATCGAAGGCGGCGGCTCCAAGGAGTACCGCGAGACCAAGCGTCTCATGTACAACGACGAAGCGGCCTTCAACGTGTTGATGACCAAGCTCACGTCAGCCACCATCGACTACCTCAACGCTCAGGTCGCAAACGGCGCCGACGCGATTCAGGTTTTTGATAGCTGGATCGGGGCGCTTTCGCCCTCTGATTATGTACGTTACGTGAAGCCGCACATGCAGCGTTTGTTCGGCGCGCTCGATAAGAGCGTGCCCTCGATCCATTTCGGAACCGGCACCGCCACCTTACTCGAACACCAGATGCAGGCCGGCGGCGATGTGATCGGGCTCGACTGGCGCATGGAGCTTGGCCCCACCTGGGAGAGGCTCGGGGCCAAGGCCGTCCAGGGCAACCTCGAACCTTTCTCTCTGCTCGCGCCACGCGAAGAGCTCAAGCGCCGGGCAAGTGAGGTGCTCGCCTCCGCGGCGGGCAAGCCTGGGCATATCTTCAATCTCGGCCACGGCATCTTCCCCGAAGCCAGTGTCGATCAAGTCAAGGTACTTGTCGATCACGTACACGAGACGAGCAGGCGATGACGCGCGAACGCGGATTGATGGTTATCGCTTTTGGTGGTCCGCATCAGTCCGAGGACATTCGTCCGTTCTTGCGCAACGTGCTCACCGGCAGGCCTGTGCCGGAGGCGCGCTTTGAGAGCGTCGTGCATCACTACGAGCTGCTCGGCGGTCGTTCACCTATCACCGAACACACGCAAAACCAGGCTCGCTTGCTCAAGGCTGAGCTTGCCGCGCGCGGCGTCGAGCTCGACGTACGGTTGGGCATGCGTCACTGGACGCCGTGGATCAAGGACGCCTTGCTCGGCTTCCGCGAGGCCGGCATTCACGAAGTGCTCGGTTTGATCATGGCCGCGCAAGAGACCGAAGCTTCGGTGTCACGTTACATGCAGGCGGTCGAAGCCGCGCGCGCAGAAATCGCTGCCGAAACAGCCCAAGCCGCGCCCACCGTGCGTTACGTGAAGGGGTGGGGGCTCAGCGAAGGCGTGATGGAGGCCCACGCTTGTCATCTCGCGCAAGCGCTGTCTCGCCTTGACCTTACTACTCGCGTGCAAGCAAGTGTCCTGTTCTCGGCTCACAGCATTCCTGCGCCGATGGCCGAGGAGTCGCCCTATGTCGCGCAGCTGGAAGAGACCGCAGCGCGCGTGGCCCAGAAGGTGGGCATCGCCTCGTACAAGATGATTTACCAATCGCGCAGCGGAAATCCGCGCGACCCGTGGCTTGAGCCCGACGTGCTCGAC
>JBBSJC010000472.1:0-6471 GCA_038257655.1 Polyangiales bacterium | reverse complement strand
CGTGAACTGCGATCCCCAGCGCTATCAATGGTTGCTGCTCGATTTGGTACGCCGCGGTTTTGTCGCCGTGACCGTCAGCTGGGTTTCGGAAACGATGCCCGGGATCGTGGCGCTCACACCCGGCATGGACCTGAGGTTCTGCCGACCGGATAGTTACGGCACGGGGCCGACGGCCTCCGCGGTCGCGCCGATCTTACGGGTACTTGCCGAAGCAAACTCGGGCGATGGGCCGCTTGCAGGCATGTTGGACCTCGACCGCATTGCTTTGGGCGGTCACTCGGGCGGCGGCAGCGTGGCCTTACACAGTGCCGATCCACGCTATTTCCCGGCAGTACGCGCGGCTTTCTGTTACGGGGCGCATACGGCGGCGTCGACGGCGCTCGGTTTTGCAGCGAGTACGATCTTACCGATCTGTTCAGAGATGCCATTTCTGTTGTTGGGCGGCAGTGAGGATGGCGTCATCGTCTCGAGTGCTGTCCGTTACGGCACAGACAGCCAACCTGATACTCCGATCCGTCGCACCTTCGACGAAGCGATCACTGGCGCGCGGGGAGATCGTTATCTGGCGATCTTACGGGGCGCCAATCACTTCACCGTGGTCCATCCCTCGGACCCGACCGCAGGTCGCGCGTTTCTGGATCGCGCACCCCTGCAAGACGAGCACGCGCTGCGTGGCGTCATCAGCGCCATCGTGGGCAGCTTCCTTGATGCCCATCTGCGCGTGCCTGCGCTCGAGGGGGCGCGCGACGCGCTTCTACAGTCCTTCAAGGGGCCGCTGATTCAGATATCCGAACGAAAGTGAGAGCACATGGCTGACACGCGAAACGACGGCACGCGCAAAGATGCGCCGCATAAAGAGAGCAGGCTGACCGGCGAGCTTTTCGTCGAGCAGATGAGCGCGGAAGAGAGAGCGCGTGCGGCGCGCGTGGAAAGCGTGCTGCCTGAGCTTCGCAAGCACGCCATGGAAGCTGATCAAAACGGTGAGTTCCATCGACCGCACGTGAAGACACTCAGTGACGCGGGCTTGCTCGGCATGATCATCCCAAAGGAGTACGGCGGGCTTGGCGGAGGCTTGCGGGATATGGCAGCGGCCACGTTTGCGATGGGAACGGCTTGTCCCTCGACGGCGCTCGCTTATTTCTTCCATTGCTCGAGCGCATCGCGCGGACTACTCGCCCTCGAAGCGCTCGATGCCGGCCTGTTCTCTAAGGACGAAGAAAAGGTCGTGCGCTCCTTTGCCGAGAAGGTGCTGACGCGCATGGGCAAAGAAGGTAAGTGGCTCGCGAACTTCGCCAGTGAGTCGAACAAGTCCGCCAAGGCAGCGGTCACGATCTCGACCGAAGCCAAAAAGACGCAGGGCGGCTGGTTGCTGAGTGGTGTGAAGTCCTTCGGCTGTGCCACGGGCATCGCCGACCAATATCTGATCACAGCCAAGCTAGAGGGCACCGAAACCGCGGATGGACTCGCGCTGTTCTTCGTCGACCGCGAGGCCAAAGGCGTAAAAGAGCGCGCACGCTGGGACGCGATCGGTATGCGCGCGACGGCGACGCACGGCTTGATCCTGGAGGACGTGTTCGTGGCCGACGATGAAGCGCTCGCGCTGGTGGGCGGCTTTGTGAAGATGATGCAGATGAGTCGCGGCAGCTTCGTTGGCAATCAGCTCGCGGGCACCGCTTGCTACTTGGGCGCCGCGCAAGCCGTGTACGACTCCGCGATTCAGCAACTGACCGCGCAGAAGTTTGGCGACACCGGCGAATCGATCGCGATGAGCCCGATGCATCAGCAGCTCATCGGCACGATGACCGTGGATCTCGAGACGGCCTATCTGTGGATGCGTCGTCAGCTCGAGCTCGAAGCCAGTGAGACGCCGATCCTGTCCAAGGACCGCGTGATCATGCAGTGGCGGCTGTGTAAGGGTGAAGTCGCTGAAGCATGTTTTCGTGTTTCTCAAAGCGCGCTCAAGATGTGCGGCACGAGCGGCACCGACAACAAGCTGCCTTACGCGCGTGCCCTACGCGACACCGCGATGGGTTTGGTGCAAGCCTTCCCGGCAGAGCGTGGTCGACTCGAAGTCGCAAAAATGGTGGCGACCGGCGCAGGCCAGGCGTTGTTTGGAACCAAGTAAGATGAGTAAGGTCTTCTCGGTGGGGTCGGTCGGACACACGCTGACGCTGATGAACGGCGTGTGGCACGACCACTGCGAAGTGTTCTCCCCTTCCGGTGAGCCGCTCGCGGAGGACTCGTTGTGCGGTACGCCAGGCGCTTCGCCCTGGGATAACTTGGTCTACGTCGACTTCGATGGTGAAAGTTATCATCAGACCAACGTCACCTTCAAAGGGCGTCCGTTTCATCAGCGCACCTTCCAAGGCAAGCTCGTCGATGGCGTCTTGTACTTTGCCAAGCTCGGCCCCGATGATCCCGATCACGTGGGCTTCTCCGGCGGTCCCGGCGTGCTGTTTTATAGCGGTAAGCACATTACCGACGCCTGGCAGCGTTATGCCGAGCCTGACTGCATTCGTCTGCTCGGCCCGGGCACGCGCACGCGCACCACGTTGCTCTATCGCGACGGGGAAGCTGTGCGCTGTCTGACGGCAAACGGGCATAAGGTCGCGCCCGTCGCAGACCGTCGCGTGCCATGGGATCCCCGCGGCCCAGACGGTCCGGTACACGGCGAGCCCAAGGCAACGCTTGTTTTCCAAAAGCCGCTTCAGAAATGAATTCGTTCGAGAGGTTGAACATGTCTAGCCATCGCGATCTCCCCGTGCTTATCGCTGGCGCTGGCCCCGTGGGCTTGTCGGTCGCAGCGTCGCTCGTCACTCAGGGCTTCCGTGTCGAGGTATTCGAAAAAGGCGAAGACTTAGCCAATGAAGCGCGCGCCAGCACCTTTCACGCATCATCCCTCGAGTACTTCGCAGAGTGGGGCGTGGCCGACGACGTTGTCGCTCACGGCAAGCAAGTCCGCATCTTACAGTTCTGGGAGCGCGAGACGCGCGAGCGCGTGGCGGACTTTGACTATGCACTGATCGCCAAGGACACACCTTACCCTTTTCGTTTACAGTGCCCGCAAAACAAGGTCACACGCTTAATTAAACCGCGCATCGAAGCGACGGGCTTGTGCAACGTCCATTTCTCCCATGAAGTATTGACGCATCGCGATCGAGGCGGTCATGTGGAGCTCGACGTCCAGACGCCTGCGGGTAAACGGACGTTCGAAGGTAGCTACCTTATCGGTGCCGACGGCGGAGCGAGCAAGGTGCGCGAAGCTTTGAACATGATCCTGGAGGGCGAGACCTATGAAGATCGCTTTCTGCTGGTGGGTGCGGACATCGATTACAACGCGATCTTCCCAGGCATTGGCCTGGTCGCGTACATCTACGATCCCGAGGAGTGGGTGATCATCATGCACCTGCCTGAGGTCGTGCGAACCGTATTTAGGCTCAAGCCTGATGAAGACGCGGAGGCCGCGCTCATGGAGAGCGCCGTGCGCGAGCGTATGACCGCTTTCATCGGCAGGTCGGTCGATTTTGAGATCTCCATGGCATCTTACTATCGTGTGCACCAGCGTGTGGCACCGACCTTCCGAGTCGGTCGTGCGCTGCTCGCGGGTGATGCGGCACACATCAACAATCCTGCCGGCGGCATGGGCATGAATAGCGGTATCCACGATGCGCACCTGCTCGGGAAATTACTCGGTCAGGTACTCCATGGCGGAGCGGACAGTCTGCTCGATCAATACTCAGCTTCGCGGCGTCGCGCTGCGGTGGAAATGGTGCAGGCGAGCACGGCTCGCAACTATCGTGATCTGGCCCTCAAGGGCCGCGAAGAGCGTATGCAACGCAATCGCGAGATGGCGGCCGCGGCAGCCGATCCCGTGAAAGCACGCGCCTATCTGTTGCGCGCATCCATGCTCGATGAGCGAATCTGAGGCGCCATGACAAAGACGAGCGCCATCAAGGGCAAGCTGTGGATCGGGGGCGAAGCGCGCGACGCCCAGGCGGGTGAACGTTTCGAGGTGTTTGCGCCGATAGATGGCGCGTCCATTGGCTCAGCTGCGCGTGCGCGAGCCGCTGACGTCGATGCGGCGGTACGCGCCGCACGTGCTGGTTTTGACACGTGGTCAGGCTTACCCGTTGGCGAGCGCGAAGCTGTGCTGTTGCGCGCCGCGGACATCGTAGAAAGGCGCTCAGACGAGCTGATGGAGCTCCTGATCGACGAAAGCGGTTCAGCCGTCCTCAAGGCCAAATACGAAGTGATCAAAGGCGTCGAGCTGTTGCGCACCGCGGCGGGGGAGGCACGTCGTTTGTACGGCGACACTTTCCCGAACGATCGACCCCACCGTGTGTCGATGGTGTTCCGTGAGCCGATGGGTGTGGTCGCTTCAATCTCGCCTTTCAACGCACCCCTTGCGCTGTTCGCCAAGATGACCGTGTTTCCCTTAGCGGCAGGCAACTCCGTTGTTGCAAAGCCATCCGAAGAGACACCGCTTATCGCCCTGGCCTATGCACAAATGATCATGGAAGCGGGTCTGCCCAAGGGCGCGCTCAACGTCATTACCGGGTTCGGGCAAGACTGTGGCGATCCGCTCGTGCGTCACCGCGATGTTCAGGCGATTGCCTTTACGGGCTCGACCCACGTCGGGCGGGCGATCGGCATGGTGGCTGCGGATCAGATGAAGCGTACGCAGCTCGAGCTTGGCGGCAAAAACGCGCTGCTCGTGCTCAGAGACTTCGACGTCGAAAAAGCAGCCCAACTGGCCTGTGTTGGCGCGTTCTCGCACGCGGGGCAGATCTGCATGTCAGGCTCGCGCATCATCGTCGAAGAGCCGATCGCCGCTGCGTTCTGCGCAGCGCTCAAGCGACGTTGCGAGGGTTTGTCGCTCGGCGATTTGCGCGATGCGAAGACAGCTTACGGTCCGGTGATCAACGCGCGTGCGCTCGAGAAGGTTGAGCGACACGTCAAAGACGCGATCGAGAAGGGCGCTTCCATCCTTACCGGTGGCGCTGTGCACAGGGGCCTCGTCTACAAGCCCACCGTGATCCTCAACCCGAGCACGGGATGCGCCGTGCACGCAGAGGAGACGTTCGGTCCGGTGGCGAGCGTCTACGTGGTCAAGAACGCTGACGAAGCGCTCGCGCTCGCCAACGATAGTGAGTTTGGCTTGAGTGCGGGCGTGCTCACCAACGACTTACAAAAAGGCATGACGCTCGCACGCAGGATTCGCGCGGGCTCGGTGCACCTTGGCACGCACAGCTTCTGGAGTGATGCATTGGCGCCGATCGGGGGTTACGGCTACTCCGGCATCGGGCGCAGCGGCGGTAAGTACAGCCTGGAGCACTTTACCGAGCTGAAGTGGGTGAGCGTTGAGCTCGGCGATACGCCCTTACCATTCTAGATTCCGAGGGAGGCGTGCGTGCCGAAGATCAGCAAGGGCTACGTCGATACAGCGTTCGGACAGGTGCACTATCGCAGCACCGGTGAAGATCTGGTCGGGCCACCGATCGTGATGCTGCACCAGACCGCTAGCTCGTCTGAAATGTTCGAGTCGCTGATGCTCGAGCTCGGCAACGAGTTCACAATCTTCGCGCCGGATACACCAGGGTTCGGAGCGAGCTTTCGTCCGGATGAACGGGGCACCATTCCGCTCTACGCGAGGGCCCTTCTGGCGGCGCTCGACGGCATGCAAATCGAGCGTTGCCACTTGTTCGGGCATCACACCGGAGCGACCATCGCCGTCGAGATGCTCCAGCAGCGTCAGCACCTTGCGAGCAAGCTTGCACTGTCAGGTCCGTGCTTGCTCACGCCGGAAGGTGCGCGTGAGCTTGCCGGAAAGACGCCAGTCATGGAGCTTCGTGAGGACGGGGGACACTTACGGCAGGTATGGGAGCGCATCCTTTCAAAGGATCCAGACGCGTCACTGGCGCTACGAGAGCGCGAAGCGGTACTCACCTTGCTCGCCGGCACCCGCTGGACCGAGGGGTATCACGCGGTGTTCAACCACGCGGCGGCGTTCGACCGTGACTTGCGGGCGTTGGAGGTGCCAACGCTGGTGTTCGCAGGGGACAAGGACACTGTGTTTCACCTGCTCGAGCCGAGCTACCGCGCGTTGAAGCGTGGTCAGAAGGCGACCCTCCTGGGACAGACGACTTACTGCTGTGAACGCGCACCTAAACAAGTGGCGCAGCTATTGCGCGACTTCTTTCAATAGCGGCCCACATACGACTATTCGCGCCCCTACCTACTGGCCCAGGCCATGGTCATCGAGGGGGGCTTAGTACAGCTCCCCAGAAGTAGGTGATCAGTCGATGTCGGGCGGGAGGGGCGGTTTTGTCAAAAAGTTGCCAGGCTCGAGCGTTGTGATCGTATGCGGGCATGGAGATGCAAACCCCGATTCGGCTCGAACTCACAGACGATGAGCGCTCGGAGCTTGCGCGTCGGGCTCGCTCGCATGCGGTAGCCCATCACATCGTGGTG
>JBBSJC010000471.1:0-6478 GCA_038257655.1 Polyangiales bacterium | reverse complement strand
TCACAACGCTCGAGCCTGGCAACTTTTTGACAAAACCGCCCCTCCCGCCCGACATCGACTGATCACCTACTTCTGGGGAGCTGTACTAAGGCATCGTGCGCACGATGTCTAACAGTGCGATCGGGGGCTCGCTGCTTTTGAGCGGGCGCTAACCTGCAGCCGCTGGCCGGTCGCCTGCACGAGCAAGCTCGCTCGACTCGACCACCCTTGTACCGAGTGCATTGCGCGTACTGCCCGTGCCGTGTGCGGGCTCGCGCGCCAACTGAGCGAGTGCCTTTGCCACCGTGGCGCCCTCGATCGCGCGCCACTTGAGTGGCAGCAGGCGGGCGAAGGGGGCGGCAAGCTTTTCCGCGATCCTAACCTCCTCGCGTTCACCGAGCAGAAGCGAAGGGCGCGCGATGGTAAGCGCGTCAAAGCCAAGCGCCTCGAGATCATGCTCGAGCTCACCTTTGACACGGTTGTAGAAGACACGGGAATGGCGATCGGCGCCGGCGGCGGTGACCACGAGGTAATGGGTAGCGCCGCCCGCCTTGGCCAGCCGTGCCAAGGCAAGTGGGTAACCATAGTCCACTTCGCGAAAGCGTTGTTTGGAGCCGGCCTGCTTGATCGTCGTCCCGAGACAGCAGATCACTTGATCGACACTCAGTCCCGCGAGTGCGGACTCGAGCTGTGAGAAGTCTACGAGCTTGTTCTCTAGCTTCTCATGCGAGGTCGCGAGTGGACGACGCGTGGGGGCGATAACCCTTGCAATGGTAGGGTCCAAAAGCAGCTCTTGGAGCAGGTGGCGACCGATTAGGCCGGTGGCGCCTGCGAGCAGAACAGAGCGAGGTTTGGTGTTCATGGGCTCACTATGATCTATTCCTGCGCTACGACTCGTTGGCGAGCGCGAACAAGTAAGGGGGAAGCGGTAGCTTATCGCCACTTCTTCGAGGTTGAGCGCTCAAGCCTGCGCTGGCCGCAAAACTTAGAGCTCGGGACGAAATGGCGGCGTTGCAGAGTGGCGCAGGGTCTGCAAAACCAAAGCCCGTCGAATCTCCAGCGACAACAGCGGTGAAATGAAGCGAAGACAGTTTCTCGAAGGCGCCGGATCACTTTTTGCAGCAGCCAGTTTGCCCTCGGCATTGCTCGCGTTTTCCCAGACGGCGAGCGCGCTCGACCTGACTACCGTGGGCAAGCAGCAGTCCTTTGACTACGCCTGGCTGAAAGGCCGCGCCCGTGAGCTCTCGAATAAACCTCAAGTAAGCCACGCGAACGAGGTACCCGATAGCGTGGCGAGGCTGGGCTACGACGCCTATCAAGCGATCCAATTTCGCAAAGACCGTGCGCTTTGGGCGCGGGAAAAGAACCGGCTGTTTCGTGCGCAGTTCTTTCACCTCGGCATGTATTTCAAGAACCCGGTTCGCATGTTCGAGCTTGCTGATGGCGTCGCGCGCGAGCTTTCCTACGACCCGTCGCTGTTCGACTACGGAAAGAGTGGTTTGCGAGCCAACAAGCTGCCCAAGGACCTGGGATTTGCGGGCTTCCGGCTCAACTTTCACAGCGACTGGAAACGCGACATCGCGGCATTTTTAGGCGCGAGTTACTTCCGTGCCGTCGGCGGCGAGTTTCAATACGGATTGTCGGCGCGCGGACTTGCGATCAACTGCGGCATGAACGAGCCCGAGGAATTTCCCTCGTTCACTGCGTTCTGGCTCGAGCGTCCAAAAGCAGGCGAAGACGCGGTGACCGTCTATGCACTGCTCGAGTCACCGAGCACTACCGGCGCCTATCGCTTTACCATTACGCCCGGTGACGTCTTACTTATGGATATCGACGCGGCGCTGTATCCACGGCGTGCGATCGAGCGCCTCGGCATCGGCGTGTGCACAAGCATGTATCAAACGGGCGAGAACGATCGCCGCATGGCCTACGACTATCGCCCGGAGATCCACGACTCCGACGGCCTGTCGCTGTGGACCGGAGGAGGCGAATGGATCTGGCGACCGCTCAACAACCCACGCAACCTGCGCTTCAACGCGTACATGGACAAAAATCCGCGCGGTTTCGGTTTGATCCAGCGCGATCGCGACTTCGACCATTATCAGGACGACGGAGTATTTTACGACCGCCGCCCGAGCTTATGGGTGGAGCCTAAGTCCGATTGGGGCCAAGGGGCAGTGCAGTTGGTGGAGATACCCACTAACGACGAGACCTTCGACAACATCGTGGCCTTCTGGAATCCCGCGGAAAAACCGCAGGCGGGCCAGGAACTGTTGTTCTCCTATCGCTTGCATTGGGGAGGCAAGGTGCCGATCGCGCCCACGGTCGCACGCGTCGTAGCAACGCGCGTCGGACTAGGTGGGGTAGTGGGCCAAAAGCGTACTTACTATTCGCAGCGCTTCGCGGTGGACTTCGCCGGAGGGAACCTCGCTTCTTTGAGTAAGGATGCGAAAGTGGAAGCTGTGATCCATGCGTCGCGGGGTGCAGTAGAGATAACCTCCGCGCGACCCTTAGAGGCGATTAGCGGTTATCGAGCGTTGTTCGATCTGAAACCCACAGACGACAGCACCCAACCGATCGATATCAGGCTCTACCTACGCTCGAAGAATCGCGCATTGAGTGAGACCTGGCTGTATCAGTGGTCCCCACCACCGCTGTCGGAGCGCACGCTCTATTAGGCCATGAACATGTTGGAGGTTGGCCCGACCGGGGGTAGCCTCACGCGCGATGCCGAACCTGATGACCCCCGACTGGACGTTGCTGCTCGCGCTCGCTCTCGCTCTCATGCTGCCCCCCGCGGCCCGAGCTGCGCCCAGCGAAATGCAACAAGAAGTGGAACAGGCGGTGCAAGCCGTGCTGCCGCTCTATCGATGGTTTCATCAGCATCCGGAGCTCTCAGGTCAGGAGCGCGCCACGGCGCAGCGCCTAGCGACCGAGCTGCGCGCGTTGGGATTGCAGGTGACCGAAGGCGTAGGCGGCACGGGCATCGTGGCGGTGCTGCGCGGTAAAGCCGCCGGCAAGGGGCCCGTTGTGCTGTATCGCGCCGACATGGATGCGCTGCCGGTGCGGGAAGAGACGGGGCTTGCCTACGCCAGTCAGACCCCCGGTGTCATGCACGCCTGCGGGCACGATCTACACATGTCTGCAGCGGTGGGAACCTTACGGTTGCTCGCACAAAGTGCGGACGCATGGGCAGGCACGGTGCTGTTTGTCGGGCAGCCTGCGGAAGAGACGGGCGAAGGGGCGCTCGCGATGCTGAAGGATCGCACCTTTCAAAAAGTGCTGCGGGAAGTCGGTAATCCTAAGGTCGCTTTTGCGCTGCATGATGCGGCCGATCTGCCCGCCGGCGTCGTAGGCATCAAAGGCGGCTTTATCACCGCCAACGTCGATTCCATCGACATCGAGCTACACGGTCGCGGCGGACACGGTGCGCGGCCCCACGAGACGGTCGATCCGGTGGTGATGGCCGCAGAGCTCGTGATGGCGCTACAGACGATCGTGTCGCGCCGCATTGCCCCGGGCGAAAAAGCCGTGATCACGGTGGGTAAGATTGAAGCGGGTAGCACCCATAACATCATCCCCTCGAGCGCCAAACTTCTACTTACGGTTCGCTCCTATGGCGACAAGGCGCGCGCAGCGTTACTCGCGCAGATCGAACGCATGGCGCGCGGCATCTCCGAAGCGCACGGGGCCACCCAACCACCTACTATCGCGATCCAAGACCCTTACACACCCGCGGGCGAGAACGACCAAGCGTGGTCGACGCGCCTTGAAGAACGCTTTGCGGAGGTGCTCGGTGCTGCTGCTGTACGCAGCTATCCGGCGATTACCGTCGGTGAAGACTTCGCGCGCTTTGGACGCGAGCTTAACATTCCAAGTGTTATGTGGTGGGTGGGCGCTGCGCCCGCTGCTGCGGCGCGAGCTAAGGTGGCAACGTCTGCGCCCGGTCTGCACGCTGGACGCTGGGCTCCCGATGCGCCTGGTGCGTTGCATGCTGCGATTGTGAGCGCGTCCACGGCGATCCGGGAGGCGCTTAGACCTTAGTGGTAGGTCGATCTTAGCCTGCGACCAGCCGTTGAACTGTTCAGCTTCGTTGGGGCCTTTGTTTGTTCTTGCTGCGGCGCATGGCCCTGCTCAAAACGACGAGCAGGATCGGCGCTAGCAGGCTCGTGCCCGGTGTCGCGTTGCCGCGCCTTACGGTGCAGCTCGCCGGGGCCGGCTCGGACCTCGCTGGATCGCGTTCCCTAGGGTTCGGGGAAGACTGTGGTGGCTCGGCTGGCTGCTCCTCTACGTCAGCGTCGACTTCGTCCTTCATGCCCGCGTCCCCAAGAGGCAGCGGCGCGTCCAGCAGCTCTCGCAGCCAGGCCGCCAGCAACGGATTGAGCACGGTGGATACGAAGGTGCGGCCAGCGCAAGGCATGCCGTTACCCTCGATCGAGACCGACGAAATAACGCCCACAAGCGAGCCGGCGCTCGTCAGGGCGGGGCCTCCCGAGTCGCCCAGACAGCCACCCGAACCTTCGAGCTCCAGGATGCCATGTTCACGGTCCCAGCCGACCACCGTGGCTGAACCGGAGAGCTTATACCCGGACTCCCCGCTGCTGATCGAAGAGATGCCATAACCTACAAGCGAGAGCTGCGATGCGCTGGTGGGTGCGAAGTCCCAGGCGACCGGACGGCTTGTGAGCGACGGCTCCACCGGCTCGGCGAGCACGAGCACAGCGACGTCCAGTCCTTGCTGGATCCCTGCAGCGAGTGTGAGGTCATCGGCTCCGCCCGCCCATCCAACCTCCGCGACGTCATGGCGTTCGAGCGTGTCGACAGAAGCGCCGGTGCCGACGCGAAAACCGCCTGCAGCGAGCAGGGCTATCCCGTTCCCTTCGAAGACACAATGCGCCGCGGTCAGTGCCATCTGTGGCGTAAGCAGGATGCCCGTACATCGATCTTGATTAAGCGCGTGCTCGATATGGACCACGCCACCCTCCGCGCTCGCGTCCTTTCCTTGAAGGATGGCTTGTGCGGAGAGCGCAACCGATGGCGAGGGCTTGCTGAGATACACAGTGTCGCAGCCGCCAACAGCGAGCGCGACGAGCAACAGGAAGGAGCTCGAGCGTGGTGTCATGGAGGGTTCGAGACGCTTACACGAAGGCGCATCGCAGTCGAGCACCTGTCATCCGAAAGCTTGACTAGACCGCTTCCGTTCGCAGCGCCTTACCTTGGAGCAATGCGATAGGGGTGATTATTACACTATTATCGTTTCGCCCTTTGACGGTCGCAAAGGAGTACGTTAGATGTCGGCGTGTTCGTCCCCTGAGGCGGATCGGACTGGTGCTTACCAGTTGATCCGAGCCCCTGCTACGACCTGCTCGTGAAGGGGGTCCTCTTGTCCCCATCGTCCCGGATGCTCTCCGACGCTCCCCTCGTCGGCTGGCGTGCTGCTTTTTGTGGAGCTGAAGATGCAATCTTTGCTGCGTCGGTCGTGCGTTGAGTTGCGCAAAGCGCCCGTGTGGGTCGGCTTTATCGTGCTTTTCTCGTCATCCTGCGATGACGTACCGTCAGCACGGCCGGTGGAGCCAGAGTGGCTCACAATACCCGCAGGAAAGGTCACGTTGGGGTTCGCGAAAGGAACGATCCGTAAGGATGTGCCGATCCCTGCCTACCGCATCAGTCGCTATCCGGTCACACGTGCAGAGTATGCAGAATGCGCTGCCGCAGGGATCTGTCGCGAAGATTCATGTCACGAGGCCGCGGGGCTCGAAGAGTCAGATGCGGACCGGGCGCCGGTCGACTGTGTAAGCTGGCAGGACGCACAGCGCTTCTGCACGTGGGTATCGGGACGCCTCCCGAGCCTTGCAGAGTGGATGCGGGCCGCACGTGGTGAGCAACCGAGTCGTTTTGCCTGGGGCGACACAGCTCCTGCCTGTGCGCAGCACCCGTGGGCAGGCACCGCGCTGTCGGCGCGCTCGGGTGCGTCAGATGCTCGTTTCGGCCGCGGCATCGGAGGCTGCTCGGTCAGTGCCGAGTCTTTCAAGGTGGGGTCGCATCCGGAAGGGATGGCGGTAAGCGGCATGCACGACGTGCTGCTCACGCCCGCCGAGTTGTTGCGCGGCATCGACGAAAGCCCCTTCGGAGCCTGTCGTCCCGGCGGGGACGGGGCATGCGTCGTCTACGGCCTGCATGCAGGAGCCATCGACGGAGTGTCCGATGTCGACGCGACGGGACAGACGACGGCTGGGGCTGGATTTCGCTGCGCGCAGGAGATGGACAAGTGACCAAGCAACTTGCTCAGGTGTGGATTTCAACGCTGCTGCTCGCGATCGCCTGCCAGGACCCTACAGACTCGGCGTCCTCCACCGCGTTCCCGGAAGGCGCTGTCCTGAAGGGCAAGCAACAGGCGATTGGCGGTGCGGGTGGGGCGGGCTACTGGCCGGTGCCAGCTGCTACGGACGGCGACGGCCGCGTCACCCAGACGTGGGACGGATCCTTCGCGGACTTGCTC
>JBBSJC010000470.1:0-6487 GCA_038257655.1 Polyangiales bacterium | reverse complement strand
GGATCGCGACGCGCAGGTCATGGATCGCCTCCTCGTCCGCCCCGGCGTCGCGCGCCGGCTCGCCGGGGGGCCCGGCGAGCCGGGGCAGCGTCTCGACGAGCGCAGCGTCCATCTCGCGGAGCTTCGCGAGCACGTATGTCCCCGCGCGGGGCGCCTCGGCGCTCAGCCAAAGCTCAAAGCTCGAGGCTCTGAGCATTGCGACCACCCTTTCGCGCGCGGCCGAGCTAGCCCTGTCGGAGTTGGCTACGATCGAACAGGATGCGTTGGCTTACCGCGCGCTCGGCGAGCAGGCGACGCGCGTCGAAGAGCTGGCACGCAAACTGCTCGCCGAGCGGCAAGGTGCACCCGATAGCGTGGTGCAGCTCCTCAACGAAGCGCATGAAGCGAAACTGACCCTGCTTGAAGCGAGTGAGCGTGCCGGCGAAGCGGCATGCGCGCTGCGCTTTGCGACCGGCACCGACTACCCCAGTTGGCCGCGCGTTCTCCCTTCCGAGGCCCGCACGCAAGGTGTCACCTCCGAGTCTGAGTCTGGTTCTCCCTGAAGAGGTTCACATGCCTACTAAACACGCAACCAAATTGCCATCTAACCTTATCCTCGGTGGCACACGCCGTCTGCTCGGCATGGTCTACTTTGCCACCTCCCTCGCGGGCGCGGCGTGCGGCGGCGAAGGTGGTGGCACAAAGCCCATCCCAGAGGTCGACGCCGGCGCGGGCGCAGACGCGGGTACGGAGGATGCGGGGCCCGAAAAGCCGCAGAGGGTCGGTCCGCTCGAGATCACGACCACTCCCGACGAACAGAAGATCGACCTGTTCGGCGTGCCGGGTCATCGCCTTTGGGCCGAGGTCGATGCGGAGCAACTGGAGCTGATGAATGGGATGGACCGAGGCGGTGGAAGCGGCGGCATCTACACGCCAGACGGCAGCGGCACCTACGTCAAACGCCTCGCCGTGGAGGATGCAACGACAAAGAGCGTGGCTGACTACGGTAAAGTCGAGCTCAAGTTAGTCGGCGAAAGCTCCTTTCAGCCCTGGACGCCGAGCACCATCCCGAACTTCCGCTTCGACATGGACGAGTACCAAAAGGGTCAGACGCTCGGCGGCATCGAGCACTTGCGCCTGAGTAATGGTCAGGTGGGCAACATCTTTCGTGAGCACATTGCCCATCGTATCTACCGTGAGCTCGGCTATCCCGGTCTGCGCTCGACGCACGCATTCCTCGGCGGCAGCGTATGGGGCAAGAAGACCTGGGTGCCCATGACCCTGCTCGAAGTTTATAAGTTACCGTTCTGCGAAACGAGCAAGGACCTGATCGGCGGCACCTGTCTCAACATCTGGGAGTTTGCCGGCGACGCTGGTGGTGGTGGTGGTGGTGGTGGTGGTGGACCAGGTCTACCAATCGACGACGAGCCCTTCCCTGGCCCTAAACCTGGTCCTGGTCCTGGTCCTGGTCCTGGTCCTGGCGACGACCTCGGATGGCTTCCCGCCAACGCATGTCAGATCAAAGAATGCGACAACACGCGCATGCTCGACCTGAGCCAGGCACTGAAAGCGGCGCCAGTCGGGCCCGGTTTCAAGCAAGCACTCGATGGGATTATCGATTGGCCACGTCACCATCAGTTCCAATGCCTCGGCTGGATTCTGTGGACGGGCGACGATGCCCTGCGCAACAGCAATAACAATCTGATCATCGAACGCGACGATCACAAGTTGGTCTGGGCGCCTTACTCAGTGGACATTAGCGCCGGACAGGACTGGTACACGAACACGTCACTACTCGGAACGAGCACGATCGCCCGCGGCTGCCAGGCCGATCCGGAGTGCTGGGCCGATGCCATCGCTGTCTGCGAGCAAGTTATTCAGAAGTTCGATGCCCTCGATCCGGAGAATATCGTCGACAGTACGGTCACCACACTGACCGAGCTGAAGATGATGCGTTCGGGCGACGAGGGCCGCGCCAGCCAGCTACGCGCGTGGTACGTATGGCGTCAGGAAGTGCTGAGCGAGGAGCTCGAGCGCTACCGGTACCTGCCCGGTCCTGACGGTTGCCCAAACGGCCTGGAGGAGTGCAATGACGGCACATGCGGCACGGCGGAGCAGTGCGCCGAGCGTCTGTGTCCCGCAGACCTAGTGTGGTGCGACGCGTTCGCTAGCTGCATCCATGCCTCCGATGAGTGCCCGGCTTGCGACCTGCCCGAGGCACCCGCCTACTGCCCTCCGGCTAGTCAGTGCCTGGAGTCCGTAGACGCCTGCTCCGCAGTGTGTGCTGAGCAAGACGAGAACTGGATATATTGCCCCGCATACAGCTCCTGCATGTCAAAGCTCGAGCTCTGCCCGACGGAGGGTGGCCCAGGCGGTGAAGTGCCGGTGAAGGAACGTCCCGGAATCGAGGATCCCGGAGTCTACCTTATGTCCTCCCCGTAGCCGCCGAGCAGCCTCAGCTCACCACTCGAATGGCTAAGGTATCCATCTGGTGGTGCCAGACCCGGAGTCGTCAGACGAAGCGCGAGGTGCCGATGGTGCCGTCGCTCTTCGCGTCGTCGGAGTAACGGTAGGGTTCGTCGAGCAGCTCATCGATGTGATCCATCACGTGATCGACGAGCGCCTGGTATAGGGCGCGGTGCTGCGTCTCGCTTGCGCGCTCAAAGGGCTGGGTTCCGGCTGGCACGGCGAAACGGGCGAGCTCAGAGGGCGGAATGGGCTTGCCGATGCGGTAGATGACGCGGCCTGCGTGGCAGAGCGGAGAGCGCTTGGGGTAGATCACGTCGCCTCCGCTGCAGCCGACCGGCACGATCGGAGCGCCGAGGTACAGCGCCATTTGGGCAAGCCCGATGTGGCCACGCGATAGGCGTCGGGAACGCGTGCCCTGCGGGAACACGAGCAGGTCGAGACCGGTCGCGAGCGCCTGCGCGTTGAGCTGCACGAAGCGCCGCATCAACTGCTGAAAGAGCGCCTCGAGCGCCACGCCGTAGCTTTCGACCTGGGGATCGAAGCTTCGTCCCAGCATGTCGCGGGGCCGGCCGACCAGCGCTTCGGGGAGCGCGCCCTTGGGCGGCGAAAGGTCGTTCACCGCGTCGCGCACGAGGCGGTACTCCTCGTCGCTCGGCTTGCGCCCCGTCGCGTTCACGAAGTCCCGCGTGATCAGGTAGCCGCGCGATGGGATCGGGATGTTGTTCGTCGCGCGCATGAACGTCCGCAGCACCGGATGCTCGTAGTTCTTCCCCTTCACCCAGGTGGCCGTATAGCGGCCATAGTGACGGTGCAGATGGTACTGAAAGGGCCAATAGCTGAAGTCGTCCGTGTGGTTCATCGCGTAGACGACGGGCGTCTTCGGGATGTGCTCATCCCCTTCGACGACAAGCTCGATCTTACGGTAATCCGCGCGCAGGAAGCCGTCGGCGATCAGGCGTTGTGCCCAGGGCCTGCGGGAGAGTCGGGTCGAGTCGAGTAGTGCCTGGTCGAGCATGAGGAGCCTTTTTCATCGCAGAGGTGCGACGCTGATCGGGATTGGCCCCGACTTGTCGCTTGTCCGGTCGCGGTAAGATCACAGCTTATACCCCATGGACGGGCCCGGTCACAGGCCGCGGGTCAAGCGGCCGCGGGTCAAGCGGCTGCGGGTCAAGCGATCGGATCGGGGCAGTAATCGCGCCGCCGACAGGAGCTGCAGTATTTGCCCAGGTAGAGCGCATCGACGAACTCGATCAACGGCTCGATGTGCTCGGGCATGGTCGTAATGAAACCGGCCTCGAAATTGCGCTTGTCAGCGTGTTTGGCGCCCAAGCCAGCACCCGTGAGGTTGGCCGAACCAACGAAGGCGGCGCGCCCGTCGACGATCACCGCCTTGGTGTGGATGCGCGGGCAAAGGATGCGCTCGAACAGGTCCGACTGCAAAAGCTCGGGTTGCCGGTCGAAATCCTCGCGAAAGCGCGGCCCAGGCTCCTTGGCGTGAAACAGGCGTACCCCCACGCCGCGCGCCACCAGGTCCGCGAGCACCTCCAGGAACGGCACAAACCTGCGCCCCTTGCGTACGTGCATGTCCTTGATGTCGGCGGTCACGATCCACACGAAGCGTTCGGCTTCCGGAAGCAGCGCGAGCACACGCTCATGGATAGCTTCGTTCATCACGAGCTCACACGTCGCCGGGCGTCTGCTCGGGTGAATCATCTCCGCATTTCTCATCGCGCCCTGACCTGTACCGCGCTTCCTGAGCCCAGGTCGACAAAGTGGTCCCGAGTTCAACGGTCACTTCTCGGCAGCAGGATCAGCGCTGTTGGGCCAACACGTCGCACACGTCAAAGGCGATGCTAATCCGTTCTGAATGGCCCAGCAGCGGCAGCGTGCGATGGTAAAGCCACGACGGGAATAGCACCAGCATGCCCGTTTCGGGCCGCAGCGTGAGCGTGGGCCAGGTGCGTGCGAAAGCGAGCTCGGGAGGTGGTTGCCCGAGCTCGAGCTGCCCGCCGGGCTCCTCGTCACTCGGTACGCGAACGTAGTAGACACCGCTGAGCCAGGCCTCGGGATGGATGTGCGGGCGCTGGTGCCCGTGCTGTCCTAGGACGACGGCCCACATGTTCAAACGCGCTTGCGCGGGGCGCGGGGCGACGACCTCGCGGGCCGCGGCGGATAGACGCTCACCGTAAGATGCGATCGCGGGCTCGATCGCCGCGACCAGCGCGGCCAGCGCCTCGCTCGGCGTCACACGTAGCTCTCCCGTGTGGTAACCTTCCACGGTGGCATGACTGCTCGGCGCGTAACTAAGTGAGGGGTGCTTAGTCACCTCGCGTGCGAGCTGATCGTTATAAGACTCCACGGGCCATGAGGCGCTGCTTGGTGACAAATGTTGGCGCTGCACGAGGCCCGGCTGGCTGGGATCTAGCTCGGGTCCGCCGCACACCGCTCGGGCGATCAGAGCGAGCGACGTAGCGCCGCTATGTCCCGGCGCCCTGACTAAGAGGGCATCCGCTGCACGCTGTAAGACGGGTGCCTTACCTTCAGCGGCACAGATCAACGCCAGTGCTTCGAGCGGCTCGTAACGTTCAGGAGCGAGCGCCTGGGCGCGCGCGACAAGCGACTCAGCCAGTGCGGCATCGCCTGCATCGTGGGCCGCGCGTGAGAGACCGATCAAGGCCGGCCACTGGCTTGGGTCTTGGGCGAGCGCTCTCTCGAGCCAGCTGACGGATCCCGCGCGGTCGCCAGCGCGCTCGAGCAGCTGCGCGAGCTGCACCTGCAATGCCGGAGACGAAAGCTGCACCAGGGCTGGCTCGAGCAAGCCGCGCGCCTTGTCGTCTTGCCCTAGCTCCGAAAGGCAACGTAGCCGCGCGCTGAGCGCCGCGGGCGAGGGCTGCTTGAGCTGGGCTGCGCGCTCGAAGCTCGCATCTGCCCGCTGCAGGTGGCCGAGCGATAGCAGCAGCTCTGCTTGTTCTAGCCACGCCTCGTGCCAGCTCGGGTCAAGCGAAAGGCCGCTACGATAATGCTCAAGCGCGTCCGCAGCACGGCCGAGCTCCCGCTGCGTGGCCGCCAACGCAAACTGGATGGGCGCGGACGTTGGGTCGTACAAGCTTGCACGTCGCAGCTGCGCTTCGGCCGCGACGAGCTCGCCGCGCTGCTTGAGCAATACGCCATACAAATGCAAGACCAGTGGCTGCTCTGGCGTCACAGCGAGGATTTGCCGGTAGACGCGTTCGGCTTCGGCGAGCTCGCCCGCGCGCTGTAGTTGCGCCGCTCGCTTCAGGTGTTCGAGCCAGCGCTGGTCCATGATCCTGCCGTGCCATGCTGTGGCCCCGATGCGCAAGTCTGTAGACAGACGAGCCTATCTTAGCTGACATGCACCTACCTACTTAGATCCCCCCCTCAGCTTTTTGAGCCTGATGTCGAGGCAGGCCAGCACTACTAGACATGCAGACACGATGGATGTGGATCTGCGGCCTGGCAGGGTCGCTCGCGGCGTGTACGGGTAGCGTCGACGAAGTCGCAGGCCCTAAACCAGGAGACCAGGGCGGAGCCGATGCCCAGACGCCTCCAGAAGATGAGGGGGTGCTCGGTGGCGAAAAGCCGGTGGTGTGCAGCCCCGACAGCGCTCAGCTTGGCCAAGCGCGCCTGTGGCGGCTCACGTGGAATCAATACCGCAACAGCATTCAGGACCTGTTGGGCGCCGAGATATCGCTCGATGCGTTGCCGCGCGCGTTCAGTGTCGACGACCGCTTTCTCAACGAAGCGCGCAACCTGAGGGTTCGTGAGAGCGAAGTGAGCGCATTGCATACCCTCGCGCAGACGGCTGCCAAAGACACCGTAAGCACGCGCCTCAAGCAGGTATTCGCATGCGAAGCGGCCCAAGCAGGCGACGAGGCCTGTAAAACAGACTTCGTGCGTGACTTTGGCTTGCGGGCATTTCGGCGCCCGCTGAGCGCGGAAGAGATCGAAACCTTTCGATCGCTGTACGACCTCGGACAAAGCAAGTTGTCCGGTACGGGCGGCGTGCAA
Source organism: Polyangiales bacterium (assembly GCA_038257655.1). GTDB lineage: Bacteria > Myxococcota_A > Polyangia > Polyangiales > DASUME01 > DASUME01. The sequence goes on along the minus strand of JBBSJC010000470.1, from coordinate 10 downwards.
GTGGTGATCG
>JBBSJC010000469.1:0-6518 GCA_038257655.1 Polyangiales bacterium | reverse complement strand
GCCTATCACGGCGGACACAGCGCGTGACGCGGGCCTCGATGTGGCAGTGGTGGCAAGCGAGTACACGGCGGAGGGTTTGATCGACGCTCTTATTGAGCATCATCGCGACAAGCCTCACGGTGCGACGTGAGCGAGGCCATGGGCGAAGCTGAGGGCACGCCCGACGCGGTCGGCCACCGCGCGTTAGCTCTGAGCGAATCTGAGCTGGGCACGCTCATCGAGCGCTTCGAGGTCGATCCTGCAACCGAACGCTCCGTTTCACGCCTCCGCCTCGTGGCTGCCGTGCTCGCTGGGTTGGGCGCCATCGCCATGCTGCTGTCGGCGCTGCCTTTCGCCATTTTGCTGATCGCAGTGCTGGCGTTGCTCGTGTCCGCAGGCTGGATTGCGAAATCCCGCAGCATCGAAAAGCGTGCACGGATGCCGCAGGAGCACTTTCTTGCGCTCCACGCGCGGGGCCTCCTGGTGCGCGAGGGTGCGTCACTTACTTGGGTGCCATGGGAGCGCGTTACCCACATCGACGTCGACGACGAACGGCTCGATATCGTGCTGGAACGCAGTGAAGACGACCCGTTACGGCTGGAGCCTCGCTACCCGGGGGTTGAAATCTACGCGTTGATGCACAGGTTACGAAACGCGTGGCGCGCTCCGCACGACGATGGAGAGCAGTGAGGACGAGGTGGGGGTGTGTATGGAAGTCGATCGCGGTAAACTCTCGGCACTTTCCCCATTTTCACGCCGGCACTTACTCCCGCACTTATCACCCGGACCGCGAGTGTAGATAATGGCTCCGAAACACGGCAATGGCACTGACGGCGACAGCGATGTGGTCACCGAAAAGAAGACGCGAGCCCAGGTCAAGCGGCCGTCGCTCTTCAAGGTTCTCGTTCACAACGACAGCTACACCACGCGGGAATTCGTCGTCGAGGTGTTGCGACAGGTTTTTCATCATTCCGAAACAGACGCCACGCGCATCATGTTGCATGTGCATCATTCAGGAGTTGGCGTGGCGGGTGTGTACACCTTCGAAGTGGCCGAAATGAAGGTTCAACGAACCGAAGAGCTGGCACGCGAATACGAGTTTCCGCTGAGGCTCTCGCTAGAGCCGGAGGACGAATGACATGGCTCAACCCCCAATGATCACGCGCGCATTACAAATCGCTTTGCGCAATGCGTTTGAAGAAGCGGCGCGAGCCCGCCACGAATACGTGACACTCGAGCATCTGCTCAGCGCATTGATCGATGACCGTCGCACCAGCCACGCGCTGGTCGCCTGCGGCGCCGATCTACGCAAGCTGCGCAAGCAACTCGAGAAGTTCCTGAGCGAAGAAGTACCGGCCCTGCCTGACGACGTGCAAGTTCCACCGCAGCAGACGCTCAGCGTCGAGCGCGTGCTGCGGCGTGCTGCCATTCACGTGATGAGCTCTGAGCAGGAGGCGATGGACGGTACCGCCGTGCTCGTCGAGATGTTCGACGAGGCCGAATCCTTTGCTGTGTTCTTGCTCAAGCAGGCAGGGGTCACGCAGTTCGACCTCAAGCAGTACATCTCCCACGGCATCGTACCGGGCATGCACGAAATCGAGCTGCGCGGGGAGCGCGAGCAAGAAGAAGGCGCAGACGACGAGGACGAGGACGGCGAAGACGGCCCGTCGCCTAAGAGCCCCCTTGAAGCCTACACGACGGATTTGGTCGCCGAAGCTGCCGCCGGTCGCATCGATCCGCTGATCGGTCGCGACAAAGAGCTAACGCGCACGATTCAGGTCTTATGCAGACGCCGCAAGAACAATCCAATTTATGTGGGCGATCCCGGCGTTGGTAAGACCGCAATCGCGGAAGGCCTCGCCTTACGCATCCATGAAGACCGCGTGCCCGACGCCTTGAAAGGGGCGCAGGTCTACTCCCTCGACATGGGCGCACTGCTCGCTGGCACCAAGTTTCGCGGCCAGTTCGAAGAGCGGCTCAAGGGCGTGATCAAGGAAATCACCGAGCGGGAGAATACGATTCTCTTCATCGACGAGATCCACACGATCGTCGGCGCCGGCGCCACCAGCGGCGGCACCATGGATGCGTCCAACATCCTGAAGCCCGCGCTCGCTGCCGGAAAGCTGCGCTGCATTGGCTCCACAACCTATCAAGAATTCCGCAGCGCGATCGAGCGTGATCGAGCCCTCGCGCGTCGCTTCCAAAAGATCGACATCGGTGAGCCCAGCGTGGCCGATACGATCGAGATCCTCAAAGGCCTCAAGGGGCGCTACGAAGAGCACCATCAGGTCACGTACACCGACGGGGCCATCGAGGCTTCGGCCAAGCTCGCGTCGGTGCACATCAACGAACGTCTTTTGCCCGACAAGGCGATCGACGTCATCGACGAAGCCGGCGCACGCGAGCGTCTGCGACCCGAAGCCGAGCGCACAGGCATCGTCGACGAAGACGCTGTCGAGGCCGTGGTCAGCCACATGGCGGGCGTGCCGATCAAGCGCGTGTCGGCCTCGGACAAGGATCGCCTGAAGACACTGGATTCGGCGCTCAAGGGCCGCATCTTCGGACAAGATGAAGCGATCAACTCGATCGTGTCGTCGATCAAACTCTCGCGTGCCGGTCTGCGGGCGCCCGAGAAGCCGATAGGCTCCTTCTTGTTCTCCGGTCCCACTGGCGTCGGTAAGACTGAGCTTGCCAAGCAGCTCGCAGAGGCGCTGGGCGTGCCCTTCCTGCGCTACGACATGAGCGAATACTCTGAGCGCCATACGGTCTCACGTTTGATCGGCGCACCACCCGGCTACGTTGGCTTCGATCAGGGCGGCCTGCTCACTGACGACGTACGCAAGCACCCACACGCCGTACTCGTACTCGACGAGATCGAAAAGGCACATCCCGAACTCTTCAACATCCTGTTGCAGGTGATGGACCACGCCACGCTGACCGATAACAACGGACGCAAGGCAGACTTCCGCAACGTGATCCTGATCTTGACCACCAACGCAGGCGCTCAAGATATGGCGCAAAAGATGATGGGCTTTGAAACCGAAGGCGCGGGACAGGATACTTCGCGCAGCAAACGTGCGATCGAGCGCACCTTTAGTCCGGAGTTCAGAAACCGCCTCGATGGTTGGGTCTTGTTCTCGGGCCTGTCGCGCGACGTCATCCTCAAGGTAGTCGACAAGGAAATTGACCTTCTTCGCAAGACCCTGCGCGAGAAGCAGGTCGATATCGAGCTCACCCAAACGGCCCGAGATTGGCTCGCCGAAAAGGGCTACAGCGCAGAGTTCGGCGCCCGCCCCATGGCAAGGCTAGTCGAGTCGGCGATCAAGCGGCCCCTGTCCGAAGCGCTGTTGTTCGAGGAGATCAAAGCCGGCGGTAAGGTGACTGTAGACCGCGGCGCGGACGGACTTGTGCTTCAATACAGCTAAGCCCGATGCCCATCTTCATGCTCACGGACGAGCTGCGCTTTCCGCCTCCGGAAGGCGCGTCACCCGAGGGCATCGTGGCGATCGGCGGGGACTTTCGACCTGAGCGGCTGTTGCTCGGTTACGCGCAGGGCATTTTCGCCTGGCCAAGTGAAGGCTTGCCCCTGCTGTGGTTCTCGCCGGATCCGCGCTTTGCGTTGGCGCCGCAGCACGCGCACTTACCCCGCTCGCTGCGCAAACTGTTGCGCAAACAACCATTCGAAATACGGCTCGATTCCGCCTTCGAGCACGTGATCCGTCACTGCGCAGGCACGCCGCGCGCAGGCCAACGCGGCACCTGGATAACCGACGAGCTGATGGCGGGTTACCTTTCGCTGTTCGAGCTGGGTTATGCCCACTCCGTAGAAGCCTGGCAGGGCGAGCGCTTGGTCGGCGGTCTGTACGGCATCGCACTCGGTAAGGCCTTCTTCGGCGAGTCCATGTTCGCGCTCGCACCCGATGCGTCGAAGTGCGCCTTTGCGACCTTACTCGGTCAGCTTGTGGCCTGGGACTACACGCTGCTTGATTGCCAGGTTCACACCGAGCATCTCGAGCGCTTCGGTGCCGAGGAATGGCCTCGTAAGCTGTTCTTGCAGGAGCTGCGTAGCGCGGTTGCCCAAGAGTCCGCTCGCGGGCCGTGGACCCTCGATGTGAGTGTCGATCAGGTGCTAGCGCTGGTTGCGAGCTGACGCGAGCTCAGGCGTCCGGACTCACACCGGATCGGAACGGACGATCATCACGTTAATGTCGGGGCCCAGCGCCTTGATCGGCAACACACCGTAGCCATACCAGCGTCCAAACTGAATCAGCTCACCCGTGAAGCCCCCCGGACTGGCGCTAAGCCCCGCCCGCCGCACGCTGGCATCCGGCAGCACTGAGTCGAGATCCGGCGGCGTACCAAAGCGGTGCAGCGCGTCGCCCTTAAGCACGTAGACCCAAAGAATCGCGCCCTTTTCGCTCGCGTGATCGAGCTGTAGTTGTCGCGTCAGGCGCTGCGCAAGCCGCCACAATGGAACGCCCGCCAGCACCGCCCCCACGATCTGTCCGTCGCGTACCGAAGGGGCGGCGAACAACAGGGAGACGCTGCCTTCCGCGCCCTTTTCGAGGGCGGCAAACTGATCGATCGCATAGCCAGTCTTGCCGCCCAGCGCCTCACGCAAGACGGGGAACTTCAGCTGCACGCCCGTCATGCGGTCGTCTGCCTGCGGAGCGTCGGTGGCGATCACCATGCCCGTTGGATCGACCGCCGCCACGAACGTACGCGCAGAGCCAATGAGCTCCGGGATCCCCTTCGGAGGCCTCGATAACAGGCGCAATGCCGAGCGCATTTGCTCCCGCCGCGCGTTCACATCTTCGACCGCGAAACCGCGCGCGACCTTACCTGCCGCGATACTCACGCCGCGCAGGTGACGCGCGATGTCTTGCATCACGATCGACTTTACTTCGGCCGCGTGGGTCTCGCGGATCACGGTTCGCGCGTGCGGGGCGCCATCGGGGCCGCAGGCGGACAGCGCAGCGGCGAGCAGTACGATCACGACGGACATCAGGTTCGGTTTCGCGCGCATGGGAATCGGACAATAGCTGCGGCCAGTAGTTCCACACCAGAGGTTCCGTAGCCGTGCTTCATTGAGCGACTCGGCGCCACACTCGCTAGCGCGAGCAGCAATAGCTAGCGCGAGCAGAAGCCTTCGTAGTCGATGTACTCTTTGATCGTCGGGTGATCGCCGCAGACCGGGCACTCTGCGTCGCGCCTGAGCTTCAGGGTACGAAAGTTCATCTTGAGCGAATCGTAGGTGAGCAGACGACCGACGAGCGGCTCACCCTGTCCGAGAATGATCTTGAGCGCTTCGGTGGCCTGAATGATTCCGATGATGCCCGGTAGCACTCCGAGCACGCCCGCTTCGGCACATGATGGTGCCAAGTGCGCAGGCGGCGGCTCAGGATACAAGCAGCGGTAACAAGGGCCCTTACCTGTCCAGAACGTGGTGACCTGACCATCGAAACGAAAGATCGAGCCGTGCACAACGGGGATCTTGCGCCACACGGTTGCATCGTTGAGCAGGTAGCGGGTGGGGAAGTTATCGACACCGTCCACAATCACATCCCAGCCATGATCGAGAATGCGATCGATGTTGGTGCTGTTCATGCGTTCCTGGAACTTCACGACATTCACGTCGGGATTAAGATTCGTGATCGTCTTCTCAGCGCTGTCTACCTTGGGCATGCCGACGCGATCGGTGCCATGCAAGATCTGCCGTTGCAGGTTCGAGGTATCTACTGTGTCCGCATCGACGATACCGAGCGTACCTACGCCAGCGGCCGCCAGGTACATAGCCGAAGGCGAGCCCAGGCCGCCCGCGCCCAACAAGAGGATGCGTGACTTGAGCAGCTTCTCTTGTCCCTTGTCGCCGACCTCGGGCAAGAGCAAGTGACGCGAGTAGCGGTCGCGCTGCGCATCCGTCAGCTGCGCGGGGACTTCGACCGGGTAGCCCATGTCCTTCCAGCGCACGAAGCCTGGATTGCCAGATTCCACGTGGCTGTAGCCGAGCTCTTGTAGGGCCTTGGCTGCAAACGCCGAACGCGTGCCGCCTGCACAATACAAGACGAGCTTGGCGTTCTTGTTGGGCAACTTGCCCTCGACCTGCATCTCGAGAAAGCCGCGCGGCAGGAGCACCGCGCCCGGGATGAAGCCCGACTTGGTCTCATCTTTCTCGCGCACATCAACGAAAACGTAGTCTTCTTTGGCTTCGAGCCTGCGCTTCATTTCGTCGAGGCCGACCTGTTTGATCTGACCTTTGAGCTCTTGCAGCAGGTCCGCGTACGTCTTCGACATGGCCGGTGACTCCTTGAGACGCGCGTGCCTGACATCGGCATGGCGGCCAATGGCAGCACGCGCTCCGAAACAGTTAGCGCGAGCCGCAATATGGAAACCTCACATACCTGCGTCAAGCCAGGGGATGCCAGGGTTCACGGGGGTTCAGCATGACGAAAAAAGGGCAGCGCGCCCTCACCTTGCCTTGTGAGCAATCGGTCGAGGGCGCGTGCAAAGGCGTTACGTGCGTGCGTGCCTGGGGAACT
>JBBSJC010000468.1:0-6555 GCA_038257655.1 Polyangiales bacterium | reverse complement strand
GCTTCTTCGAACGTGGCGCGAAACGCCGCGAACAGCTCTTCCGGCAGATCGCGAATAAAACCGACCGTATCGGTGATGACGATCTCGCGCTCGCGGGGAAAACGCAGCCGGCGCGAGCGCGTATCGAGCGTCGCAAACAACTTGTCTTCCACGAGCACGTCCGAATCGGTCAGCGCGTTGAGCAGCGTGCTCTTGCCGGCGTTCGTGTAGCCGACGATCGCCACGATCGGCACATCGTTGCGCGTGCGCCTGCGCCTGCGTTCCTTGCGCTGCTTGGCGAGCTGCTTGAGCTGCGTCTCGAGCTGGTTGATGCGCTCGCGCGCGCGGCGGCGCCCGATTTCGAGCTTGGTTTCGCCCGGGCCGCGACCGCCAATACCGCCAGTCAAGCGCGAGAGCGCGTCGTCTTTTTGTCCGAGCCGCGGCAGCAGGTAACGCATCTGTGCAAGCTCGACCTGTAGCTTGCCGTCGCGACTCTCCGCACGTTGGGCAAAGATGTCCAAGATCAGCTGCGTGCGATCCAAGACCTTCAGGTCGGTCATTTGCGCTATCGCGGTCGCTTGAGCGGGCGACAGATCGCGATCGAAGATCAGCACTTCGACGTCGAGCTGCATCGCGCGCAGCACCACGTCTTCGAGCTTTCCGCGGCCGAGCACGAACTTGGGATCGACTTGGTCGCGTACCTGCAAAATCGTGTCTGCGACCTCGACTCCGGCGGTGCGAGCGAGCTCTTTCAGCTCAAACAGCGAGGCATTGGCTTTGTTCGAGCTGCGCTTGTCGCAAACGTGCACGAGGATCGCTCGGCCATCTTTGGCTTCGACTTTGTGCACGCGACGTGCGCGCGCGAACTCTTCTTCCAGGGCGGCGACGAGCACCGCCGGATTCAGATCACACTTCGCAAACGGCATCGGCCCGACTTGCCGGTAGGGCAGGTCGCTCGAGCCCGGCGGCGTGGGCACGCAGTGCGCGTACTGAATCTGCTGGGGCGTGCCGTCGGGAGCGAGCAAGATCGCCGCGACCAGGTCGAGCCGCAGGCGCGTCAGATCGACGATGTCATCGCGGGTGAGCAGCTCCCGACGGAGGTGCGTGTGAATCAAGCGTACGCCGCGAAAGCGACCTTCGGCGGCACGCACGCGGCCCAGGTCCGGCAGCATCAACTTCGTTGCGTCGCCCACGACCACGAACTGCACCTGACCGGTGCGATCGATGATCACGCCCACCTGACGTCCGGTGGTGTGCGATACGTCGGACAGGGCGCGTGCCAGCTCAGGCGTGGTGAGTTGGTCGGACGGGACGCGCCGGCGATACAGACGCTCGAGAGCTTGCGTCTCTGAGGGGCTCAAGCCCTGGGTGTGTCCGAAAAGGATCAACTCCCTTCAGCCTAGCAAGTGCGCCGTCTGCTCACCAATCGCTTTCTTCGGCTTCTTGCTAGTACCAAAGACCGACGCCCACACCCCAGTCGAAGTAACGTGGGGCCACGTCCAAGGTCAGCCCGCCCCGGACAGACCAGCCCCAGAGATCGAACAAGCGTACGTCGGCTCCCAGCGTGCCGTGGGGGCGGTAGTAACTGCGGTTTGTGCGGCTGGGCTCGAGATAGCTGCCGGCGCGCATCTTGAGGCGGTCCCGTATGAACTCGCTCTCGGCGCCGAAACGCAGGCCGTAGGAACGCTTTCTGCCTGAGGCTTCCTGACGCTGAACCAGGAACGCTTCGACGCTCTGACCTTGGTCGGTCGCGCCGTAAACGATGAAATCCGTGCTCAACAGCACGTAACGTCGGGGTTGCGCGCGCAGGTAACGCCGTTCGGCTTCCCGATCGTTATCGAGTGCCACCTCGAGTGCGGCCTGTTCGTTCTCAGGGAGCGTCGGGTAAGCCTCACCCCCAAAGCGGCGAGGTGCCACGTAGCTGTCCGTTTGAATGCGCCGTTTGAGACGCTGCTTCACCCCGCGCGTGTGCCGCCACGGCACGTTCGCGCGTCGTTCACCCAGCAGATACGCAAAGCCCACCTGGACTTCCCACGGTACGTGCACACGATTCGGCAGCACCAGACCTTGCGCGCGCATCACACCCATCTCGGTGGTCTGTGTGCCGCCAGCCGCGGGCTTGGAGTCGACTGCGCTCCGAAACGCGGCGCCCACACGGTACCGGCGGAAGGCGGGCCTCAGGAGCAGGCCGACTTCAAAACCTAACCCCTCGAAATTGACGACGGTCTTGTTCGAGTTCGGATCTTCCACGTCGAGTGAGATGGCGCGCAGGGCGATGCCGGCCACCAGATCACCGCCGAGAAATGCGTAAGCCGTTCCAACGCGCGTGGTGGTGAAGGACACGTCGGCCGAGCTGCCCTCGCGATTGGACAACGTGTACTGCTGGTCGATCACGTTTATACCGAAGCCGCTCTGCGCGAATTGCAGACGTCCACCGAGCGTAATGCGCACCGCATCGGCGGTGGACAGCGCGCTTGTGCCGTTGTTATCGAAGTCGTTGCGCGTGAACAGGCCGCCGAGGGAAATGCCTCCCGTCACCTCCCACTCCCACCAATCGATCTCGTGCTCGGCCCGCTCGGCGTAACCCGCAGGATTCCACTGGGCGCCATCGATCCCGGTCGCTATCGCACTGTAAGCGCCAGCCATGCCCACGATTCGGCCCGGGCCGACCACGGGACCTGTGAACAGATCGATCCCGTAGTCATTAGAGTTCAGGACCTTACCCTGTGCCTGCACAGACAGCGGCATGAACAGGCCGAGCCCGATCGCCAGAAGCAGGGCCAGACGCACGCTCACGTCTCAGCGACGCGGCGGGCGATCTCAGCAGACAGGGCACTGGCCTCCTCGACGCACAGTGCTTCAGCAAGTTGCGCTGAGTCGCTTATCGGCGCTGGTGGTCGTGCGCGACGCAGGGTTAGCGCGCGTGCCGCGGCCTGGGACAGGCGCTGATAAAACGCTGGGTCGGCCTCCGCACGCGCAGCGAGCGCGGCTTGGGCACGCAGGGCCCAATCGACGCGCGAGCACACAAGTAAGATGTCGCAGCCGGCTTCGATCGCCAAACATGCGGCCTGCTCGATGCCGATGTGATCGGCTACCGCTTTCATCTCCAGATCGTCGCTTATCACCACGCCGTCGTAGCCGAGCTCACCCCGAAGCAGATCGGTGACGACCGCATGGGAAAGCGTTGCGGGCGTGCCGGGCGAAAGCGCTTCAAACACGACATGGGCGGTCATCAGCGCGGCGATTTCACCGCGTGCGGCGCGAAAGGGCGCGAGCTCCTCGCGATCCAAGCGCGCCCGATCGTGGCTCAGGCGCGGCAGCGCGAAATGGGAGTCGAGGTCGGTGTCGCCATGGCCCGGGAAATGTTTGCCACACGCGTGCACGCCACCGCTCTGCAGGCCCCGCGCAAAAGCGAGCCCGTGGCGTATGACGTGCTCCGCATCGGAGCTGAACGCGCGATCGCCGATCACGGGGTTGCTAGGATTGGTGTTCACGTCGAGTACCGGCGCAAAATCCATGTTGAAGCCCAGCGCCTTGAGCTGGCGGCCGAGCAAATGTCCCGCGCGCTCGGTTAGGTCCGGGGCGTTCAGATCGCCCAGCTTTTGCATCGGGGGCAGGACGAGCAGCGGGACGCCCAGCCGTGCCACCCGTCCCCCCTCCTGGTCGACAGCCACCAACAGGGGCAGATCGGGGGGGCTTGCGGCCACGAAACGGCCGATCAGTGCAGCCACTTCGTGCATTGTCCCAAGATTTCGCTTAAATAGAATGATGCCGCCGAGTTCGCCTCTCGCGCATGGACCGAGAAGCTCGTCCGGGGCATCCTTGCCCGCGAAACCGACGACCAGAACCTGTCCAGCCAGTATCCGCGCATCATCGATCAGTGTTTCTGGCCTTTTAAGCATCGTGCTTAACATCGCGCTTACCATCGCGCGGCAGCTTACGTTGAAGCCCTTGCTTCGCCCAACCGAACGACTTCGAAGCCCTTGTTGACCCTACCCGTGGACTCTTCGCACCCTCAGCTACACAAAAGACTGCCGCGAGCACGCGCGCCGAAAAACGGTGTCAACGCTGCGCCGGAGCCTTCGCGCTTCACGGGCTTAATCGACCGCGACAAGGTCGATGCCGATGCAGCCAAGGTGCTCAAGCGCCTCGTGCGCAGCGGTCACGCGGCCTATTTGGTCGGCGGCGGCGTGCGCGATCTGTTGCTCGGCCACAAACCCAAAGACTTCGACATCGCCACCAGCGCGCGCCCCCACGATGTGCGTGCTCTGTTTCGTAATTGTCGCGTGATCGGCCGGCGTTTTCGCCTTGCCCACGTGCTGTTTGCCGGCGGCAAGATCATCGAGGTTGCCACCTTCCGCCGCGATCCACGCGATCCCGACGACGGCGGACCGAGCATCGATACCGTCGATGACGGCGATGGCGTGCGCATCATGCCGTCCAAGCGCGCGGTCGATGAAGATCAAGACCTACTCATTCGCCACGACAACGTGTTCGGTGAGCCCTACGAAGATGCGCTGCGCCGCGACTTTACGATCAACGGCTTGTTTTACGACCTCGAGCGCGATGAAGTGATCGATTACGTGGGCGGCGTACGCGACGTGCGGGCACGCGTGGTGCGTACGATCGGCGACCCGGCGATTCGCTTTCGTGAGGATCCGATCCGCATCTTGCGCGCGATCAAGTTTTGCGCGCGCCTCGACATCGGCATCGATCCTGAGCTTTACGATGCGATGATCGATCAGCGGCAGGGTGTCGCGCGCGCAGCGCCTCCGCGTACGTTCGAAGAAGTGCTGCGTCTGTTGCGCGGCGGCGCGTCCCAGCGCTCGTTTTACCTGATGTGGGACACGGGCCTATTGGCTCAGATGATTCCGGAGCTTGCCGCGTACATCGATGATGCGGGCGATGCGGCCGAAGTCGTCTGGAAGCGCCTACTCGCCGTCGATCGTCTCACCCGTGCGGGCCGTCTGCCCAACGATGCGATCTTGTTGAGCGCGCTGCTCTTGTCTCCCGCCGAGGAGTACATGGAGGGCGAGCGCGATCCCTTGTCCGCCTTCGATTCGTTCATCGAAGATCTCGCGCAACGCTTTACGATCCCGCGCCGGATCCGTGAGCGCATGCGACTGCTCGTGGCGATGCAAAAGCGCTTTCGCGATGCGCGCGTCGGCAACCTGGCCAAACGTGAATTCTTTGCGGACGCAGCCATGCTGTATGGCGTCGATTGCGAAGCACGCGGCGCGCCGTTGCCGACCTGGGCCTACGATGTGTCGCGCTTTCCCAGCGTGGAGCCGAGCAAGCCGAAAAAGAAGCGCAACGCTTGATCCAATCGAACGGGCGCTGCTGCTCGGAGGCCGGGCATCAGTGATCAAGCATGAATGCGACGCTGCGGATGTCGTCACCGCGCAGGGCGTCCGCATCCGGCACACCGTCAGACACGTTGGTGATCGCGACAAGTACGCTTGCGCACTGCGGCATTAACTCGACCACGAGAAAGCCGTTGGGATTGTCGCGCGTCGGAATGCGCACGCGGGTGATCGGCTGACCGTCTGCGTCGAGCTGGACCCCCGTCAACGCCCAGCGCACACCGAGCTCCCCGCGCGACCAGACGCGCAAACGCTCGCCGGGCTTGGCGCCCTGAGTACGTACCAAAATGTAGGCGCTACCCAACGCTTCGATCGGCGGATCGGCGGCGCTCACATGCTCAGGTAGGGCGCTCCAGGGGACGTCCGCCAATAACAACGCGTGGCGCGGATCGGACTTGCTCGCGACGATCGGCCCCTCGTGCAGCGCGAGAAAGCCGGTGATCGAAAGCTCCGCGGCGACATCTTCGAGCGCTTCTTTGCGCAGCTCGTAGGCCTTTGCGATCACCTCGAACAGATCGGGGCTGCCGCGTAAGCCCGCGCCCTCCCAGGTGCTTTGACGCGCAAATTGCCACATTTCACGCAGGAAGACGCCCGTATGGCGGTCCTCACGCGCCCCGAGCAGCGACAGCCAGCGCGCGCCGTTTGCGTTGGCGGTCGTGCTCATCGCGGCGCGATGAGGGGCGTCTAGCGCGCGTTCAGCATCGTCACCGCAGCCCAAGCGCCCCGTCGCGAGGTATGCGAGGTAGGTCGCACTGCTCTTGCGCACGCTCGCAGCCTCTGCCGGGTCGAGCTCGTAAAACAGCATTTCCGCCAGCGCTTGCGCCGCGCAAACTTCGAGATTGGCCATGGGCACGCGCGCATCGATCAAGCCAAAGGCGCGCACCGCATCGAGATCGGACACGGGAAGCGTCGCATCGATACGCGCATCGACGCCGCTCTCGAGCGCGCCCGTCAGGTACACGTCGTGATCGCCTGTCCCGCCCTGGCCGCCGTCGCCAAACGAGCTCGTAAAGCCGGTGCTCGCAAACAGCGCGTAGGCTGATTCGAGCGCGCTCAGGGTCGCTGCTGCACGCTTGGGCGAGGCGCCCTCGGTGACGTGCAGCGCGAGCGGCCATTCGATCGAGCGCAGCGTGAAGGGCGCGTTCGGTCGTGGGCTCGGATCGGGAAATGGTACACGCTGCCCGGTCCACTTGGACTTGCCCGACTCGACCGT
>JBBSJC010000467.1:0-6576 GCA_038257655.1 Polyangiales bacterium | reverse complement strand
GCAAGCGGTTAAGCCTCAGGTTTGGGGCCTTTAGGGATTTGTTGGTTAGGTCGGCGTTTTGTTGGTTCGGGTTTATGTAGAACCGTCGGGCGAAAGAATGGCCGTTCGCTTTTCCGCAAATGACGCTCCCGCATATGCAGCCAAGAAGAGTAGCAGGGTAGGGTAAGCTGTTCGGCTTAGACTCGCTAAGGCATCGTGCGCAAATAACTGATCCCGGATCGGCGTCGAGGCGCCCCGTCGTCAGTGATGAAAATTCGCAAGGATACTCCCCGTATCTGGAGAATTTTCATCACTGACGACGGGGATGCATCGGCGTTGAAACGGGTCAGTTATTTGCGCACGATGCCTAAGCCAGCAGCTCCCGCACGGTGCGCTTGAGCGCTTCGACTGCGAAGGGCTTGGGCAGGAAGCGAGCGCCAGGCTCTCGCTCGAGCCGCGCTGCGTCCTCGGAGTAGCCCGAGATGAACAACACTCGCACATCCCCGTGGCGCGCCCGAAGCTCGCGCACGAGCTCGACACCGCCCATGTTCGGCATGATTACATCGCTGATCAGTAGCCCTATCGCACCGTGCAAGGCAGCGGCACGCTCCAGCGCCTCGCGCCCATCGGAGGCCTGCACCACGTGATATCCCTCTTCGGTGAGCACCTGGGCTACCAAGCGTCTTACTGCATCCTGGTCCTCAACGAGCAAGATGGTCGCCGTGGCAGCAAGCTGAGGTTGCCCGCGAGGCGCGGGGGCAGGTGCTACCTGAGCGTTATCAAGCGCTGCAAACACCATGGTGAAAGTGGTGCCTGAGCCCGGCAGGCTCGTGCAACGAATCTGTCCTCCGTGCTGCCGAACACAACCGTACACCATCGAGAGCCCCAGCCCCGTCCCGGCCTCGCTGTTCTTGGTAGTAAAAAATGGCTCGAAGACCCTAGCTTGGGTTGCGCTATCCATGCCTGCGCCTGTGTCTTGCACCCGCAGCTCGACATAGGTGCCGGGGCTGAGCTCAAGCCATCCGTCGCTGCTTTGCTCGTCGGCGAGGATCGTCCGACTGCTTATGCTCAGCTTACCTCCCTCCGGCATCGCGTCCTGGGCGTTACCGGCAAGGTTGAGCAGCACCTGACGGATCTTCGTCGCGTCCGCACGGATTAGAGCTGAGCCATCCGCCAAGGACAGATCAAGCTTGATGTCCTCACGCAGCATTCGACGCAAGACCGTTGCAAAGCCGCTGATCTCCGAGCTTAGCGAGAGCGGTTTCACGCTCAGAGACTGTTTGCGCGCGAAGGCCAGAAGCTGCTGAGTAAGCTCCTTGACCTGGTGACCCGCCTGCAAGATCACGCGCATATCATCGGACACCTTGCCTGCGCCGAGGGACTCGATGGCCATTTCCGAGTAAGCGATGATCGGTACGAGCAGGTTATTGAAGTCGTGCGCCACTCCGGCCGCAAGTTGACCGATGGCTTCGAGCTTCTGTGATTGACCGAGGCCCTGCTCGAGCCGCCGAATCTCAGTGACGTCGGAGAACGTACCGATCAGGCCGAGCACTTCACCATCTGGGCCAAGCACGGGCGCACCGTGCACCATGACCTGTCGCCGTCCACCTCGCGCTCCAACGACTTCCACCTGGTATGACGAGGGGGTACCGGCGGCGCGCCTCGCATGCTCGCGCCGCATCGTCTCAAGCGACTCAGCCGTGAAAAACTGTTGGTACGTTTCACCGCTTAGCGCCGTTGCACTCTCGATTTCGAGCTGCTCGCACATCGCCGGGTTGATGTACGTTGTGTACCCCTCGCGATCGATTTCCCAGATGCCTACGCCGCTATGCTCGGCGAGCGCGTCAAAGCGCTGCCTGCTCCCCGCGAGCGCTTGCTCGGCAACGACCTGCTCCGTCACGTCCTCTGAGATGCCCGCGATGTGGGTCAAACGTCCAGTACGGTCGTGCACCGGGAAGGCGCGGGCAAAAATCCAGCGCACGCTGCCGTCGAGGCGCACGATCCGGTAGCGACGCTCCCATCCTCCGTCGCTCTGCGTCGCCGAGGAGGCCTTCAGTGCCTCGCGGTCGTCTGGGTGCACAAGCTCGTACAACAGCGCCGGTCGCTCTCGCAGCTCGTCGGCGGAGTAGCCGTAGATGCGCTCGAATGCGGCGCTCACGTAGGTCATCACCCGCTTGTCGGGTGTCGTGAGCCACAGCACCGCATCGAGGTGGGTGACCAGCGGCTCAAGCTGCTGGAGCAGCTCACTATTCGGCACGGTGCTCACAGTCATGCCCCCCTAACGGCTCTTCACCATGTCACGAGTGCTCGTTACGAGTCCACGACTCGTGCCCCTGTTCGCTGTGGGGGGTACTTGCACGCATGGTGCCTATCACGGCACGAGCGCGCGATAGTGCAGCCAACTGTCATCACCCGCGCGTCGCACCGAAAGTAACGCTTTGCGGAAGCCCTCGCGATCAGGAAGCGCGCCTCCTTCGGCATAGAGCTGCTTCATCAACGGCAGCCCGAAGGCGTCGGACACCGGCGCGGTCGTCGCGATCACGAGCTGCGAGCCCCGCGCCAAAAAGGCTTGCGCAAGCCCGAGGGAGGCCACGGGGGACTCTCCCATTTCGCGCGTAGTTTCGCAGCCGGAAAGCACAACCGTATGGGGCACCGAGGGCAGCATCAAGATGTCCCCAACATCCAGCTCGCCCTCTGCGGCGAGTAGCATCCGGCTGTGAACACCGCGTGGCTCCGCCTGAGCATGTCCCGCAAAGTGAACTAGGCGCGTGCTCGACAGCGCGGCTGAGACCGTCTCGCGCGTCGCGCGTAGACCGAACCATTGGTCCTTGGCTAAGACCTGTAGACGGCTGGCAACTAACTTCCCTTCCTGCCGGGCACCACTAAGGTCTGCCCGCGGGTCGGCCACTACCGCTACCTCTGTGCCGAAGTCTGCTAGTGTTGGGATCTCACCCAGGTCCGCGCCATAGACCACGCTTTTGTGGTCGAGCAGGGTCGAGCCGCCAAAAGGTAATGCATGAAAGGCTACGTTCTTGAGGGGTCCATAGGGTAAGACTTTGATCCATGTAGCGCGCGCGATTTGCTCTGCAAAAGGACCGAGGAGCTGTGCACTCAAGGCGACGCTGTCGGATAGCGCGAGTGGGTCGGTGATGCGGTGCGCATGCACTTTGTCGGCTGTGGCAGCGAATAGGGCAAAGCCTTGGGGCAGCGAATGGAAGGCGAGAACAAGCTCCCCTTGTGCAGGGGGGAGCAGCGGCCGTGGGTTACTCGCCGCCAGCAACGAGTAGGTCTCGTCGAGGGCACGCTCAACGGCTTGGCGCTCCTGTAGCTGACGCTGGGCAAAGGCTTCGCGCTCAGCGAGCGGAACCTCCCAGGCCGCCTGCTCCGACTCCTCCAGCTTCTTACGTGCCGCCTTGTAGCGACCCGCTACTTCGAGCCAGTGAGTGCGAGCTTGTCCAGCGAGAGCTTCGGCCTGCGCGCTCAGGTTCAAGGTACGCAGCGCCCGGGCGCGCGCGCGTCTGGTGACTCGCAATGCATCGTCGAAGCGTTCGAGCTTGAGCAGTGTGTCGACAAGCTCGCGGCTGGACTCTTCGCGTTCACCGACGAACACGTCGCGGCCTTCCGCAACCGGCACTAAACGCGCGTCCTGATCGAGCTGGGATTCCGCCTCCAGGAAGGCCTCCACGGCCGCTTTCGCATCACCCAACTGTTTGAGCGCCAGACCGACACCCACGGCCGCACGGTAGCGACTGGAGACCGGGGCGGCGATTTCAGCGCGGGATTGCAGGTCGCGAAAGACTGTCAGAGCTGTCTTCGCGTCGCCTGCAGCAAGCGCCAACCGGCCCTCAAGCTCGGCCGCCCAGGCTTTCACCCAGCCCGCAAGAGGACCGAGCGCTGAGGCATCGGCCAGGTGTCGTTTTGACTCTTCTAAAGCGCCTATTTTGAAGCTTGCGAGCGCGAGATTGACGAGGGCGTTTTGATGCTGAAAGAGGTCTGGGCATGTTGAGCTGAACAGGACTAGCGCTTCCCGCGAGCTTTCATGAGCCCGTTGCGCGTCGCCCGCCTGGGTCGTGAGCTCGATCCAGCCCACGTTTGCTGCGATGCGTGCCCGGCCGCAGTCATCACGAGACGCCAAGCGCAAGAGCCGGGGTGCAAGAGCGCGCGCATCGTCGAGTCTGCCGAGTTCGGCCAACACCATAAGCTCCAGGTCCCCTGCCATCGCCTCCATACTCGCGATTCCCAACTGCTCGGCGCGCTCGGCGGCAGTTCGAATGTGCGAGACGGCCACTCGCGGATTTCCTCCCAAGAGGGCCAGCGCCGCCTGGTGATAGGAAAGCCAGCCCACTTGCGCTGCGGATACGGGCTCGATACTCGCGAGCGTTCGCTCGGCGTCGGTCAATTGGAAGAGGTGCTGCATTTGCGTGCTCGCCAGCGCGAACTGCTCTTTCACAGCGGCCATGTGAAGTCCCGCCGCGATCGCCGCACGACGGGACACGCGAAGAGTGTTGATGGCCTCGAGGTGACGTCCACGGCCCATGTCAAGCCTGGCCTGCTCCGAAAGGGCACGTGCTTTTAACTCAGGCTCCGCAGCGGCTGCGAGCGTTGCTAGCTTCGCGCTCGCTTCCTTTACTAAACCCGCTGCCTGTAGGCGGCGCGCCTCCTCGAGCTCAGGATAGGTTCGCCGACGAACAATGCGTAATATAAGGTTCTTATGGCCGACTCGAATTTCTAAGTGCCTTGTGTCGACTGGAACCGACACACGCACCTGGGTCCCCTGGCGCGCCTGTTTGACAATGCTCTCTCTCAGCTTTCCATCGATCAGGACGCTCGGCGAGCCCTCGCTTTGCGGTACCCACACCACCAGTTCGGAATCGTGGTCGAGCTCGCAGAGGTTCCCCTTGCGGAACTCTGCGCACCCATCGAACAAGGGTGGAGCGTCGTGGCCCGCACGCTCCGCTTTTCGCTCAGCAGAACTGCACGCCAGGACTACGCAAAGAGCCGTCACTAGAGTCAAGCGCACGGCAGTGCCCGGTGAAACCACAACATCGATGCCAGTCAGTTGGCTTGGACGAGAGGGACACCTGCGACGTGGGCCGTGTTCACCCCCTCGTGGTCAAGTTCCCAAGCGAAGCTCGCCTCAACCAGCTGATCGGCGGCAACGTTCTCGGCGAGCAGGACTGCGAACGGCTCCCCGGGCTCGCGATCGGCGAGCACATTCCCGAGCTCATATGAGCGCGCTACAGAGCTAGCGGTGGTCAGAAGAGCCGGTTGGGCGAAGAACCCACCCGTGAGGCCAGTCAGGCCGAGATTCAGGGTGGGAGAGCTGACCTGTGAGCCGACAAGCGAGCCGTAGAACCAAAGCGATCCATTGGAAAGCAGCGCCAAGGCACATCCGCCGCAACCTATGCTGCCAGGACTCGTGCCAGGCCTGTCCGCGTTGATCGTACCGTTGTCGCGCATCTGATCGGGACAAGAGGAATCGTTGCGGTAATTGGTGTCTGCGAAGACGGAACTCTGACATTCAGGCGGCGCGTTAAGCACGGAGCTGAAGTTGCGCTCGAGCGCGAGGTCCTGCGCAGTCCCTGCGAGCACGGCGCCTTGGGCCGTCGAAATCGTAGCGATCGCTTCGACATTAATGTTCGAGCAGCTGAGCTGGGCGGCCATGTTGCATGCAAAGCCGTAGATCTTCCGCGCGGGATTACCCGCGTTGCAGGTGGCCTCCAAGGCCGCCTTCATGCCCTTGCAGACATTGATGCGCTTGACGTTGGCGTATCCCATTTCGTCGCTCGGCTGTGAGGCGTTACAGCCAAGCGAGCCCTTCGTCGCCCCTCGCACGACTTCTTCGGCGCTACCTTCGATCCACCCGACCACATCTTGACCGCTGGCAAAGGGAGCGTAGCGCCACGCCGCAGCGATCGCGCCCGTCATCGTTGCCGCGGAGAACGAGGTGCCTTCCATCGGCCCGCCGTCGGGGGTCAGTGCGATGGACGGGGCCACCAGACAAGCCTGACCGTTTCTGCGCTTGCTGGATGCATCGGAGCCGTCTGCACGGATACCACCAACAACAACCGCCAACCGGCCCGCGGGGGCGCTCTGATCCAGGCAAGCCCATGGCTGTCCCATCTGCACGTCGCCATATGCGCCAGGGTAAGCGAGGTTTTTGCCCCACATACCATTGCCTCGGAATGGGTCGGGACCGCCATCGCGATTGCCAGCGGCAGCGACCACCACCACACCGTGGCAGCGCGCGTAGTTCAAAGCCGCCTCCAGCGCCTGGTGTGGAAACCTCTGGAGATGGAACGACGCATCGTCGGTCGGGTTGGGTGGGTATGCAGCCTCGAACACGCGCGTGGGATGAACCTGCAAAGACAGGTTGATCACGGCCGGCCAGCCAGCCGCATCGTCGACGGCCGCTAAGATGGCGTCAGCGAGATCCGCGACGTCACCCTTACCGTCATCGGCGATCACTTTGCGCTTCTGTATCCACAATCCGCAGTCGCCGTCAGGGCAAGCGGTCTGTTGATCCAGCTCGCCACGGTGTCGCCGTGCACGCCCGGTTCGTCCTCGTCGCTGTTGTCGAGCACGTAGACCTTGATC
>JBBSJC010000466.1:0-6612 GCA_038257655.1 Polyangiales bacterium | reverse complement strand
GCTGGAGCTGTTGCGCGAGATTAGAAAGCTCGATTCAGCAGGGCCCGGCGAGCAGACCGTATTGACCAAGCTGATGCGTGCGCTTGCTACGGTGCACGGTAAGAACGGCGAGACGCCACTTGAAGTCATCCTCGACACGTTAGCGGAAGTGAATCGCGCAGCCCCAGGCGCAGATTCAGGCAAGGCGCTCAACGCGGCTGACATACGCGCCGTGCTGGACGAAACGCAAAGCTTCCTCAGCAACGAACGGCACGGCATCGAGCGTCTCTACGACATCATTCAGGAACGTAAGCTCAAATGAAACGTCTGCTTTTTCTCCTCTGCGGTGCAGGCTTTGTCCTCGCGCTGTGTGTGCCCCAGCGTGCTTCGGCAGGTGGTTTGTATCTGACGGATCGCGGATCGCGACAACTCGGACGCGGCGGCGCCTTTGTCGCCGGCACCGATGATGGTCAAAGTCTTTGGTACAACCCGGCAGGTCTTTCGTACACAGGGCGCAGACACCTGCACGTGGACGCAACGCTGTCTTTCTTTCGCGGCAGCTTCAATCGCACCACGCGCGACGACGTCAACGGCCCCTCGCCGACGGTCGATGTGCAAACCGAGAAGCTGCCAATTCCTACGCTCGCCTACAGCGACAGCTTTGGGCTTGAGGATTGGAGCTTTGGCATCGCGATCATGGCGCCCAACGCGATCATGATGAGCTGGCCGCAAAACCTGGGCATCGGCCCCAGTGGCACCGCAATCCCCTCGCCCACACGCCACTCGCTCATTTCGATGAAGGGCAGCGCAATCGCGAATCTGGCGCTCGGTGTTTCTTGGCATGGGCTGAAGGGCCTGTCGCTCGGCGCTGGCGTGCATGTCATCCCCTCGCGTTTTCGCGCTGGCGTGTACCTCAGTGCCTGCGACTACGGTCTGTTGTGCAGACAGCCTGAAAATCCAGAATGGGAGGCGCCCGCCACCATCGATCTGGAGCGCGCTGTCACGGCCACCGGCGTCTTTGGCGCGATCTATCGCTGGGACGTCTTCAAGTTCGGCGCTTCGGTGATGTTGCCCTACACGATCGAAGGCGAAGCCAAGCTGGACGTGCAGCTACCGACCGCATCGCTGTTTGGTCCGAGCGATTGCGGCAATCTCGAGCAGCGTGAATCACGGCCTGACTGCGCCAAGGTGCGCGGCAACAAGGCCGATGTGGGCCTCGACTTTCCCTTGATCGCGCGGCTCGGTGCTGAGATTCAACCGATCCAAAATCTGCGCGTGGAAGCGGGCGTGGTTTACGAAGGCTGGAGTCGCCAGAAGGAGCTGCGTATCAAGCCCAAGAACGTGACGATCGTCGATGCGCTCGCGTTGCCCGAATACGAAGTGGGTCCGATTGCCGTGCAGCGTCAGATGCAGGACGTGTTCAGTCTGCGTCTCGGCGGCGAGTACGCGTTTGCAGAGTCGCTGCCGCTCGTCGTGCGCACCGGTCTAATCTTCGAAAACAGCGCCTTTTCCGATCGTACGCTGACGCCGTTGACCCTGGACTCGCAGAAGCTGCTCGTTGGCGTTGGCGCAAGCTATCAAGTGACAGACGGCATGTGGCTCGACGTCATGTACGCCCACATGTTCATGAAGGATTTGGTCGTCAGCTCGAGCGAGGTATATCCGCAGAATCCGCTGCGCCCCAGGCCGACGCCCGCAGGTGCTGGCGACCCGCAACCGCAGCTCGGACAGCCTGAGCCGATCGGCAACGGTGCTTACACGATGGAAGCCGATCTAGTCGGCCTCGGCCTGCGCTGGAACATCTAAACGCCAGCTGCGTGAGCCGTTTCTAAGCCCGTGTTACGCTAAACGGATGGCAGACCCGGCCCGCAGACGCGCAACCTACGAAGACGTGCTGCGCGCACCGGAGGGCTGCATTGCGCAGATCATTAATGGTGAATTGCACACGCAGCCGCGGCCGGCGGGTCCTCATCAGAGTGTAGCTGCCGGCCTGACGGACGTGCTCGGGCTTCCGTTCCGCCGGGGTAAGGGTGGTCCTGGAGGCTGGATTCTACTCGATGAGCCGGAGCTCCATCTCGGCCCGGAAATCATCGTCCCCGATATGGCTGGTTGGCGACGGGAACGCATGGCGACGGTGCAGAACGTTGCCTACTTCACGTTGGTCCCTGACTGGGTTTGCGAGATTCTCTCACCCTCAACCGCTCGCATCGATCGCATCCACAAGCTACCCATCTACGCACGTCATGCGGTGCGGCATGTCTGGATCGTGGATCCGCTCGAACGCACGCTGGAGATCTTCCGACTCGAGGGCGAGCGTCTGTTCTTACACGCCACTCATGCAGACGATCAACGCTTGCGTGCGGAGCCATTCGACGCAGTCGAGCTCGATCTGAGTGTGTTGTGGGCCGACCTGGAACCTAAGTAGCGCGATTACAGCTTCATACGCATCTTGACCTGCTGGCGCGGGGCAAGACCGGCGTCGGCGAGCGCCTGCATCGCCATCTTCTGCATCTCGGGCTTCACGCCCTTTTGCACGAAGGGAGCGAGCATGTTGGCGTCGATTTGTACCAGGGCGTCGAGCGCGCGCTTGGCAAGGCCGCGATTTTTCGTCGCCATGTACGTGTAGACTTGGGCGCGGTACAGGAGCATGCCGATTTCGGCGGCCCAGGCCGGGTCTTCGGCCTTGTAGGTGTCGAGCAGCTTCTTGGCTTCCTCGGGCTTGCCGGTGCGCGCAAAACACTCCGCGATCACGGCCGCGTATTTCGCTTTGGCCTTCGGCTCGGGTTGACGCTCGAGCTTCATGTCGTCGACCATGGGACGTGCGTCCTGGGGACGGTTCATGAACAAGTACATCATTGCTCGTTGCGAGCGCACTTCGTCTTGAACCATCGTGGGCGCCTTGGCGATGTCGATGCTCTCGAGCACTTCGAGCGCTTTGTGCGGATCTTCCTGGGCGAGCAACTGTGCGTGGGCGATCGCCTTCAGCGCATCTTTGCTGCCTTCGCTTGCCAGCTTCTCGAGCGCTGCCTTACGGCCTTCTTCGCCCGTGGCCGACTTCATGATGTTGAGAATCTCGCGCTGTTTGCGCGTGATCCGGTAGATGTAGACGGCAAAACCAAGGGCCGCGAGCGTCAGAACAGCGACCGCGCCGATGCCCCAGTAGCCGATGGCCGGTATGGTCATCAGTGCGGTCAGCCAGAGGATAACGAAGCCGCCGAGGATGGCAGCGACCATCTTCCATTTGATGCCGGGGACTTCGAGCTGGGCGGCCGCGTCTGCGACGTCGACCTTTTTGGAGGGGGTGATTTTCGGCTTGGCCACGGCGCGGATCTACCCTTGCCTTAGCGTGCTCGCAATGCGTTCCGGAGCTGCCTGTACGCCAAAGCACCGCCAGAGCAGCCGATGAGCAGCACCAAAGCGAGCACGAGTGCCGTGGTGAGGGATTGCGTCTGCCCGATACGCGATTTCAGACCGACGTCCGCCGCGTAGAGCACGATCACGTGGCTCACGTAGAGAAACAGCGTTTCTGCGGAGAGGCGCGTCAAAAGTCGCGGCAGGCGCGCGACGCCAAACAAGAACAAAGTAAGTGCAGCGCTGAACGCCAACACCAAACCGAGCTTCAGACACAAGAAAGCAAAGCCCAGACGCGGGTCGCTCAGACCCAAGACAAAGTGCGCAAACGCGGCGACCGAGAGCGCTAGCGCACTGGCGATGCAAAGACCGCGCAACTGGCGCGCGCGCGACGTACGGAGCCCGTCCGAAAGCACGAAGCTGCCAACCGCAAAACCCGCAAACAGAAATCCTAGCCAGGGCGAAAGCGGGAAGATCGAACCCCCTCGGGCGCTCACGTAGTGAAGCAACGGACCTGTAAAGCCCCGGGGCCAAAGGCCGTTGAGCCAGGGCGCGCATGCAAACAGCACCGCACAACCGCACAGTGCAAAGGCGCCACGCGCGGCGACCGAGCCGATGACGGAGGCGGCGCCTTCGAGCACCAACAGCCCTACCCCGATGCACTGCAGCACGTCGACTACCCCTAGCTCAGCCCAGGCAGCAGCGACCGGCTGCCCGAGCAACAGGCCGAATGGGGCATGCATCAAGTAGCCAAGCGCCACGAGCAATAAAGCGCGACGCAGGCGATGGGAGCGACCCCGTTCAAAACGCGTGCGGTCCGCACTGACGAGCGCAAACGCGAGCCCCGCGGCGACCAGAAAAGCGGTCGATGTAAGGCCGCGTGTGAAGCTCCACAGCGCAAAGCGATCACCGCTGCGATAGGCAGTGTGAAGGACGGCGTCGAGGCTGTGTCCCTGCACCATCTGCACGGCTGCAATCAGGCGCAGCGCATCGAGGAAGACCAGCCGATCCGAGTCTGTGCCGGGCAGCGCACCCAGCGCCTTTGGAACGCGCCCCATCGGCGCGCGCTCGCTCGTATGCTCGCTCGTCTCTCGGTAAGCCATGCGTCTCGCCCGGTTTGTGGGGCCGTCGCTCACATTGCACACAAGTTCCTCAACTACACCTGATTTTGCTGTCCCGTGTATGCTTGTTCGTCGCGCGCTCAACGCGCATACGGGCCCGCGTGGCCAAGGGTGAGCCCAGAAGCATGGCGACGGACAACCGACTCGGTGAGCTACTCGTTAGAGAGAAACTGATCAGCCTTGCGCAGCTCCGTGCAGCGCAGGATGAGCAGAAGAAGAGCAACACCACCCTGGGATATGCACTCGCCAAGATGGGCGTGATCTCAGATCGCGAGGTGACGGACTTTCTCAGTCAGCAGTATCGCGTGGAGACGATCAATCTCGAAGACTTCGAGATCGATCAAGACGTGATCAAGTTGGTGCCCAAGGACGTGTGCATACGGCACGGTCTGATTCCCGTGTCGCGCGCCGGCTCGTCGTTGATCGTGGCGATGAGTGACCCGTCGAACTTGCACGCCGTCGACGACATCAAGTTCTTGACGGGTTACAACGTGGAGCCTGTGGTCGCCCCATTGACGGCGATCGAGGCTGCCATCCTGCGCTTTCACGAGGCGGAGCGGAAAGAGCCCGAGGTCGATCTCGATTCGATCATGGAAGGCTTTGACGAGAACGCCATCGACTTCGAGGGCACGGAGGACGACGACTCCAACGTGCTCGATCTCGAGCGCGCTTCGGAAGACGCTCCCGTCGTGCGCTTGTGCAATGCGGTCTTGCTCAATGCGATCAAGAAGGGCGCATCGGACATTCACATCGAGCCCTACGAGAAGCAGATGCGCGTGCGCTACCGCATCGATGGCGTGCTGCACGAGGAAATGCATCCGCCGATGAAGCTCAAAAACGCGATCTCTTCGCGCTTGAAGATCATGAGCTCGCTCGATATCGCCGAGCGTCGCCTGCCGCAGGACGGACGCATCAAGCTCAAGCTCGGTAAGGGTAAGGAGATGGACTTTCGCGTGTCCGTCATGCCGACCTTGTTCGGAGAGAAGATCTGCATGCGCTTGCTCGACAAGAGCAACCTGCAGCTCGACATGATGAAGCTCGGCTTTGCAGAAAAGCAGCTCAAGGACTTCAAGTGGTCGATTAGCCAGCCCTACGGAATGGTGCTCGTCACGGGCCCGACCGGTTCGGGCAAAACGACCACGCTCTATTCTGCGCTCGCCGACCTCAACCAAGCGGACACCAACATTAGTACGGCGGAAGACCCGGTGGAGTACAACCTCTACGGCATCAACCAGTGTCAGATGCACGAAGACATCGGGCTAAACTTCGCTGCCGCCTTGCGCTGCTTTTTGCGCCAGGATCCCGACATCATCATGGTCGGCGAGATCCGCGATTTCGAGACCGCCGAGATCGCGATCAAGGCGGCATTGACGGGCCACTTGGTGCTGTCGACCCTGCACACGAACGACGCGCCGAGCACGGTCTCGCGTCTGTTGAACATGGGCGTCGAACCCTTCCTGGTGACGGGTGCGCTCAATCTCGTGCTCGCGCAACGCCTCGCGCGTCGCGCCTGTACGGACTGTAAGAAACCGACGAAGGTCGAGCCCGAGATTCTGCGCGAGGTGGGCTTCAGCGACGAGCAAATCAAGACCGCGCAACTGGTCAAAGGAGACGGCTGCGATACCTGCGGTGGCAGCGGTTACAAGGGCCGCGTCGCGCTCTACGAGGTCATGCCGATGACGGACGGCCTCAAAGAGATGGTGTTGCAGGGCTGCTCCACAGCGGAAATCAAAGATCAGATGATGCGGGATAAGATCTGGACCCTCCGCATGAGCGGGATCAACAAAGCGTGCGAAGGGGTTACCACCGTGGATGAAATCACAAGCTGCACGGCAGCCGACCGCATCCTGGCCTAGGGGGGCCGACCCCCACGATGGTAACGGTCTGACCGCTCTGGATCGACGCGGCCCAGCCTTCATGCCCACCTATCCCCGGCATAAGTGGATACTTAGACCATCATCGCGCCCCCCAGCACGCGAGTCAGCTGCGGGGACTCGGTATGGATCGCAGCGGAAGCATTCTTAGTACAGGTCCCCAGAAGTAGGTGATCACTAGGGCTGCCAGGACGTTTTCTCCACGTGGGCGTGAGCGTTGTCCTGGTCGTGAGCCTTGACGGCGACGGCGACGGCGACGGGAGCAACTTCGGTCGGCCTTGGCCGAT
>JBBSJC010000465.1:0-6628 GCA_038257655.1 Polyangiales bacterium | reverse complement strand
GGTCGTCGAAATTTCTCTCGGCTGCCACGGTAGAAGCGGTGGTTCTCGGACCATGGAGCAGGACGAAAAGGTCTCCGCAGCGGCGCTCGCACTCAGCCCAGATACGGCTGGGGGCGGGGCGCATCGTTCAGGAGGGCACACACCAGCGCCCAAGCCTGAGCGGGCTGCTGAGGCACCCCACAAGTCGAACAATGTACGCAAGATCCGCATCGAGCGGATGGTCTCAAAAGCAGAGCTCGCCCGTCGCGCAAACCTGTCGGTGTTAACGATCGATCGCGTGGAAAGGGGCTACGGGTGCCGCATGGATACCAAGCGGAAAATACTCGAAGCCCTGGGCTTGAGCCTTGCAGACCGCGTACGCGTGTTCGGCGAGGAGGAGTGATGCTCCAACATGTCCGAGGGAAAGAACCTGGTCGGGGTCGATATTGGGTCGAGCTCGGTTAAGGTCTGCGAAATAAGAGAGGGCCGGAAGGGCGCGCGTTCACTCGTGCGTTTTGGGTATCACCCGCTTCCGTCCCAGAGCATCGTAGACGGCCACATCATGAATTCCGGCGCAGTCGTGGAGGGGCTCGAAAAGCTTTTCCACAAAGCCCGGAAAAAGGATGTCGCCATGCGCATCAGCGGCCACAGCGTGATCATCAAAAAGATCACGATGCCGCTCATGACGCTGGACGAGCTCAAAGAGCAGATCTCCTGGGAAGCCGAGCAGCACATTCCGTTCGATGTGGCGGACGTGGAGCTCGACTACCAAGTGCTGAGGCAGCGCCCTGACGAAGGTCAGATGGACGTGTTGCTCGTCGCCGCCAAGAAGGAAGAGATTCAGGATCTCGTCAACTTGGCGACAGAAGCGAAGCTGAGGCCGCGCGTCATCGATCTCGATGCCTTCACGGTGCAGAACTGCTTTGAGACAGGGTACGGTGCGCCCGAGCTCGGCGCGACGACCGTGCTCTTGCACGTGGGCGCCTCGCTCACGACGATCAACATTCTTGCGGATGGCAGCACGGCCTTCACCCGCGACATCGCGAACGGTGGCAACGCGATAACCGAAGAGATCCAGCGTCAGCTGAGCATTAGCCAAGAAGAGGCCGAAGCGTACAAGTGCGGTTCAGGCGGCGGTATCGTCCCGCAGGAAGTGCCGCGCATCATTCAAGAGGTGGTGGAGAGCCTCGCGGGTGAAATTCAGCGTTCCCTCGACTTCTATTTGGCGACCAGCGGCGATCGGGACATCGCACGCGTGGTGCTGTCCGGTGGCGCGGCGAACATGGAGCTGTTGAAAGATGCGATCGCCAACCGCAGCCGGACAACGGTCGAGGTTATCGATCCGCTCAAGGTGGCGGCCGCGGACAGTAAGACGCTCGGGATGGCCGAGCTTGAAGGTCGCGGCCCTGCTGCCGCGGTCGCCTTTGGTCTTGCACTGCGCAAGGAACGGGAGCGACTAGCATGATTCGCATCAACCTCCTGCCGAGGGCCAAGCGGCAGACCAGTGAGGGCATGGGGCTCCGTATCTGGGGCACCGTATACCTTGTCGCAGGCGTCGTATGGTGTCTCGCGCTCGCCTTTGTGTACTTTAGTCTCAGCTCCGATCTCGATCAGAGCGCCGCGCAAAATGCCGAGCTTCAGCGGCAGATCGACAAGGTCAAGGCTACGAGTGGTAACCTGGAAGACCTGCAGAAGCAGCTGGATCACTCCAAGCAACTCGAAGGTGTAGTCAAGGGCTTGCTCGACGCGAGGCAGGGGCCCTCGCGTATGTTGCTCGAGCTCTCGGCCATCCTTTCGCCGGGCCGCGGCCCCACGGTGGATGTCCAGAGGCTCGAGGAAATGCGTAAGGTGAACCCCGAAGCGGGCTTTACGCCCGGCTGGGATCCCCACCGCCTTTGGGTAGAGAGCTTTCAGGAGCAAGGCCGCGCATGCAAGATTACCGGTGCCGCGCGCAACAACGAGGACATCGCCGAGTTCATGCGCCGTCTCTCGCTATCGCAGCTGTTTGAGAGCGTGGTGCTGGTTCGTACCGGCGAGGCGCGGGGAAGCTATAAGATTCCTGTCGTCGGCTTCGAGTTGACCTGCAGGGTGAGGTACTAATGGCAGCCCCGACTCCAGCGCAGCAGTTCACGAAGCTACCTTCGTCGACTAAGATTCTGGTCCTTGCGTTCATGCTCGGTCTGTTTGGCGTCGGCTATTACATGCTGCTCCATAGTCCGGTGACCGAAGAAATCCAGAACGCGCAGTCGGCACGGACGCAGCTGCAGACTCAGCTTGATGCAGCGAAAGACTTGCAAGAGCGCTTCTTGCGCCTGCGAGAAGAAACCGAAGCACGTAAGATCGTAGACCAGCAAAACATTCGCATCCTGCCGGCCAACGCAGAGATCGCTGGCATGCTGGGTGAGCTCAATCGCATCGCGGAGATAAGCGGCCTGACCATCCGTAGCGTGCAGCCCAACGCAGAATCGGCCGAAAATTTCTACTTCCGCATCCCGGTAAATCTCAAAATTACCGGCCGTTACCACGAAATCGCAAAGTTCTTCTACAACGTGAGTCGGCTTCCGCGCGCGATCAACATGGAGAACATCGAGCTGTCGCAACCTAAGGTCGACGGCGAGAATGTGACGCTCGATGTTAGCGTTCTCGCGACCACCTTTCGGCGGAAAGACGCGTGAGGGAGTTGCGTATGACACCTAAAATCGGCATCGGCTTTTGCACATTGTTACTGCTGCTTACGGCAGGTTGTGAAGAGGAGGCAGTAAGCGGAGCACCTGCACCCGCGGTGCCAGCGACTGCGGCAGTCACTGGGCAAGCGTCTGGCTCAGGAGCCCTCGATACGCGTGTCAGGACCTTGCAGGATAGCGATTTCGTAGAGAGCGAAGGCAATCGCGATCCGTTCCGCAGCTACGCCGATGCCTTCAAAGGTAAGGGCGGCACGAGCGTCGCGCAGCGCTCCGTCTTGATGCCCAACACGCCGATTGAAGCCATGCGCTTGATCGCGATCATCAGTGGCGTCGAGCAGCCGCGCGCGATGTTGGTAGATGAAAAGGGCGTAGGACATGTGACGACGCGCGGTGATTTCGTCGGTCGCGCCGAGGTCGTACAAAGCGGCGGCGCTGAGAACCTGGCGATTACCATCAACTGGCGCGTCGATCGTATTCGCAACAACGAGGTCGTGCTCGCGCGCGAAGATCCAACGGGGCCCAATCGGCCGCCACTCACCCGTGTGATTCCGCTGCATGAGGCTGTAAAAGGCGAAGACGAGTCTAGCTGAGTAAGACTGCACTGAAGCTTAGTCCACGCAGTTGCACCTTTTTTGATTTGTGAAGTGTGAGCGCCCGAAGATTTCACTTTCGGAGCGCAGAAGAGGAGATCGGCTCATGCGCCAAGGCTTTCGATTGAAGACTCTATCGGCTGCTATCGCAGGCCTGGCAGTGGTGAGCGTGGGTCCCGTGCACGCGGGCGCGCCCAAGACAGTGTTGGCGCAGGTGGGTGTGCAAGGCCAAGGAGGGCGCGCAGAGGTCGTCCTGGCCGGCAAATTCGGCGTGCCCACCTACGCGGTGCGAACCCGCGACCATGGCCGTGTGGTGGTGATCGATGTAGCAGGCGCCATGCTCGCGGAGGGCGGGGTCGCCATCAACGAGCAAACGGAGCTCGTGACCGGAGCCGTCGCGAGCACCACGGCTCAAGGGGTGCGCGTGGAGCTCAAGCTGAGCGAGCCCGCAACGTATCGCGCCAGTTTCATCGATGGGCGCATCGTCGTGCAGCTCGAAGAGCTCGATGCAGTCGACTCGCACCTAGGACCGACCGCCGCACCGAACACGGCACCGGACTCCGGCATCCCCGAGGTGCGTCGCGCGCAGCTCGAGAAGCGAGACGGGCGTGAGCGCCTGGTGGTCGAGCTTTCCCGGCCCGCCGATTTCCGCGTGCACCCGAGTGTCGAAGGACCGGCGAGGCTCGAGGTGCGCGGCGCATCGCTGTCTGCGCAGGCGCCACGGCATTTGAGCGGCATGGGCCTCGAGGTGATCAAGGGTGTGACACTCAAGACGTCGGGCGACCGCGTGATGATCGAGGTCGAGCGTACGCAGGACTCGTCGGCGACGGCGATTCGCGAAGGTAGCCGTATCGTGTGGCTGTTTTCGCAGAACCCGTCCAGCGATCCGATTCGCTCGAGGGTCAAGACCATCGCCAAAGAGGCGCCTGTGGTCGAGATCGATTCCGAACAGGTCGCCTCTTTTCTGAGTGGTCAAGCCGGGCAGACGAGGGCTGCGGCACCCAAATACTCAGGTCGTCGCATTGATCTCGACTTCAAGGATGCGGACATCCACAACATCTTGCGCCTCTTGGCAGAGGTGGGCGGTGTCAACGTCGTGACCTCGGACGACGTCGGTGGCACCGTCACCATTCGCATGCGTGATGTTGCATGGGACCAAGCGCTCGACGTGATCATGCAGGCCAAAGGGCTTGGCATCGAGCGTAAGGGTAACCTGATTCGGGTCGCGCCCCAGTCCGTGCTCGAGAAGGAGCGTGAGCTTGCGATTGCACGTCAGAAGCAGCAGCTGGAGCTTGCGCCGCTCGAAACGCGCCTAGTGCCAGTGAGCTACGCAGACGCGGCCGACATGCAGGCGCGGGTCAAGGAAGTAATTTCGCCGCGTGGCACCGTGTCCATGGATGAGCGCACCAACGTGCTCATCGTGCGCGACGTAGTCGATAATCTGGAAAACGTAGAAGAGCTCGTGCGCACCCTCGACACTCAGACCCCGCAGGTGCTGGTCGAGGCGCGCATCGTCGAAGCCACGAGCAACTACGTCCGCGACGTGGGTATCCAGTGGGGTGGCGACGTTTCATTCAACCAGGCGTTTGGCAACCAGACGGGCCTCGTATTCCCCTCGAACGTCGGCATCGCCGGTGGTGCGTCCGATGCTCAGACGCCTACCCAGGGTTTGTCGCCTCTTTCGGCTGCCGCAACCATTCCCAACTTCGCGGTCAACCTGCCGGCGCCTGTTGGCACTGGTTCCGGTGGCGCCATGGGCTTCACGTTCGGTAGCGTCGATAGCAACTACAACCTGAATGTGCGTCTGAGCGCCGCCGAATCGACGGGTCTGGCTCGCATCATCAGCTCGCCGCGTGTGCTGACCCTCGACAACAAAGAAGCGACGATTTCGCAGGGGACGCAGATCCCTTACTCTCAAGTCAGCGCGCAGGGCGTCCAGACGGCTTTCCAAAACGCAGAGCTCAAGCTGATCGTCAAACCGCACGTGACGGCGGATGGTTCGATCACGATGCAGGTGCGTGTGACGCGCGACGAGCCGGACTTTCTGCGCACCGGCGCCAACGGGCAGCCCACGATCTTGAAGCGCTCCGCAGACACCAACCTTATCATCGAAGACGGGCACACGGCCGTGATCGGCGGCATCTACACGCGCAATACCGGTCGCAACGTCGACCAGGTGCCGTTCTTCGGCGATATACCGATTCTGGGCCTGTTGTTTCAGCGGCGCCGAACCTTGGATAGTCGCGGTGAGCTTTTGATCTTCTTGACACCCCGCATCGTCAATCGCGAAGCGGCGCTGGTCTCGGCCGCCAAGTAGTCACCAGCCAGTAAACCGGCCGACGTGGGGCAAGCGGAGCTGCGGCGAGGCCGTGCCTCCGCTTTCGCTTTTGGCCATACTCGCGTCATGTCAGAGCGTGTGTTTTTGTCGGGCCCGATGGGCAGTGGTAAGTCGGCGGTCGCCTCGCGTCTGTCTGAGCTTTGGCAGGTGCCGAGCGTCGACCTCGATCAGCGGGTGGAGCAGAGGGCTGGCATGTCCATCGCGGCGCTTTTTCAGGCGCGCGGAGAGGCGGGCTTTCGCGCGCTCGAGGCCGAGGTGTTGCGCGAGCTTATTGCTGATCCGAGCGTTCGCATCTTGGCATTAGGGGGCGGCAGCGTGCTCGATCGCCAGTCACGGCGCGCGCTGTTGTCTGCAGGCACCGTGGTAACGCTGAGCGCGCCGATTGAAACTTTGGCGCAGCGCGTCGGCCAGGGGGAAGGGCGCCCCTTGCTACATGGGCAAGACCTGCGCCGCAAGCTCGCTGAAATTGTAGCGGCGCGGGCGAGCGCGTATGCCGAGTGTCATGCCGAAATCAGCACCGATGGGCTGGA
This sequence comes from Polyangiales bacterium, assembly GCA_038257655.1. GTDB lineage: Bacteria > Myxococcota_A > Polyangia > Polyangiales > DASUME01 > DASUME01. The sequence continues at coordinate 507 of JBBSJC010000465.1, read as the reverse complement.
CCTCGACAGTCTTGCACAGGCGGTCGATCGCGTGGTGAGCGACGCCCCCGTGGTAGTGCCGCTTGGCGAACGGACCTATCGCGTGGAGGTCGGTGCGGGCACGCGACACGCATTGGCAGCGCGCGTGGGGCAACTCGTGCGCACGCAGCAGGTCGTCGTCGTCACCGATCGCGGCGTGGAAGAGCCGTGGGCGCGGCAGACGCGCGAAGTGCTCACGGCGGCAGGGCTAGTACCGGTCGCGGTATGTCTCGAACAAGGTGAAGCCCACAAACACATCGCCAGCGTAGAGCAGATTTGGGACGCGGCGCTCAACGCAGGCGTCGATCGGGATGCGTTGGTGCTGGCCGTGGGCGGCGGCGTCGTGGGAGACATGGCAGGTTTTGCGGCGTCGAGCTTACTGCGCGGTCTGGCATTTGCTCAGCTGCCTACGACCTTACTTGCGATGGTGGACAGCGCTGTCGGTGGCAAGACGGGGATCGATCGCGCACAAGGTAAGAATTTGGTCGG
>JBBSJC010000464.1:0-6631 GCA_038257655.1 Polyangiales bacterium | reverse complement strand
GGCCGAGGAAGAAGAGCCCAGCGGCGTATACCCCAGGCCCGGCGGAAACTAATGCCACGCGGCCCTTCAGCACGATATTCGAAGTCCACCACAGTAGCGTGATTTGCCGGTCCGTGAGCCCGGTCGACCTGCTCAACCGCAGAAGTGCATCGCGTCCCGCTTGATCAGGGCTAAACCAGAATCTGCCACGGAATGCCCGAGGGTCTAACAGGCAGCGCTGGTCCGCTGCGACGAGGTGCTTCGGCCTTGCCGCCTTGGTGGCTTCCTCCACCATCGAACGCACCTCGTCCGGTTCGGGCGTTGCGGCAAACGTTGTGCCTCGACTCAAGACGGGAGGCGAGACAGGCACCTTCCTAAACGGGACAACCCGCCCAGAGCCGTCTTTGTCGTCGCTTAAACCGTCGGTCACCGACCCACCGCAATCTCGAGCAGCGACGCGATGGTGTCGCGGTCGGCCCTTCCTTTTTCGCCGCACCACTTGTACAGCGCCTTCAAAAGTCGGGCCTTGTCCGCAGGGCCGAGTTCCCGCCCGATCTGGTCAAGCTGGCGGTCCAGCTCGTCCATCACATCAACGATAAGCTGAAAATCCACGGCGCCCGCTACGGGTGCAACATCCTGGCTCGCAACCCCGGTCATTAGCCACATGAAGTCGACCCCGAAACGGTCATGGACGGTCTTCACTAGGCCTAGAGGGGCCTCCCGGTCGCCATGCTCATAATGGACGTACGATCGCCGCGGCGTTCCTAGGGCTTCGGCGAAGGCTACCTGGCTCATGCCCGCATTGGTTCTTACCTGGGCTAGCCGCAAGCCAACAAGCTTGGGGTCGACCTTGAAATCCGCTCTAGGCATCTGGTCCATTCCTGCATATAGTGTGGGCCACTAGTGGGACGAGGGTAGCTGCTTGCGTGGCGAAATCCAACAGCACGAGGGGATCAAGATGGCTCTGAGAGTCGCAGGGAGTTCGTTGGCCCAAGTCGCACGAGAGCTGGACGTGCTGACCACCACCGTCGCGTCGGTGTGCCGCGGGTCAAAACGCTCGAGGCGGATCGAGGCGCGAATCGCCGAGATCCTGTCAACTACCCCCGACCTGCTGTGGCCTGATCGTTACGAAAGCGAACCCACGCGAATCCTCTCTCGTGTAGCGAGCGGTGTTGGGTAGCCGCTGGCGCCGACCTCCAAACAGGTCGATGCACCTTGTGAGGGAAGAACACTGCAACTCGATGGCGCGTTCACGTGCCGCAATATCCCAGGAAACGAAATGATTTAGTACCGGCGAAACGCAAACACCCGCCTCTGCAAAGGCGGGTGTTCGGACAACGCATGAAGTGGGGACTTCGTGCAGCACAGTAGGCACCTGCGCCGCGGGTGTCAAGTGGTCTGTCGCGCCTCAGAAAAGGCGTGTGCGTCTCGCCTCCAACAAGCGGAGGCAACATGGGAAGAAAGAAGAATGCTTCGCCTAGACAGGCGGCGCGGGCGGCATTAGTCGAGAAGTACGGGCTGCGGAACAGCAGAAAGGGCAATTACTGGCTTGTGCGCTGCCCCATGTCAGGCATGGACTGGGCGTTCGACAGCGACGTCCGTGTGGAGCACTACTACGCCTGCGAGGGTGACCCGGAGGTTTTGAAGGCCGACTACAGCGTCCAGCGCCTTCCCATTGCGTTGGCAAACGGCAGTGTGATCGCTCGCTTTGATGCCCAAGTCGAGTTGCTGGATGGTGCTGTGGAGATGCGACGAGTCGAGACCGTTGCCGAGCGCGAGCGCGGCACGGACGAAACGTTGGAGCGCGCCTGTGACGCCTTGGTCTCCGCCATGGGCCGCCGCTATCGGCGTGTCACCATTCACCAGATCGACGATCTGGCGCAGCGGATCACGAACTGGCGCAAGGGATACCAGTTCGTGCGCGCTGCGCGCCTGCTGGAAACCCGCGCCGTCGAGAGCGACGTGCTGCTGCGGATCGGTCAGCACGGCCGAATCGGGCTTGCGCATCTTCGGGAGAGCCTGCCTGCGTTGGATCCGTCGTTGGTCGTGGCGTCTGCGCTCAGGCTGCTGCGGCGGCGAGAGATCGAATCTGACCTCGACACCAGCCCCTTCTCCAAAAGCACCGAACTGCGGCGCAAGAGGGGGGCAAGATGACAGGTGCGACCGTGGCCGAAAAAGTGAGGCGCCGGCACTATCGGCCCAAACTTCTGCGAAAGAACATTACATGGCAGCAAGCGGAGACCCGCCTCTGGCCAATTGTGAGTATTGAGACTTGGGAAGACGAGCCGCGGCTGCGCTTCGAGACGCTAAAGGACGCGGTTGACGCCTATGTCGGCCCCGGAGCAGTCCACCAACGCCTGGCATCGCTCGGGGTCACGTACGGCGAGGTGCAGCGGGCCGTCGAGCGATGCCTAACACGCCATGAGGATGGCCGGCTTTTTGGCTATCGCGCTCTCATCCCGTCCCTAAACGTGCGCGGGTATACGCGCGCGAAAGCGCTAGGCCGTCGTCCCCAAGGTGCGCGCGGGGGCTTCTCGGGGGCGCTTCAGCTCGTCTTTAAGGAGCACTCGACGATCAAGCTCCGTTTCGACCACTATCTGAAGAGCGGCGAGCGGCATGGGGTATCGATTGCCGAATCCCATGTTACCGATAAAAGTGCGCACAGCTACTTCCTCGCTCTTTGTAGCGAGTTCGATCAGGACAGGGTTCGCTATCCTTTTACAACGAAGCAGCTGGGCAAGTCGGCGGTCCGCGACTACAAGCGAGGTTTCTTCGATGCGAACTACGACGATATCGTCACCCGGCAGTCTGGCGAAAAAGCGGCGGCAAAAGCCAAAACGGGCACCGGATTCCACAGTCGGCTCATTGCTAGATGCCCCTATGAGGTCGTCGAGATCGACGAGCATCGGGCGGACTTCCTCGGCATGTTGTGGATAACCACACCAAGTGGCCGGCGCCAGCTCGTCTTGCGGCGTGTGGTCCTGATCACCTGCACCGACCGGCGCTCTGGCGTCGTCCTCGGCTACAACGTTGTGTTCAAGCGCGAGGCCAACAAGGATGATTTTCTGGCCGCCGTGCAGCATGCGCTCGATCCCTGGAAGCCGCGCGAGTTCTATACGTCGGGACAGTATTACGACGAGGGCGCAGGCTTTCCGTCCAGCCGCATTTGCGACTTGGAAGACTGCGGATGGGGCAGCGTCCTACTCGACGGCGCGCTCATCCACATTGCCGACCCGGTACTTGACCGGATGCGCGATCGACTGGGCTGCGACATCAACATCGGGCCCGTTCGCAGGTTCGAACGCCGTGCCGTCGGGGAGTTGACTTTCAAGGCCTTGGAGGCACTCGGCTTCCACAGGCTCCTGAGCACGACAGGATCCGGTCCGGAGGACCCTCGTAGGCAAAATCCGGAGGCGAACGCGCGGACGATCAACCTGACGATGGATGCTGTGCTGGACGTGGTCGAGTTGTGCATCGCTCACTACAACCACGTGGTGACTTCACACGTGGATGGCATCAGCGGGCTCGATTTTATCGAGCAGTGGGCGACTGATCCCGAGTTCGACACACTGGTACCGCGCTTGCCGAAGCGGCCGCCACACCACGCGCGCCTCGATGTTAGCGTCGAGCGCCTCAACGTAACGGGCGATCGCGGCGGCGGCGTCAGGCCGCGCGTCTATTTCGCTTACACCCACTACACCTCAACGGCCTTGGCGCGGCGAATGGACCTCATCGGGACCGAAGTGATCGCCCATGTCGATCCCAATGACATCAGGCGCATAGAGCTCTTCGAGCCAACCGGCGCTTACCTTGGCGCGGTTGAGAGTCAGGATCCTCAGTGGCGTGTGGTTCCGCATTCGCTTGCACAGCGGATACACGTTTCAGATCTCGTACGGGAAGGGAAGCTCGAAGCCGCGAAAGTGTCTGACTGGCTCACCCGGTTTCTGCAAGGACTCTCGGCGGACGTGCAGAGGGACGCTGCCCGTCGAGTGAAGGGCGTTAGTGACGCGGGTTCGCGGTTGGCGGAGGAGCTTCGCAAACTAGGTATGACTTTATCCAAGTTACAGCCTGCTGCGGCGGCCAACGAAGACGAAGCGGGGGAGCCGTCACACCCGTTCTTAGACCCCGTCGCCACTGCAACGCTCAACAAGCCCGCTTCGAGGACGTGCTTTGCGGAAGCCCTTGGGGAGTACCCGCCAGGGCTTCAGGTGAACCTCAATATCAAGGCGATCAATTAATGGACGCACGTTGTTTCTTTAAGATCTCCTTATCCCACTTGGCCAACGATTTGGTCAAAGTCGGGGCGTGTTTGCCACACCGAATCGAGCGGTCGATTGGGCAGCTTGCAGCTTCTCTGATCGCCGGAGAACGCGCACGTGGCTAATATATCCCAACCTGCGTCCGCACCGGAGACATCGGACACTCCTAGAACGGAGACAGACCGGTTGGCGCGACTAGCGTTCGTCAACGAGGTTCGCGCCACCCACCTCAAGCTCCATCCGCTCTTGCGGAATAAGGCCAAGCTCCCGACACCAAGCATAACGAAGACGCTGGCCCTGTGTACCCATGGTGGTGAGTACCAAGTCGAAGCGTACAGCTGGTGGGCTCATCCGGGCACCGGCAAGACGCGGTGCATCGAATTTATCCGGGCGGACCTTACGGAGAAGTTTAGTGGTTGTGGCATCTTCTACTACGAGCCCAAGGCGACATATAAAGACCGCGAAGAAAGGTCACCGCTAGGTAGCGAGGAGGCGCGTCATCGGGAGTTCTTGGCATCGCTTCTCGCGGCGATGGGCTTCGACGGGAAGATGCACCTTAGCGTTACCCTGCGAGAAGTTCAGGTGGTTAAGGGCCTGTTGTCGCGATGTCTGCCGTCGCGGCATCTCTTTTTCATCATCGACGAAGCCCAAGAGATGGACGGCGAGCGCTATGCCTGGCTGAAAACTATCGTCAATCGGCTCACTGCCTTGGACGTGCAGGTCAACATGCTCTCTTTCGGGCAATTTGAACTGCAGGCCAAGCGCAAGGAGATCATCGAGAAGTATCGCTCCGATATCGAGCGCCGCATGCTCGGTGACCTGTTCGAGATCACAGGTATCTGCTCTGCGGTCGAGATGGAGTTTCCGCTGGATGCATGCGACAAGTCATCCGAGTATCCCAATGACAGCAAGATCCCCTTCACCGAAATGATCGCACCGATCGCCTATGGCGAGGGATTCCGCCTCAGGTCGATCGCTAGCCTGCTTTGGAGCGCCTTTGTTTCGGTATCTCCACTTCGTGCCGGAGAGTCGTCCATTGGGATGACCTACGTAGGCACCGCGCTAGCGACGCTCGGACGCGCCATTGCAGCCCGCGATGCTGCGGGCCTAAAGGTTGAGGTCAAGGACTGTGAGGATGCGGTCGCGAGTAGTCGCTGGAAGACGCGTAAGCCCGTTCAAACGCCCGACGGGCAGGGACACAATTGACGTTCTGGGCCGATGGCGCCGTTCTGCCGCTCGAGTCAGCCTGGTCTGTCCTTAACAAAGTCGCCTGGTTCAACAGCACGAGCGTCCGCGACTTTCTAATGGAGAACTATGAGTTTCCGCTTACCGGGCGCCGTGTCAGTGAACGGCCTGCGGCCCTGGCACACTTACAGCACGCGATGACAAATCTTGTGCCCAAGGAGGGGGTCATCGAGGTGCCGATCGAGGGGCAGGTGCTTTCGGACGACCTCACCACTCGGTGGATTGCGCGCCCAGGCGGACTGGCCCAACTCGTTGAGCTAAGGACATGCAGGAAGTGCATGCATTTTGGATACCACAGCGTGTTGCACCAGGCTCCTGACTATGCAGTTTGTGTGATTCACGACGAGCCATTGCAAGGAGGTTGTTCTGTTTGCGGCGGCAGCGCGTCTGTCGCTCAGGTCATTGCGCATGGAGGGCTGCCGTACGGATGCCCGGGCTGCCGGCGTACGGTAGAGCCAGACTGGGTTCCAGTCGCGCGGCGCAGCGACGAGGCCCGGGTCCGAAGTCGCTGTAGCAGGATCTCTGGCTGGCTGGATCGCATCGTAGACATCGAGCTTCCGAGTATCGATGTTCCCACGCTTGCATACGCCGGCGCCCATGGTGTGAGCCAGGCGATCTGCCTATCTGCAGCACGCGCGCATGCGTGCTCCAGTGTTGAACCTTATCCGTGCTCACTTCCATTCCCCAGGAACGTGCACAAGGCCATCTCGTATGAGGTCATTCGAGGCCCGGACAGCGGACTTACCGTTGTGGTGGAGGAATCGACTGCAAAGGATGCATCCGAGTCGGCAGTCCTTCTGGAGCAGATTTTCGACGAGGTCGAGAAGGAAATTCTTGAGCTTTTGGGGAGCGCTCATCCTTGTGGCTTGCTCGCTGGAAGGTTGATCCGCGATGTGCCTGGCACGAGCGGGAAGATGATCGTCGGGAAAGCCTGCCCCTTCGGCGCGGCGCTTGCGCTATGGCGCGAGTGGGCCGCAGAATTCCTCAGTGCTCTGGAGTGCCGGCAGCAAGCTGTCGCAGGGATTGACACGGACATTGTCCGCGGTCGTATTGCCCGCCGCCTGCGATGGGAGTGGAACGAGCTGGCTGGACTCCTGTTTCTGCAGCATCAAAGACACGGGTCGCTCGACAGAGAGATCATTTCTGTT
>JBBSJC010000463.1:0-6645 GCA_038257655.1 Polyangiales bacterium | reverse complement strand
CGGTTCCTCGCTCAGCGACATGATCAAGCGCGGGGGCTCGATTCCCTTACAGGACGCCGTCGGCATCATTCGTCAGATCGGCGGCGCACTGGGTGCGGCCCATCAGCGAGGCATCGTTCACCGCGACCTGAAGCCCGACAACATCTATCTCATCCCGCGCGGCGAGATGGTTAATTTCGTCAAGGTACTTGACTTTGGTATCGCCAAAGTCGGCGGCGCTTCCAATAAGATCACGCGTACGGGCATGATTTTCGGCACGCCCCACTACATGTCGCCTGAGCAAGCCGCCGGTCAAAGCGTTGACGCGCGCACTGATATTTACGCGCTCGGCGTGATCATGTACGAGATGTTTACGGGCCACGTGCCCTTCGATGCCGACACGTTCATGGCCGTGCTCACCAAGCACATGTTCGAAAAGCCCGGACCGATGTCCCGGCCCGGCGATGAGCGGTCTTTGGGCGCGCTCGAAGAGATCACGCTCAAAGCCCTCGAGAAAAAGCCTGAGCATCGCTACCAATCGATGCAGGAGCTGGTCGATGATCTGGAACGGGTCGCAGGCGGCGGTCGTCCGCGCGCGGCAGGCGGAGGGACCGGTCCCTCGGCTGCGCTGGCCGATGCACTCGAGCCACGCTCGCGCAGCGAGATGAATCTCGCGGGACAGCTCGCCGAGGCCAGCGCGCCCAGGAAACCTTACTTTTGGATAGGTGCCGCTGCGCTGGCTTTGCTCGGGATTCTGCTCGTCGCCCTAGCGGTCCGAGGCGGCGGCGAAGAGCACGCTAGCGCTGTGCACGAATCATTTGCACCGAACGCTTTACCTCCACCCGTGCCCGTTTCGCTACCGTCGGCTCCTGCGGTCGTAGAGCCCACGCCCAAGCCGATCGAAGCGCCGCGTCAGATCGTGACGATCGAGAGCGATCCGTCCGGCGCCACCGTGATCATGGACGGCGCGATCGTCGGTGCGACCCCCGCGCGTTTTCCTCGCCCCGAAACCGGCTCGCGTCAGCTCGAGCTACGCCTGGACGGCTACAGCAAAGAGAACGTGCGCATTTCATCCGATTCTCCCACCACGCTGCGCTTCGCGTTAAGGCGCCGTTCTGCCGTGGCAGCATCGCCAAAGCCGGCTGCGCCGAAGCCCGAGCCGCCTCAGCCCACGCGGCCCACCGGCAAGAAGCAGCGCACCGCGAGCGAAGTCGTCGATCCCTGGGCGAACTGAGCTACCGCTCTCGAGGAGGGCAGCGCACGCGGGCTCTAGCGCGCGGGCACGAGGTTGCGCCACTAGAGCGCGAAGGTGCGAGCTTGCCGCCACGACAAGGCGGAATAACGCGCGAGGGGGCGAGCTTGCCCGACTAGAACGCGAGATTGCCTGACTTTTTAGCCGCGTTCTCGCCGAGCCCTTCGACCACGCTGCCGCCCATGTCTTCGTACTTGAACGCCTGTTTCATCAGGAACGCGTTGCCGTCATCGGCGCGCACCGTGACGTCGACCGCGCCTGCCTCGTGTTGCGGTGTGGTCACGATCAGCATCTCCGTGTTGCGGATGCTGACCGCGCTTGCCTTGGCGTTGCCGAAGTACACGGTGTAGCCGATGTCGGTGCGGAAATGGTTGCCGAGAATTTGCACGGTTTGCTCACCGGCGATGTGGCCGGCTGGGGGATTGATCCCCGATACGGTCATTTTGCCGTCGTCTTCGCAGCCGGTGAAGCAGCCGACAAATAGGAGCGCCAACATGAGCGCGAATGGCCCCGTTAGGCGCGAGCCAAGTGCGATGTGAAACGGCGAGCGGCTTTGCATCAGTCCAGTCCTCCGAGATTCCGTCCGCACCATAGACGAGGCGTGCATCGGTGGTCAATGGCGGCGGTCGCGCGTGGGGTGCGTGTAGGCGGCGGTCCGCGGATGCATCGCTGGCGCTGGCTCGGCGCTTTCAACAATGGACACTTCTGTGCGCTTATCGGCCCGTGAACCTTGACACTTAGCAGCAAGCATTCGCACACTTCGGGCAGGTTAGGGCGCCTACGTGGCGAAGAGAAATCTACTGCTAGTCGATGCGGACCCGCGCAGCTTACGGGTCCTTGAAGTCAGTCTCCGCAAGGCAGGCTACAGCGTCACTACGTCCGGTGACGTGGATGGGGCGCTTGAGCTCGTGGAGCTGACCGAGCCCGACATGATTCTATCGGACACGCGTCTGCCCGGAAAAGACGGCTTTGCCCTGGTCGCAGCGCTCAAGGCTCGTCCCAAGTGGTCCGAGATTGCGCTCGTATTCTTGTCGAGCGATCCCTCGGTGGAAAGTAAGGTTCGTGGCCTTGAGCTTGGCGTCGAGGATTACCTTACGAAGCCGGTCTACATCCGCGAAATCCTGACGCGCGTCAACCTAGTCATGCAGCGCAAGGAGCGCGAAGGCCTGAGCCGCACGTCCAAGACGCGGTTTTCCGGCTCGCTTGCTGACATGGGCCTGGTCGATTTGCTGCAGACGATCGATGTCAGCCGTAAGGCGGGTGTGCTGCAGCTGACCTCCGGCGAGAAGCGCGGCGCTATCTATTTCAACGAAGGCCGCGTGATCGACGCCGAGTTGGGCGATCTGGCAGGCGAGGCCGCAATCTACCGCTTTCTCGTCTGGTCCGAGGGGCAGTTCGAGCTCGATTTCCGAGAGGTGCGGCGCGAAGATCGAATTGGCGTCTCGACCCAGGGCCTGCTGATGGAAGGCATGCGGCGCCTCGATGAGTGGGGCCGGTTGCAGGAGCAGCTGCCATCGCTCGGCACCGTCTTTGATGTGAGCCACGAAGAGCTGTCACAGCGCCTCGCAGAGATTCCAGACGAGATCAATGACGTGCTCAAGCTCTTCGATGGGCGCCGTATGTTATCTGAGGTTTTGGACGCAAGCGCCGGGGACGACCTCGTCACGTTGAATGCCGTCAGCAAGCTCTACTTTGAGGGGTTTATCGTCATCCGTGAGTCGCCGGCCGCGGAGCCCCAAGAAGAGTTTCCCGATGACATGCAAATCGGCGCCAGCGACGGACCGTTCGAAATGGTGCCGGGCCCGGTTGAGCATGAGTTGGCTGCCTGGGAGCCGGTGAGCCGGCCACCAACGCCCGTTGTCGCACCCTCCGCAGAGCCAGTCGCGCGGGTGGCTGAACCAGTCGAATCAAGCTTTCAGGGCGCCGATAGCCCGCCAGTCACCGCATCAGCTTCGCTTACACCACCTACGCACACGACCGAAGTAAAGCCCGCGGCATCAGTCAAGCTGACGGCACCGTCGGTGGACGTTCCGCCCGAAATCCTAAGAAAGCCTGCTACCCCCCCCGACGGAAAGAACGAGACCGGTCGCGGGGCACCTGATGTCGAGGACGAGATGGCGAAGCGAGCGAAGCACAAGTCCAAGTCCCAATCTCACGCCGGCCAAGACTCATCGATTTCGTCGGTTCGGAACACCGCGGTCGGCAACGTGATCCCGCTGCACGCATCTCCGCGTGCCGAAGCGCGTACCGAAGCGCGCGGCGATACGCGCTCCGAAATGCGACACACCGATGCATCCGGCGGCTCGGCCCAAGAGCTCGCAGTCCCACAGCCGGCGCCCGCGCCACAAGCCGTTGCCGCGCCACATACGGACGACGATGCACGCGGCGTCTCATCCCTGCTGGAAGCCTCGAGGCTTGACCATGCCGACGACCATCACGAAGTAGAGCGTTTTTTCTCGCGTCCGCCGCCTGCGCCCAGCGGAGTGCATCACGAGGCCTGGGCCGATCTTGACGCGGCTGCTACCGAACATGACCCCGTCCACCACAAGAGCTCGCGCAGCGGGATGATGCTGACCATCGCGATTCTCGTCTTTGGATTGGTCGTGATCGGTGGCTTCCTCATTTACAACAAAGTGCTGATGCCCACGCCCCAAGAGCCGCTCAGCGGCAGCGTGGCGCTCCCCACACCCGAGCTGCTGAAGAATGCGGCCATCCTGCTCGAAGGAACCGCGCCGGAGGCACCCGAGGAGCGTGTGGCCGCTGTCGCGGATCCAGCGCCGACTTCCGAGAAGACGACGGCGCCCGAACAGCCTGCCGCCGCTCGAGGTAGCGCAGCGCTGGCCGCGGCCCCATCGCCGATGCCCACGCAGCCAGCGGCAGACGCGGCACCCTCTGGGGAGCCGACGAGCGACAGCGATATGGGAAGCTATGCCGCACTCGTGACAGAGGCACGCAAGCAGGGTTTCAAGCGCAACGCGGAATCGACCTACCTGCAGGCCTTGACGATTCACCCGAACGGCAGTGACGCACTCAGCGGGCTTGCGATGCTCTACCTCAACCAGGGCAAAAGCCAGGCCGCCCGCGATCGCGCCCGTGAAGCCGTTGCGGCCGACGGCAACAACGCGGAAGGTTGGATCGTACTCGGAGCAGCCCTGAGTACCCTCGGCGATCCACCCGGAGCCCGCAGCGCGTACACCCAGTGCGCCGCGATAGGCGACGCGAAGTTCTCAGCCGAGTGTCGCCGGATGCTTCGCTAGAGCGCTCGGGGCCTTCTCTGGGACTTGGCCACTCTCGGAAAGAGTAAGGCGCTACTCGATCGTGACCAGCAGCGCACCGCTTTCGACGCTGTCGCCGATTTTGCAATGGATCGAGGCAACCTTGCCCGCCTCGCCCGCGCGCAAGTCGTTTTCCATCTTCATGGCTTCGATGATGACGACCGGCTGTCCAGGCGTCACTTCGTCCCCTAACTGGACAAGTAACTTGACGACACGCCCGGGCATCGGACTCATCACGTTTTTACCGCCTGCGCCTGCGCCCGCTCCCTTGCGACGCTTGAGCGCCTTGGAGCGCTCGCTCACGACGGATACTTCCGTGCGATAAGGGCCGGCTGCCGCCGAGATCGCGTCCGGCTTGCCGCCCAACATCACATCGAACATCGAGCCCTGGATGCGCACGCTGACGCCGCCGGGGATACGCGTGATGTCCGCTTGCACGGGTTTGCCGTCGAGCTGTACCGAGGCCTTGCCATCGGGGGTGAGCTCGACCTCCACGTCGCGTGTTTGACCATCGATGGTGACTTCGTACTTCATCGGTGCTGGCGTGTAGCCCGCACCCAAACCGCGTGCAACGCGGCCGAGAAAAGCGCTGTCTTGTGCGCCCGCGGTGATAGGCTTTTCGGCCCAGGAGCGAACCGTAAATGTCCAGTCCGTACGTTCACGAAACAGCCATTGTCGATGCTCAGGTGAAACTAGGCGCTGGAGCGCGCATTTGGCACTTCGTCCACGTGTGCGAGGGCGCTGAAATTGGCGCAGGGACGAGCCTCGGCCAAAACGTGTTCGTCGCCAAGGGCGTGCGTGTAGGAGCCCGCGTCAAGGTGCAGAACAACGTCTCGCTCTACGAGGGCGTCGAGATCGGCGACGATGTGTTCCTTGGCCCAAGCTGCGTCTTTACGAACGTCTTCAATCCGCGCGCGTTCGTGGAGCGCAAACACGAATATCGCCCGACCGTGGTGGGGCAGGGCGCATCCGTCGGCGCTAATGCCACCATCATCTGCGGCAACAGCATCGGTGAGTACGCGTTTGTCGCGGCCAATGCGACGGTGACCAAACCCGTGCCCGCTTACGCGCTGATGGTTGGCACTCCCGCCCGTCAGACCGGTTGGATGTGCAAGTGTGGAGAAAAGCTGCCGAAAGGCCCCGACGCTCAATGCTCGGCCTGTGCAACGAGGTACCGCGTGACCCTGAATCGATGTGAGCCGATGACCGACCAAGCCAGCGCCAATGCCGTGCCTTTGCTCGATCTCGAAGCGCAGAACCTACCGCTTCTTCCTCAGTATCAAGCAGCGTTCGAGCGTGTGATGCGCAGTGGCCAGTTTATCCTCGGCCCCGAGGTCGAATCGTTCGAGCACAAACTCGCTGAGACCTTCGGCTTCAAGCACGCGATCGGTGTATCGAGCGGCACGGATGCGCTCTTACTCGCGTTCATGGCTCTTGGCATCGGTCCCGGCGATGAAGTGATAACGACTGCATTCTCGTTTTTCGCCACGGGTGGCTGCGTATCGCGCGTCGGCGCCAAGCCCGTATTTGTCGACATCGATCCGCTCTCGTTCAATCTCGACCCAGAGTTGCTGGCCAAAGCGATCACAGGACGGACAAAGGCGATCGTACCCGTGCACCTGTTTGGCCAAGGCGCGAACATGGACGCGATTCGCGCCGTCGCCGAACCGCGTGCGATCCCGGTCATCGAAGATGCGGCCCAGGCCCTCGGCACGACCTATCGCGGAAGCTCCGTGGGCACGCTTGGAGCCTTTGGTTGTTTCTCGTTCTTCCCATCCAAGAATCTTGGCGGTTTTGGCGATGCGGGGTTGCTCACGACGCAACGCGACGACTTGGCCGAGCGCGCTCGCATGCTGCGAGCCCATGGCGCAAAGCCGAAGTACTTTCACAAGTATGTGGGCGGTAACTTTCGCCTCGATGCGCTGCAGGCGGCGCTACTCGCGGTCAAGCTGCCTCTCCTGCAGGAGATCACACGCGCGCGCCGCGAAAATGCCGCGCAATACGACCGCGAGCTTGCTGCTGCGGAACTCAAACCTGAGCTTTTAACGACGCCCAAGTGCGTCGAACCGGGCCATGTGTACAACCAGTACGTCATCCGTTCTGCACGTCGGGACGGGCTCAAAGCGGCACTGCAAAGCG
>JBBSJC010000462.1:0-6679 GCA_038257655.1 Polyangiales bacterium | reverse complement strand
GGTAAAGCTCCCGTGACTTGAGCCCGACGGCCGATCTTAGGTCGGCGATAAGGGGCGCTGTCAGCACGCGCTGAACGGAAACTCTTCCGCGGCAGGTTTGACGTAGGGGCCGGGAGCCTTGTACCGTGGAGGCTGACGAGTTTGGGGAGGCAACGTTTGGCGATCTGCGTCAAATTCTGGGGGGTTCGGGGCAGCGTGCCCGTGCCCGGCAGTCAGACCTCCGGGGTCGGTGGCAATACAAGCTGCGTTGAAGTGCGCGCGGGCGACAGTCTGCTCGTGTTCGACGGCGGTACCGGCCTGCGTTTACTAGGCAAAGCCCTCAGCAAAGAGATGCCCGTTTTCGTGCATCTCTTTTTCAGCCACGTGCACTGGGATCACATTCAAGGCTTTCCGTTCTTCGGACCGGCCTTCGTTCCTGGCAACACGATCCATATGTACGGCGGTGCGCAGGTGACCGGTCGCGTGGAGAGCGCGATGGTTGGACAGATGGAGAGCCCGAGCTTTCCGGTGCGCCTGGACCAGCTGCCCGCCAAGCTGCTGTTTCATGATCTCAACTCCGGCGATGCCGTGGATGTCGCGCCCGATGTCAAGGTGCGCTGCGCCGCGGGCAACCATCCTGGCGGCGTGCTCGCTTACCGCGTGGAGCACGCAGGTCGCTCGATTGTCTATCTGACGGATCACGAACCCGATGGTGAACAACCCGCGGCGATCACCGAGCTGACCAGGGGCGCCGACGTTCTGATCTACGACTGCATGTACACCCCTGAGGAGTACGCCGGCCAAAAGGACGGTGTGTCACGCCTGGGTTGGGGCCACTCCACCTTTGAGATGGGCGCCGCACTTGCGAACGATGCCGGCGTGGGCGAGCTCGTGTTGTTTCATCACGATCCCGAACAGAACGACATGGATGTGGCTGAGAAGACCACGCGCACCAAAGCGTTGTTTCCGAACAGCCGCGCGGCTTACGAAGGCCTCGAGATCCGTCTCGCGCCCAAGAGCTGAACGCGATGGCCCGCTCCAAGCCCGCCCACCAATGGGAGACGCGCGAGCATCGGGCGCTTCGCACCGGCGAGAAGCCTGTCGCGGGCATGGAAGACGATCCCCGCGCGGAAGCCTTTGAATTGCATTTCCACGATGGCCGCATGGGTCATGCGCGCCTGGGCCTCAAGCGCCAGGAGGTCGATGCGATCGCCGAGTCCGATGACGATCTCATCCACGCCGTGAAGTGCTGGTTGTGCGCGCGCGGAGAACGTCACATCAATTTGCGAAGTTCCGCGGATCCGGCACGCATCCTGAGCCAGGGCAGCTTTACGCTCGCTGATCTGTCCGATCTGCTGCCCGAGCCACCTTCGCGTCTGATCACACTGTGCCCGTCAAATGCTGAGATGGTCCATGCCCTTGACTGTTTTGAGCGCGTGATAGCCTGCGAGGATTCCTCGGATTATCCGCTCGAAGTGACGAGTCTAGAAAGACTGGGTCCAGACCTCGGACCGAATCTGGAGCGCATCACGGAGCTTGCGCCTGATCTCGTGGTTTCGTCGCTCAGCGTGCCGGGCATGGAGCGCAATGTGACGGGGTTAAGGGCGCGCGGGATAGCTCAGCTCGTGCTCGCGCCCCGCTCGCTTGCCGATGTCATGTCCGAAATCGATTGGCTGGCACGCGTGCTTGCGGTGCCCGACAAGGGTCGCGCGGTGTGCGTACGGATGCAGCAAGAAATCGCGGCCTTGCGCGCAAGTCAGACGCCCGACGCTCCGGCCGCACGCGTGTACCTCGAGTGGTGGCCCAAGCCCATGTTCACACCGGGCGCGACTTGCTATTCCAACGAGCTGATCGCGCTGGCTGGCGGGCGCAATGTGTTTGGCGATCGCCCGGCCTCGAGTGTCGAGATTACGGCCCAGGACTTGGTGCGGGCGGCACCCGAGGTGTGTTTTGTGTCCTGGTGCGGGGTCTCCCTCGATAAGCTCGATCCGTCAAACTTGATCGAGCGCGAAGGTTTGTCTGCCTTACCGTCTGCTACCAAGCGTGCCGTGTTCCCGCTCGACGAGCGCTTTAGCGGCCGTCCGGGTCCGCGCATGCTCGAAGCCGCACGCGTGATGGCGCAGGGCATCCGTAGCGCACGAAGTGTCAGTCAGGATTGACGCAATCTTTCCGCGCGAGTAGCGGCGATTTTCGTTGAAACACGTTCTATTGGTTTCTATTGTCGATCTCCTGGAACGCGTTCTACGGAGATAAGCAATGCGCCTAGAGGACGTGGATATCTATGATGCGGAGACCTACGTGCACGGGGTCCCGCACGAGCAGTTCGAGCTCTTGCGGCGCGAAGACCCGGTGCACTTTCAGCCGGAGCCCAACGGCGGCCGCGGCTTCTGGGTGGTCACCAAGTACGAGGACCTCGCGTACATCTCTTGCCACCCGGAGCTTTTCTCGAGTTGGGCAGGCGGCGGGACGATCATCGAGGACTATGAGGGTCAAGATCTCGCGATCGCACGCAACCTGATCGTCAACATGGACCCCCCGTCGCACGGCAAGTTTCGCAAGCTGGTGAGCCGTGGCTTCACGCCTCGCATGACCGCGTATCTGGAGCCTCGCATCAAGGCCTGCGCCACGCGCTTGGTCAACAGTGTGTCGCAACGCGGGGGATGCGATTTCGTCTCCGAGCTGGCCGTGCCGCTGCCACTCCAAATGATAGCGGAGCTTATCGGCGTGCCGGCCGATGACCGCGACAAGCTCCTGCGCTGGACCAATCGCTTGCTCGGTTATACGGATCCCGAGCTTGGCTCGCGAGAAGACATGGCCGTCGCTGCCATGGAGATGGTGCAGTACTCGCAGGGCCTGGCCGCCTCGCGCAAAGGTAAAGATACCGGCGAGGACCTCGCCACCATCCTGTGCAACGCATCCGTCGACGGCGAAGCCTTGAACGACATGGAGTTTGCCATGTTCGTGTTGATGCTCAGCGTTGCCGGCAACGAAACCACGCGCAATCTGCTGTCCAATGGCATGGTGCTTTTGATGCAGCACCCCGAAGTGCAGCAAGAGCTAGTCAAGGACCTTTCCTTGTTGCCCAACGCGATCGAGGAGCTGCTGCGGCTCGTCACGCCCGTGACTTACATGCGGCGCACGGCGGTGAAGGACGTGGTGCTGCGCGGAAAGCTGATCAAAGCAGGCGATAAGATCGCGATCTGTTACGCATCTGCCAATCGCGATGAAGAGTTGTTCACCGATCCGCACAAGCTCGACATTCGCCGGGCAAACGCGCGCGAGCACGTATCGTTCGGCATCGGACAGCACTTTTGCTTGGGGTCGAACTTGGCCCGGCTCGAGATCCGCCTGCTGCTCGAAGAGATCCTGACGCGCTTACCCGACATGCGCATGGAAGGCGCCTATCGTCGGCTGCGCTCGAGCTATCTCAACGGCTGCAAAGAGCTACAGGTGCGCTTTACGCCTGAGGATCATGCAAAAGCGGGCGCGGCCTGACTTCTCCTCCCTGACTTCTACTCGTCGTCTAACAAGCCCTCGGCTTCAGCCAGCGCACGCAGCTTGTCGGTCACGCGTTCAAAACGTTTGCGATGCGCGGCGGAAGCACGCTTGAGCGCCGCAGGGTCCAGCGGTTGCTCTGCCATGACTTCTGCAATCTCGAGCCACTCTAAATCCCGATCGATGCGCAGGGTCAGCAGCTCTTGTTCATCATTGGTAAGCTTTTGACGCAACAGCGCGACTCGCGACTTCACGTCCGTACGCAAGTGCGGCAGCGTCGCGGTACGCACGCGCTCGATAGCTTCCTGCGCTTCGCCCATGGCGGAGAGGGGGCGCGCACGCTTGAGCTCGGGCGAACGTAGATAGCGATAACAAGCATTGCGCGTAACCGCGTAGACCCAGGTGCGGAAAGTGCTGTGCCACTGCATGTTGGGCAGGCCCTTCCAGATATCCTCGCAAGCCTGCGAAAACACCTCGGTCGCTGCGTGTTCGTTGCGCAACATGGCGCCCAAAAAGCGCAACAGCTCCGGGCCGTAACCCTCGATTGCAAGCGTGGCCGCCGCCGAGAATTCGCCCGCTTGAGCCAGCGCCTTCACGTGGTCTTCGAGCTCTTGTCTAGCCTCTGTCATCAGGGCCGCAGGATACAGCACAGCCCCAGGCCGCGGGAGTAGGTGTATGATTTGCACCCGATGAGCGACAACGCGAAGCGCAATTTCGAACAGCTGTTGCGCAAGCTCGCGGCACCTCCCACTGCCGACAAGCCGGACAACTTGGCCGAAGGCACGCTTGTCGATGGCCGCTATCGCGTGCGACAGAAGCTCGGCGAAGGCGGCATGGGCGAGGTGTACGAGGTCGAACACGTGCGCATCGGCCGCGTGCTCGCGCTCAAGTGCATGCGTCGGGAGCTAGCGGGCGATCGCGAGGCGCTCTTACGCTTTCAAGCCGAGGCCAAAGCCGCCGCCCGCATCGGCAGCAAACACATCGTCGAAGTCACCGACCTTGGAGACCTTGCCGACGGTCGCCCCTACTTGTGCATGGAGCTGCTCGACGGCTTCACATGGGAAGAGGAACTTGGCGGCGTGCCGCAGTCGCCCCCGCTGGTCGTGCACGTGGTGACGCAGTTGTGTGACGCACTGAGCGTCGCGCATGCGGAGGGCATCGTGCATCGCGACCTCAAGCCATCCAACGTGTTTCTCGTGCACGAAACGGGCGATTCGCGCTTCGTCAAGCTCACTGACTTTGGGGTCGCCAAGATGCTCGTGAGCCATGGCATGCGCCTGACCTCGACCGGAGTGCCGCTGGGCACCCCGCACTACATGGCGCCGGAGCAAGCGCTCGGCGACAAGAACCTTGACCATCGCGTGGACATCTACGGCTTGGGCGTGATGCTGTACCAAGCCCTCTCGGGTGCCCTGCCCTTCGAGGAGCCCAACTTCGCCCGGCTCGTCACGCGCATCTGCACGGAAGATGCGCCCGATCTCGCTGCCCGCTGTCCGCAACTTGACCCGGACCTGTGCACAATCGTGCAGCAGAGCATGGCGCGCGATCCCGCCCAGCGTTTTTCGCACTGTACTGCGCTCAAGCACGCGCTGTCTGGCTACCGCTGAGTGTCAGCGGGCGCTCAGCGTCCCGGCTGAGCGGTGATGCCGACGAGCACGCCCGCGAGCGCCGCAGCGGCAACCATCGACGCGACCGTCCACAACACCGCACGGTTGCTGTGGTGGGTCTCGCTATCCCCGCTCGCCAGCTGCTCACGCTCGGTGTGAGCCACCGTTGCCAAAGGCCCCGCCGGCGGCGGCAGCACGATCACGCGCGCGGGCTGACTCGGAGAAAACGCGCGCTCCCGCGCCTCGTCAGCCAGCTGCAGTAAGGCTACGGCGGAGTCGCGCTGCTCGGCCGAAAGCGGAATCAGCGCAGCTTCCAGGGCCGCCCGCAGCCACGCTGTGCAGTCGCCAAAGTTAGAACGCGCACAGGCTATGCGTCCCAGGCCCCACTGCGCCTCTGCGCTCGGCCACAACCGGTAGGCGCTGCCATAGGCGGACTCAGCACCCGCCAAGTCCCCGAGCTCTAGCAGTAACGTGCCGCGACGCATCGGTTCGCGAAACCCCGCGGGCTCCGGAGCCATGGCGGCCAGCTGCGCAGACGCGTGTGCTGAACATAACCACAGTGTAATCCCAAGGGCGAGCCGCAACACCATTCTCGTCTCTCCTAGGGGAACGTGCGAACGGACCTTGATACGATTGAGCCCGCAACCGAGCGGTGTGACTGGGGTAGGCTCACGATTCGTCGGGCCCGCCGGCTTTCGCGGTGTCAGACTGGAGCCGAATTGCAGGGCGTTCCCACATGATGGCCCAGCGTGAACAGCGTCTCGTTCCTGAGCGCGTGATTGGCGGTAAGTACAAAATCATCCGGCTGCTTGGTGAAGGCGGCATGGGTGGGGTGTACGAGGCTGAAAACGAGCTCACGCACAAGCGTGTCGCGATCAAATGGCTGCACCCTTCCCTCGCCGCGAATCGCGACGCGGTGCAGCGGCTATTGCGCGAAGCCCAGGCATGCGCGCGCGTGCGTCATCCCCACGTCGTCGACGTGTATGACGTGGGGCAGGAAGACGATTCGATCTTCCTGGTGATGGAGTATCTCGAAGGCGAAACCCTGCGCAGCCTGCTCGCGCGTCGCGAGCTGCCCTTGGAAGCGCTGCTCGGCCTATTGATCTACGCGATGCGCGGCGTCGCAGCAGTACACGCCAAGGGCATCATCCATCGCGACATCAAGCCCGATAACATCTTCCTCGCACGCGTGCCGGACTACGCCAGTCCCGTTCCCAAGGTGCTCGATTTCGGCATCTCCAAGGTCGATGCACAGGCGGGCGAGATGGACACGTTGACGCAAAGCGGCGTGACGATGGGCACGCCCTTGTACATGTCGTTCGAGCAGCTTTCAGGCGCCAAGGATGCGGATGCACGTTCGGATATCTACGCATTCGGCGTGATCCTCTACGAGGCCGCGACCGGGCGACCGCCCTTCGACGCTGACAGTTTCGCGGCCCTGGCGGTCAAAGTTGCAACGACCACCCCGACGCCGCCACGCATGCATACGCCCGATTTGGACCCGCAGCTCGAAGCGCTGATCATGAAGGCGATGGCACGTGAGCGCATGCAGCGCTTTGCCACGCTAGAAGAGTTGGTCGCTGAGCTTGAGCCGTTTG
>JBBSJC010000461.1:0-6679 GCA_038257655.1 Polyangiales bacterium | reverse complement strand
CGAAAAGTAGCCTCGAGCGCGCGTTGTCTGCTGTCGGGGCAAACAGCGGCCTGCGCGGCACCCTGTACGATTTATTGATCGAAGCGACGCGTCAGAGCGATGGCCTGCGTGAGCTGGCCGAACGCCTTTCACGCGAGCGCCGGGGCGGGCTCGATGCCGCCTTGCGCGCCGCAAAGTTATGGGACGAGCTTGGCGACGAAGCGCGCGCTGTCGAAGCCTATCGCGACCTGTTGCGGCGCTCGCCGCGCGATCTAGACGCTCGTCGCGCGTTGTCGCAGCTTTTGCTGCGCGCAGGTCGCCTCGAAGAAGTGATCGTCGAGCAACGGGAGCTCGTACGGCTTGCGCCCGATGAGCCGGCGTTTGTCGTCGGATTGGCAGAGCTGCTCAAACAAGTAGGCCGTGCACCGGAAGCCGAACGGCTGTTGCGCGAGGTATCCCAGCGTGCGCCCCGCGCGATTCCACTGCATCGGGCGTTGTCCGAGCTGTATGCGCGTTGGGGAGATACGGAGCGCACAGAAGCGGAGCTTGCGTTGCTCGCCAAGCTCGATCCGGACGACCCTGTGCACCTGGTGGCCCTCGGCAGCGAGCGCTTCGAGCGCGGGGACAGAGCAGGGGCGCTGACGGTATGGAAGCGTCTGCTCGACCAGGGCGGCGGCGACACGGCCGAGTCGCATGCGGCGTTGTCGGCGGTGCTCGCCGATCATGATTGGCTCGACCTTGCGATCGAACACGCAAAGAAGGCGCTCTCGCTTTCGCCGACCAGCATCGAAGCACAGCGTGCCTTGGCGAGCTTGTTCGAACGTGCCGGTCGCTTTCCAGAGGCCGAGGCCAGCTGGCAGGCAACCCTCAAGCTTGCCGCCAAGGATCCGGCGACCCGTCGCGAGGCACGACGACACTTGGTCGGATTGTGGGCACGCTTCGGCGCGCTCAGGCGCCATCAGATCGAGCTTGATGATCGCATTCAGCGCGACCCAAAAGACCTCGAGGCTGCCCGCTTGTTGGCCGAGGCCCATGCCCACGACGTCGGGCCGCTCGCGCTACGTGCCGAGCAGATGATGCTCGAAAAGATCGTCAGCCGGGCTCCGAGCGATCTCGAAAGCCTGCGTGCCCTCGAGCGCTCGTATCTGCGCGCGGGCGACAAGGCTCAAGCACTGCACGCGCTCGAGCGGCTGATTACGGCCGACCCTGCCCATGCAGCGGACGCGCTCCGTCGTGCCGTCGAGCTGTCGCTTGAAAGCTATCGCGATGCCGATGCGCTCAGGTTTGCGCAGCGCGCCGTCCAAGTATCGCCCGACGATGCACGGGCCCATCGCCTGCTCGGCGATCTGCATCGCGGTCTGCGCGATCTCGATGCGGCGCAGGCCGCGTACGCACGTGCGCTTTCGCTCTCGCCGCGCGATTTCACTACGGCGCTCGCGCTCGCTCAAGTCGAGACCGCGCGCGGCCAGGCCGAAAACGCAGAAAAGGCCTTGCTCAGCGTGCTGCAAGGCTCGCCAGATGACGAGCTTTTGAGTCGTGCGGCACGCGCGCTCGTGCAGCTCGACGGATCGCGCGCGCATCTCGAGCGCGTGGAGCCGGCGTTGCTGGCGCTGGCGCTTGCCCATCCCGAACGGCCCTTGTATCGCAAGCTGTTGATCGAGCTCTACGGCTCGTGGCTTACGCCCCTTGCGCAGCGCGTGTCAGAGGAGCGCGCGACCGATCAGGAGCGCGACGTGTTGGCCCGCGTGGGACGACGTGCGCTCAAACCTTTGCTCGAAGCGCTCCTCGACGAAGACCCTTTGCAGCGCGGCGTCGCGCTCGATCTTCTGGGTGTCGTAGCCAATGAAAACGCAGCGGGGCCCTTACTGGCGCTGGCGGAGCAGGGGACAGATACGTCCGAACGCGCCCGCGCCTTGATCGCTGTCGGTATGTTGTCCGATCCGCGCATGGGGCCTCGCTTGCAAGCGCTCACTACACGTGCCGAAGGCCGTCTGCGTCCAATCGCAGTGTGGGCACTAATTCGCTCGCAGGGGGCAGGCGCCCGGGATGCGCTGCTCACGCTGGTGCGCGATGTCGATGCCGGCGTGCGCGTGGTGGCAGCGCTCGGCCTCGGCATCATTCAGTCTGCTGAGCCCGCCCCGGTGCTGCGCGCGCTACTCACCGAACGTCATACCAGCGTCCGTGCGGCAGCCCTCTGGGCGCTGTCGCGTCGCGCTCCCGACCCCGCGCTGTCACGGAAGGCCTTGGGCTGGCCCGCCCCGGCCTGGCAAGTCGCGCTTTTTTCGCAACCCGATCCTGTCGTGCTGAGCCACGCGTTACTGGCGGCCTCAGACGAGCAGCGGACTTACGCAGCCCAACTTCTCGCACATGGTTCGCAGGTCCGGCTGCAGCGTCTACCGCGGCCAAGCTGGCCCTTTGTGCCCAAGGACTACCTCCTGCAGCTGGCCGTAGCTGGTACCACGCCCGCCACAGCCGCCACCACCGCCACCACGACTGTGACCCCTACGCGCTTGCCAGCCACGGAAGCCCAGGCGTTTGCAGCCGCATTCCCGGATGCCTTGCAAGAAGCTCTCGCCGATCCTGCGCGCCGCGCCAT
Organism: Polyangiales bacterium; assembly: GCA_038257655.1. Lineage (GTDB taxonomy): Bacteria > Myxococcota_A > Polyangia > Polyangiales > DASUME01 > DASUME01. The sequence continues at coordinate 4,104 of JBBSJC010000461.1, read as the reverse complement.
CGCCCTTTCGACGCTGACACAAGCGCCGGGACGCCTTTCGGTCGGTGCGCTCGATCTGGTGTTGGACTGCGCGCAAACGCAGGCGTTGCTCGCAAAGCTCGGACATCTGCGCGCGCCGTTGACGCAGCTGGTCTCGACCGGCTCCGCGCAGGAGCGAGCCCTGGCCGTGACGGCCCTGGTGCGCATGGGACTGGATAAGGCCGATTCGACGCTGCTAGTTTCCGTGCTCGAGGGGCCGGCCACACCGGGACGCCTGGCTTTGCTCGACGCGCTTGGCGAGCGCCCGGGCAGCGCGAAAGCCCTAAACAACCCGTTAGTCGCCTTGGCCGAGCGCGCTCCAGACTGGCCGACACGTTTGCGTGCTCGCCGCGCGCTCGGTCCGGCCGCGTTATCATCATTGGGCGCCGAGCCTGTGGCGCTCGTGCGGGCAGCCAGTAGCCGCGTGGCCCCCGTAAGTGCGGTAAGCTCGGTCTGTCCACCTGCCGCGGTCAATTGACGGGTCGCGTCAAGATGGCCTACATAAGACGAGAGAAGCCTGGCGCGTGCGTGCGCTCGGCGAGTTGAGGGAAGCAAACTTGGCGATCGCCATCGAAGTCGGGCTCGCATGCGGAAGCTGCGATAGTTTCAGCTCCCTCGGAACGCGCTTTTGCGCCGGCTGCGGCGGACCGCTTGCGCTCGTTGTTGAAACAGCGCCCGCAGCCGCTACCGCCGCCGTGCCCGCCGCCGTGCCGAAGACAGTCGCAGGCAAGGCGTCTGCTGCGCGGGCGCCTATTGCCGACAAACCTGAGCGTTCATCGCCAGCCGCCGCACTACCTGCACCCTCCGCCCCGGCTCGTGTATGGTCGCCCGCGCCGGCCAATTCGCTGCGGCGTGGTGCCGCGTTGGCCGATACGCCCGCCGTTGCGCCTCTTCCCGTCGTACCATCGCGCGCCCAACCGAATATCCCAGCAGCATCCGCTTCGCAGCTACCCGCGCAAGCATCCGCTTCGCAGCTCTCTAAGGAGGAATTGATGGAGCAGGCCCGTCACTACGTTTGTAAAGAATGCTCGACCCCAGTTCCTTCGGGACACAAGTTTTGCGGACGTTGCGGCGCCGTCGTGCCACCTCAAATCCTCGACCTACGCACCGACTTTTTCGGTGCGATGCAGACGCCCGGCAAAGCTCGTCTGATTCTCATCCGCGGTGATGCGGGTACCGAGGGCGTGAGCTTTCTGCTCCAGGGCACTGAACACGTAGCGGGTCGACGCGACGCACAGATCCCATTCCCCGACGATCTCTGGGTGAGCCCCCGCCATGCGAACTTCGTGTATCGCGGTGACAAGCTGGTCGTACGCGACGAAGGCAGCGCCAACGGAGTCTACGTGCGCGTGCGCGGCCAACTGCCGATCGAACCTGGCGACCTGTTCTTGTGCGGCGATCAAGTATTTCGCCTCGATCGCACGCCAGCAGACACGGCGGGGCCCGACCCCGACATGACGTACTTCTACGCCTCGCCCAAGCGCCCCAGTCCCTTCCGGCTCACCCAGGTCTTGCGCGGTGGCAGCGACGGCATGGTCGTGTGCTCACGGGAGGCGAGCTGCACGATCGGTCGCGAGGATTGCGACCTCAACTTCCCCGAAGACGTGTTCATGTCCGCCAATCACGCACGCTTGAGCGTGGCGGCCGACGGCACCTTTTCGCTCGTCGATAACAACTCCAAGAACGGAACCTACATCCGCATCCGCGGCGAACGCGAGCTTAGCCAGGGTGATTACGTTTTCCTCGGCCACCAGCTTTTGCGCGTCGAGATCACCGCCTAGCGAAGCGAGCTACGGCTTTGCGTCTGACTTGATCAGCGCCTCGACTATCAGCCGATCGCGCGCTTGGGGGGCAAGCTCAAGGTAGCGCGTCAGCGTGTCCGCTCCCTTTCGCCCATCGCCGAGCCTGACCTGGGCCTCACCCAGCGCGCGCAGCACATCAGGCCGCTCGCCGAGCTCGACAAGCGCCTGCTCGAGCATGCGAACAGCGCCGCTGAGGTCGTTGCGCCGCATACGCTGCTGGCCCTCCACAAGCGCCTGTTCTCCCGGCGCAAGCGCTGATGCAGCGGCCTGGGCTGGTCCGTCTAAGCTGGCTACGGGCGAAATGGACTCCGGAGTCGGCCGAGCACTGGGACTTGCAGCGCCCTCGGACCCGCGCTTGCGCACGAGCGGGATCGCGATCGCAACCGAAGCTGCCACGAGTAACAGAGCCCCGAGCCAACCACGCGTGCCAGAGCGCATCGCATCGCCCGGCACCGTCAGACGCTCCGGTGCGGAGCTGGTCACAATTTGAGCGACCGACAGGCCAAAGGCCGAGTCCCCCATGGGCGTGTCCGCACGTCCGTCAAGCTGCTTGACTGCTGCGCGCAGGGCTTCCGACATTTCGATCGCCGTTTGATAACGACGTGTGGGGCTTTTTTGCAGCGCTTTCAGGCACACGGCCTCGAGCTCGCGCGGCACGGGACGATCGGGTCGTCGTTCGCGCGGAGCGATCACGGGATTGGCGGCGTGCATCGCGGCGGTGGCAACCGGGCTGCGACCTTGAAACGGCAACTCGCGCGTGAGCATCAGGTAAAGCACGACCCCCACCGCATACACATCCACACGTCCGTCCAGGTTTTTGCCGTGGGCTTGCTCTGGAGCCATGTATTCGGGCGTCCCGCACAACATGCCATCCATCGTGAGCGAGCTGCCCGAAGCCCCTCTCAAGATCTTTGCCACCCCGAAGTCACACAGTTTGACCGTCTCGCGCCCATCGGAGTCTTTCGACACGAGCACGTTGTCAGGCTTGAGATCCCGATGCACCACGCCCTTGCGGTGGGCGGCCGCGAGGGCTGACAACATATCCACGAGCAGCGCTTCGATGCGGCGGGGCGTCAGCTCTTCGTCCCTCAGGATGGCCGCCAGACTCTTACCCTCGACACACTCCATGCACACGAACGGGCGGCCCTGCTCGTCGACGCCGGAGTCGAGCACGCGGACCACACACGGATGCTCGATGCTGCGTGCAGCCTTGATTTCACGCTCAAAGCGCCGCAAAACGTGGGCATCGCGACCATGGCGATCGTGCAGCAGCTTGAGCGCCACCTCCTGGCCATCGCTCAGTCTGCGCGCGCGAAAGACCCGTCCAAGCGCCCCTACGCCAAGCACCGCGAGCAGCTCGTAGCTGCCGCTTACGCGTGTGCCGATCAGCACCAGCGCAGACGCACGAGGATCTTCCGGGGGTGGTGCGCTGCGCCCCAGGTCGTCCTCATCGTCTGTGTGATCGCTTGTTTCCATGCTGTAAGTGCCGACGAGGTTAGCGGATTTTGATTTCGGTTGCTTGACCCACAGAGAGTGCGCCCCGTATCCTCCCGAACTGCCGTAGAGCCTGTATCAGCCAAGAGCTGACAGGCCGTAGTCGGCGCAGGAGGCTTGGGTGATCGTATGTCCTCGGTGCACAAAGGAAAACCAGGACCACTACAAGTTCTGCCTTGGGTGTGGTGCAGAGCTGCCGCGCAACGCTGCGCATCAGCCGAAGAGCTTCACGGCGCCTACGCCTCCTGCGGGCATGCCTGCGCCGATGGCAGCGCCACAAGCGGGCTCAGCTCCTTCATTTCAGCGGGCACACGTGTCGCCCGCAGCGCCTGACGCGCCCACGCAGATCGCTCCCGCGCCTGAGGTGAGCGCGCGTCGATCGTTTGAGCCGCAACCTGCGCCCGTCGCTGCTCCAAGCCAACCTCCGAGCGACTTGCTGACGTGTCCGAAGTGCGGCGCGTCCGTGCCGAAGAACTTCAAGTTCTGCGGCACATGCGGCTACGCGATGGCGCAGATGGCGGCCGCGGCGGCACCGACACTGGCAGCACCTCCGCCCACCGCCGCTGCCGCAGCGCCCGTGGCACCCGCTGCAGCACCGCGCGGCAACCTCGTGTTGATCCGCCCAGACGGCAGCGAAGGTGAATCGATCCCGCTTGGCGATCAGACCTTGGTCGGCCGTCAGGCAGGCGGCGTATTCGCTTCTGACCTTTACCTTTCGCCGCGCCACGCGACCTTCACATTCGAAGGCGCCCAGCTTTTCGTGCAAGACGCGGAGTCCCTCAATGGGGTG
>JBBSJC010000460.1:0-6689 GCA_038257655.1 Polyangiales bacterium | reverse complement strand
TCGGCGCAGGATCCATCGCGCTGCGCCGCAGTAACGCAGACGAGGTCGGGCAAAAGTAGGTCCCGCCCGAGCTCACTTGCGCGAGGGCCTCTTTGAGAGTTCGCAAGGGCGTGCCCTTCATGACCACGCCTTGCACGCCCAATGACAGCGCTTGCCGAACCAGCGCAGGTTTCTCCTGGGCCGTTACGAGCAACACGGCTGTGCCCCGGCGCTGTTTGGGACGTATTTCTTCGAGCACTTGCAGGCCAGGCAAGTCCGGCAGCACCGCATCGAGCACGAGCAGATCTGGCATCAGCTTTGGCAGGGCGTCGATGGCGTCCCGCGCATTTCCGAACTGTCCCACGATGTCGTAACGCGGATCGGCGCTGAGTATCTCCGCGAGCATCTCGCGAAACACCGTCTGATCGTCCACCACCACCACACGCGTCGGCATTCGTTCCTCGAAACCCGGCGGTTGAACGTTCCTCAACCGTGAGTCCTCGTGCCCGGCCGTTATAAGCCGTTCAGCTCATGGTGCCGCGAAAACCCAGACCCCACCTTTAAAACATCACTCAACGTCTCTCGGAGGAAATCATGAGCGCTCGTAAATTAAGTCACTGGGGCGCTGCGCTCGCGATATCGGGGTGTGGCGCGATAGCCACCCTCGAGCCATCGCCCGCGTCCGCCGAAGTGTCCCAAGCGGCAAACCAGTGCGCAGGTGTCGACGCAGAGGCCCAGACGGCCAGCTTCACCAGTTGGGCCGGCGTGTCCGAGGCGAAGCGTTTGACGCGCGTGGAGTACATCGGCAAAGCGCCCATGCACCGCACCGCAGGGGTCCAGTTGTTTGTTCCGGCCCGCGCTGGGATGTCTGCCGAGTACATACAGCGGTTGATCGGCTGCCAGATCGCGCTGGCAGCAGAGCAGGGCGGGCAGGAGGCACTTGGCGTGCCCGGCATTCGAGCCGAGGTCGCAGCGCGCGGCGATGGTTACCGCGTTCGAATCACGAGCGATGATGTGTCCGCGGCGCAAGAGCTTGTGCGTCGCATGGGGCTCTAGCCGTCTACGCAGCTAGTTCCCAAGCTTGCCCTGGCGATGCGCCCGTGCTACCCCCCGCGACTCGCGCATCGTGACGGGCGCGTTCGTTTGGAGAAGGTCATGAACAAGCAGCCGCTCAGCATCGTGAAAGAGCGCTTCCAAGATAAGGCCGGCCTCGTAAAGGCCGTGAAGGATCTCGCCACGGAAGACCTTTGGATCGACCGTCTGGACGACAAGGGACTCGACTCGGTGTCCAACAAGAAGCTTCTTCACCTTCACAGCGTGCTTAGCACCGTGAAGGAGAAGTTCGGCGGCCGCGGGAAGATGGTCGAAGCCATCCTCAAGCAGCAGTCCCGCGGCAAGGACGAGGGCTACAAGTCCGGCCTCAGCCGGTTGAGCACCCCTCGTCTGTGGGATCAGTTCCGTGCGGGCGAGAAGCGCACCAAGGCTGCGAGCTGAACAGCGTCCTGCTGCCCTAGTTGGCTGCCAGTTCGCTCACTCGTCAGTTCTTCAGTCGTCACCCGTATCCTGCCTGCTCCTTGCGGGGTCGGATACTACACGACGTGGCTGAGACGCGTAGCCGCTCAATCTTCTCGGTTGCCGTTCCCGATCTCGAGCCAGCGCACCGGCTTGAACCAGCGCAGGATGAAGAAGAGATCAAGCAGCACAAACGCGAGGCAAAGCGCGCTGACAATCCAGGCCCAGGCGTAGGTGCTGGGCGGCTCGTCCGCTAGAAGCAGAAATGATTCGCCCGTCACCGGTAGATGCATTTCTCGCTGCATCACGCGCGCCAGTTCGGCGTAGCGTCCGCCCAGATCCTCGAAGGTGACCAGACGACCGGTGAACTCCGAACGCACAAAGCTCTCGCCTCCCTCGTCCGCGATCTGCACGTACACGTTGCGCTGTCCCGCGAGCGGAAACACGCGGTACTTCGAGCCCAGCCCCCGCGAGAAGGTCAACGCATGGGCCACGGTCGGAATGCCCTCCACGCGCACGTAGGTGTTGGAGGCAAGCTCGCTCGGCTCTAACGCTTGAACATGGCCAAGGTCGGTGGGCTGGGAGTCACCCAAGGAATAGCTGAGGTCTGCGCGCAGGGTGAGCACCATCGCCATCGCGGCTACCACGGCCGCCGCCATCACAGTCAACGCCGCCATGCGCTGCCCCTGGGGAGGCGCTTGCATGGCCACTAACTCCGGATCGAGGCCGTCGGCCGGCTCTGCGGGGGCCGGCGCACCCGGTGGCGTTGGCAGCTGCTGAGCAGGGGCGGTGCGGTCTGCAGGCGGCACAAGGGGTCTGACAACCGCTCTGTGCTCAAGTTCTCAGATTTTCACTGACAACGCCCGTCTCTCGTTCGGCTGAAGCTCGCGCGAAAGGCGAGGTATGTGATCTAGGTTATTGATCTCACTCTTTATTGGGTGAAGATTTCGCTGAAAACGCGTTCGATTTCAGGCCCAAACAGCAAGTACTCGAGGGCGGCCAGGGCCAACATGGGGCCAAACACCATCATGGCGGGCCCTCCCGAAGCCTCCGATGGCGCAGGCGAAGCGGTCTCGATCGCCGAGTCTCTGGCATCTGGCGTAAGCCCAGCGGGCTCCGGGCTGGCATCGGCTACGGCGGCGCTCGGCGCGGCGCTGGCCGCCGGGGTCGCGCCTGGGGGCGGGTCTCCTGCGGATTGCTCGTTCTCCCCTGCGGTCCTCGTCTCGCCTCCCGTCGCCTGAACCTCTTCGTCTCCGTCTTCGTCTGGCCGGGTGGGGACCAGGGCCATACCCGTAGCCATTCCGATACCTGCGACGAGCAAGCCTTGGACGGAACCCGCGATCAGACAAAAGAGTACGGCTTCCCAACCCAGAAACGCGCCGATCATCGCTAGTAGTTTGGCGTCTCCCTCGCCCATGCCGCGTCGCCCGGTAATCTGTTCGTACACCCAGACGAACAGCACCTGTACGATCAGAAAGCCCAAACCTGCGCCGATCGCGGCGCTGAGGGGGCCGGGCTCGGTGCGCATGGTGACCGTGGCGAGCCCCAGCGCGGCGCCGGGCAGCGAGACCTCGTCGGGAATCTCCATCCACTCGAGATCGACGAAGGTAGCGATCACGAGACCGCCCACAAAGAAGAAATAAAGCAGGGTCTCGATCAGCGTGGCTTGAAGATCAGCCTCCGGCTCGGCGCGGCCGAAAACGCGACCGGCGACAGCTGCGAACAGGACCGCCGTCAGCAGCTCGACCCATACGTATCTCGGCGTGAGTTTGGTGCCGCAGCAGCGCGCCCGACCACCCAGCAACAAGTAGCCCACGATCGGCACGTTGAGATACCAGCGCACCGGGGCACCGCAGGACGGGCAATGGCTGGGCGGACTGACCACCGACATGCCCCGTGGCCAGCGATAGATCGCCACGTTAAAGAAGCTGCCCCACAGGGCTCCGAACACGAACGCGAAGCCGCGCACGAGCCAAATAGGCAGGTCAGCCGCAAACAGCACATGTCATGTGTATCACGACTGGGGTTGATCGCGGCAGGAACGCGCGACCCGCGCATGCTAGAGAGCGCGCCAATCGAGCCCGAACCGAGCGAGCATCCGACCACCCCATGGGCGACAGCAATCCCAGACACTACCTGAGCGACGTGAAGCGCGTGGTCGTCAAGATCGGCACCAAGTCGATCACCGGCGACTCCCTGCGTTTTGCGAGCGTCGCACACCAGGTGGCGGCGCAACGTGCCGCAGGTAAGCAAGTCGTGATCGTGTCGTCGGGCGCCATCGCGCTTGGTTTTCCGCGGCTCGGTTTGAAGACACGGCCCACTCAGATGGCAGAGCTGCAAGCGAGCGCTGCGGCCGGCCAATCGCGTTTGATGCACGCCTATGAAGAGGCGTTTGCGCCCCACGGCATCGAAGTCGCTCAGATCCTGCTCACACACGACGGGATCGCGGATCGCAACCTGTATCTGAACGCGCGCGCGGCGATCGACGCCCTGCTTGGACATGGCTGCGTACCGATCATCAACGAGAACGACACCGTCGCCGTGGATGAGATTCGCTTCGGCGACAACGATCAGCTCGCGGCCATGGTGGCGACGCTGGTAGGCGCTGATTTGCTGCTGCTTTTGACGGACGTCGAAGGCTTGCTAGATGCCGCGGGCGAGCGCATCGCGACCGTGGTCGATGTGGAAGCGGTGCGCGGTCTGGTGCGTCCCCACGAAGGCGGCGGCCTGAGCCTAGGCGGCATGCAGAGCAAACTGGAAGCCGCGCGACGCGCCAGCCTGCGTGGTTTGCCGGTGGTGATGGCAGATGCGCGCGACCCCGATGTGCTGGCCAAGGTGCTTAGCGCCCGAGATGTGGGCACGCTCGTGATGCCCCAGGGCTCACCCCTTGCGAGCCGCAAGCACTGGATCGCCTACACGCTCAAGACGCGTGGCGCGGTGATCGTCGATGGCGGCGCGGCGAAAGCCCTGCGCGAGCGCCAGAGCAGCCTGCTGCCGGCAGGTGTGGTCGGGGTGCGCGGCGATTTTGCCCAGGGTGATCCGATCGGCGTCTTCTCGGAAGCAGGAGCGGAAATCGCGCGCGGTCTTTCACGCTACGCGATGGAAGACGTGGCGCGTCTGGCCGGTGCTCGGGCCGCCGATATCGAGGCGCGGCTCGGACGGTATGCCGGCAATGCGGTCATTCATCGCGATGATCTGGTGCTGCTGTGAGTGCCTCGGGCGAAATGCTAGGGTCAGACAGACAGGCCGCGATGACCCAAGATGTGACTATCGAACAGCAGGTGCGCGAGCTCGCCACGCGAGCCAAGGCCGCCTCACGCGTGATCGCGAGCGCCAGCACCAAGAGCAAGAACGCGGTGCTCAGGCGCGTGGCCGAAGCCCTGCGTGGGGTATCCGGGGACGAAGTGCTCGCCGCCAATGAGCGAGACCTAGGCGTCGCCCAAGACATGAACTTGAGCGCGCCGATGATCGAGCGACTGCGGCTCGATCGCGCGCGCTTGGACGGCATCGCCCGCGATCTCGAGGCGGTCATGCGTTTGCCCGACCCGGTGGGTGCGATCGAAGGACTGCGCGAGATGGAGAGCGGCGTACGCGCCGGCCGCATGACCGTGCCCCTCGGCGTGATTGCGATGATCTACGAAAGCCGGCCGAACGTGACTGCGGACGCGGCCGCGCTCTGTCTGAAGAGCGGCAACGCCTGCGTGCTACGCGGTGGCAAAGAGGCCTTCCACTCGGCCATGGCGATAGCTTCGATCTTTGGCGACGCGCTCGAAGCGGAAGGTCTGCCCCGCGATGTGGTGACGCTGATTCCGACTACGCAGCGCGAAGCTACGTTGGTGTTGTTGTCGCTCGATGGGTTAATCGATTTGGCGATTCCCCGTGGCGGCGAAAGCCTTATCCGCTTTGTCGTCGAGAACGCGCGCGTGCCCGTGATCAAGCATTACAAAGGCGTCTGCCACATCTACGTGGATGGGGCGGCCGATCTCAGTAAGGCAGAGCGCATCGTCATCAACGCCAAGACCCAACGGCCCGGTGTGTGTAACGCCGCGGAGACGCTGCTTGTCGATCGCGCCTGCGCTGCCCAAGCGCTGCCTGCGTTGGCGCGCGCCTTGGCGGCAAAAGGTGTGGAGCTACGCGGCTGCGAAGAAACTCGCAAGCTGTTTGCCGAGGCCAAGCTCGCAACGGAAGCAGACTACGACACCGAGTACTTGGACCTGATTATGTCTGTGCGCGTGGTCGATGGCTTTGAAGGCGCGCTTGCGCACATCGCCGAACACGGCTCGCTGCACACCGAAGCTATCATCACCGAGGACTACACGAAGGCCCAGCGCTTCTTGCGTGAAGTGGATGCGAGCGCAGTCGTGGTCAACGCATCGACGCGTTTCAACGATGGGAGCCAGCTTGGCTTGGGCGCCGAGATTGGCATCTCGACCACCAAGCTTCACGCCTATGGCCCGATGGGCCTGCGCGAGCTGTGCACGCAAAAATGGGTGATCTACGGCGACGGACAGGCTCGCGCCTGATCCGACGAGGAGCTGATTTTGGCCGCGAAAAAGACGACGGGAGCGCCCAAGCGCGCGCCCAAGAAAAAGACTGCTGGAAATCCCGCGCGTGATGCTGCGCTTGCCGTGGCGCAAGCGGGCCTCGACAAGAAGGCGCTGCAGGTCGAGATCATCGATGTCACAGGTAAGGTCGATTACGCCGACTACGTGGTGGTGATGAGCGCGTCCAGCGACAGGCAAGCGAACGCTATCGCAAAGCACATCGACTCCGAGATGAGCAAGAAAGGCATGCCTGCCACGAGCATCGAGGGCTTGCCCCAAGGCGCCTGGGTGCTGATCGATTTCGGCGACGTGATCGTGCACATCTTTCATCAGGACACGCGGGGCTACTACGACCTCGAGTCGCTTTGGTACGACGCGGCGCGCGTGGAAGTGACCGACGCCGCTAAGCCTTGAGCGTACCGTGCACGTTCATGTCGTTGCCGTGGGTAAGATCAAAGAGCGCGGTCTGCGGGATGTGATCGACGATTACGCCAAGCGTCTCGGGCGCTACGGAACGTTCCACGAGACTGAGCTCAAAGATGGCAGCGAGGCCGAGGTGCAAGAGCGCTTTGCCCGCGCCATCCCTGTTCGAGCGAAAGTCGTGGCGCTCGAGGTCGACGGTAAGCCCTACTCGAGTGAGCAGCTCGCGCGCTT
>JBBSJC010000459.1:0-6692 GCA_038257655.1 Polyangiales bacterium | reverse complement strand
GGTCGTCGTGGGTCGCTCGGAGCCATCTCACTGCGTGATCGATGACCGCAGTCTGTCTCGTACCCATGCGCGCTTCACGCTCGAGCGCGACGGCGTCGTGGTGGAGGACCTGCAGTCCACCAACGGCACGCGCGTGCGCGGGGCTCAGGTCAAGCGCACCGCCTTGCGAGAGAGCGACACCGTCCAGCTCGGCGATGTCGAAGTGGCATTGAGTGGACTCGGCGTGCGCATCGCCGTCGACAGCAGCGAATCGGACACGGGCTTTGCAGCACGACTGACAGAAGAGCTCGAACGCGCGCGCTTCTTTGGCCGCCCCGTCGCGTTGCTCGCACTAAGGTATACGGGGAGTGCCGTTGCCACCGAGGAGACCGAGGCGCGCATTCGAACCTGCTTGCGCTCCGTCGACCGCCTTCATGCTTACGGCGGCGGTTTGCGTCTAACGCTTCTGCCTGAAGCAGACCTTACCTATGCGCGCGACTTAGCCTTACGGTTACACAGCGCCCTGCCAGGCGTGCTCGCGCTGGGAGCGACCACGGCGGCCACGAATGCGCGCAGCGCCGAAGCGTGGATAGCGGCCGCCGTAGACGCCGCACAACGCGCCCATCCGGGCACGGGCCTGCGCGCGGCCGACCCCGCAGAGCCCGAGCCCATCGCGAGTGTCGTGGTCAAGAGCGAGCGCATGCAGCGGCTGTATGCGCTCGTCGCGCGCGTGGCACGTACGACTATGCCAGTGCTTATATTAGGCGAGACCGGTAGTGGTAAGGAAGTGGTCGCGCACGCGGTGCACGAAAAGAGCCCGCGCAGTAAGGGGCCGTTTCGTGCCATCAACTGCGCAGCGCTGCAGGCCAATCTGCTCGAAGCGACGTTGTTTGGGCACGAAAAGGGTGCTTTCACCGGCGCCGATCGTCAAGCTCCTGGACTATTTGAGCAAGCCCAAGACGGAACGGTGTTTTTAGACGAAGTGGGAGAGCTATCCCTTCAGGCCCAGGCGGCTCTGTTACGGGTGCTCGAAACGAAGCGTCTAGTGCGGGTAGGTGGCACCAAGGAGCTCGAGGTGGATGCGCGCGTGGTCGCTGCTACCCACCGCGACTTAGCCGAGATGACTGCGAGTGGTGCGTTTCGAGAAGACTTACTATACCGACTCGACGCGCTGACTCTAAGCGTTCCACCGCTGCGCGAGCGCGTTGAAGAGATCGAAGGCTTGAGCGACCTGTTCTTACAGCGTGCAAAGGAGCAGTGGAGTGCGTCTGCTTGTGGCATCTCAGCGGCAGCGCGACAGGCGCTGCGAGCGTACGCCTGGCCGGGTAACGTGCGTCAGCTACGCAATGTGATCGAGCGTGCTGCTGCGATTTGCATGACCGAGACGGTGGAGCTGGACGACTTGCCGGAGCATCTGTTCGAGGAGCGTGCGGCTGTATCTCTGAGCGCGTCGGCAGAGGCGAAGAGCACGAGTGCTACCGCGAGTGCGTTGCCCGACCGGCTCCGTGATTACGAGATTGAGATGATCCGTGATGCGCTGGCCAAGGCGGGTGGTAATCAGACTAAGGCGGCGGCCATGCTTGGCCTGCCTCGGCGGACTTTGGCCAATAAGGTGCAGGCGTACGGGTTGGCGGGGGAGTAGGGACCAGTTGGCTGGGGACTAGGCGCGTGCTCGGCCAACTCTCGGGAGCGGAGCAGCCATTAGCTCGGAAGGCTCTCGTACTTACTCCACAAACTCGCCGATGATAATGCCGGCAATACCGGGGTTTGCTACACCCGGACAGGCCACCGTTTTGAATACTCTCACTGTTCGATTAGCGAGATGAGCCGCCAGAAGCAGCGATAGGTTGCGCTCTTGATTCTGTGTCGTGCCCGTAAGGCGCCACTCCTGCCTGGTGCACCCAGGAAACGGGGGGGCAGAGAACGTGATGTAGACCGAGTTGTCAGGGCCAGGCCAGTCAGCGACTTGGATTGCTGCAACCTTTACATCACCTAAGCTCCAGTCGGCAGAGGCTCCGCTGGGCGCAAGCAGCGCAATGCAAGCTATCGTTAGACCGAAGCTCTTCATGGAGAGACTCTGATGGAGGGTTCGCTCCTGCGCAAGTGGGTCGTGTTTCACCACAAATCAGACGTGCCGAGCACTTTGGCGGTCGACTAGCCCAGGACACTGAGCTGAGCGCGATGCGCTGACGCGACTCCATGAGATTGGATCGGAATGCCTAAGCCTCAGCTTCAGCCGTTGAACTCACCGAGCAATACTCCCTGGAGCGTTCCGCAACCGGTGGGCCTAAACACTCTTACCGTGCGCCCAGACAGTTGGGCAGCGAGGAGCATGGACAGGTTGCGATCTTGAGTGAGAGAGCTCGTCTTCAGTACCCACTCGAATCTCGTACAGCCGGCGAAGGGCGGCGCCGAAAAGGTCACGGCGATAAAATTCGGGTAACCAGCCGGGATATCAACCGTTTGAATCCCGGTGACGCGAACGTCGGTGAGACTCCAATCGGCAGATGCCCCCGCAGGTGCCATCAGTGCGGCAAACGCCAAAGCCAAACCCAAAGCAATTTTCTTCATGTTTATTCTCCCGTAAATCAAGGGGCACACTGCTGCAGTCGCCTTAGTGTCGCCGTGGATGCTGGACCGCTGAGCAACGGATATGCCAAACCGCCGGCTTCGTGGAATACGCGGGCTTTCCGGCCACTTTCCATCGTTGGTTAACGGCCTTCGCTGAAAGCGTGGGCGACAGTGGGCCCCGACCGGCCACCGTTGGCCCGGCTCCGGGCCACGAATGGCCAACGGTCTAAATCCTGACGTGGAGCGTGGCGTCCTACTCCCGATCGAAGTGCAATGCGGTCGCAGGTCGTTCTGAGCATTGGCTGACGAGAGGGCGCCAGACTCCGTCGCTCCCATCCGGGGGGCTGAGCTCGTAGTGATCATCAGCGGAGCCTGAACGGTACCTTAGGGTGACGCTCCACGCCTGCGTGTAGCGCTCGCAGCATAGAAAACCGGTGGCCGAAAGAATGGCAGCGAGCAGCTCGCGCGAGGGTGTGGACTGGACAGCGCGCTCCTGCTGAAGCGGCGAAAGGTGGCCAGGGTCGGCCGAGATTGGCCTTGCTGCGTAGGTCAGGCCTGTGCGCATGGAACCAGGGGTTGCCCGCGAAAAACCAGCGCTATGCGGGTATCAAGCGGGTCGCAGTGCCCACCAAATCGCTGGCACGCGGGTTGCTCTACGCCGGAACAGCTTGCCTCAAGCGCTCGATTGCTGCGGCGGCGCCACTCAACTCTCGCGGATCCCCTACCATGATGGAGAAGACCTTCGCTCTCGTGGCTATCGACGAGTTCAAGCCCGTCTTTCGCTATCAGGAGCTCGGGGCGGTGTCTTATGACAACGCTCTGTCTCTTGCCACCGCGGCAATGTTGTCCGGTCGTGCGATCGAAATTGCGGCGACCGGCGACGGGGCGAATGGCTTTTGAAGGGGGGGTTCTCGCGTTGAAGTAGTTGCATACGCGGGCACGTTGGCTGTTTTCCACACGTACCACCATAAGGTCCACCATGATTCGCATCTTACTAGCCCTCGCTGTATGCTCGCTATTGCCCAGCTTCGCGTCTGCTGATATCTCCACACCCGTGCTCTGGTACGCCGCCAACGTGGGGCTCGAGGGCTTCGCCTGCGGGGAATGCGATGGACAGTCCTTCGAAGGATGTGGCTGCCAAGGCTGGCTCAGTTGCCAGCAGGGTATTTGTGGCCCGGCGGGTGGCTATGGCGAGGCCTGCAAGATCGATGATGACCGGGCAATCAAGACTGGATGCCTTGACGCCTTAGGTTGCGTCGACGGAGTCTGTATTCCCATTGGCTCCGAAGGCGAAGTCTGCAGGCGCGAAGCTTATTATTACAATCCATTCCTAAAGCTCACTGGCCAAGACCCCAATCAATGGCCATCCAACTGCGACACTTCGCTCGCTTGTACGAATGGCTACTGTCAGACGCCGCTCCCAGTGTTTGCTCCACCTCCTCCTCCGTGCTTTGGAAAGGAGGAGTGTGAGTGCCGGCCGGCAGAACGCCGCATCGAGGGCTGCGATCCCGACTTGCTGTGCGACCAAGATCGAGATTGCCGACACATCTGGGACATGACTTTGAGAGCGGCTTATGCAAGCGAGGCTGTCTACGCGGCAGAGGATGCCAATCCTGCGGAGCTGTTGGTCGCCTTGGACAAAGCGGACCTGACGGCCGTAGAATACTCAGGTGAGCTCGGCTGGTTCACCGACGTGGAAGCCTTGATCGCTGCCAACGACGATGTGATCGTAGTATCCATCGCGGGAAGCGAGAGCCTGCAGGATTGGCTCGCGAACATGGACATGGCCAACGCCAGTTGGTTGGCCCGTCTAGTTGGTGGTCCCTTACCATTGCTCGACCCAGCGACGCTTGTCGACCCCTTCGATCTGTACAAGGGAGGCTGGTTGCCCTGCGGCAGCGCCAACAAAGCAGGATGCGACACCAAACATAAAGTGCACCCCGGATTTCTTGATTACGCTCACGAGCTGTACCGGGGTTTCCTGAAGAAGGAACTGCGCACCGAATACAACAAGAAGCACAGGCCCATCCAGGTTGTTGGGCACAGCTTGGGCGGTGCGGTCGCCCAGCTTATCGCAGCCCAAATCGTGACGGACATGGCGCTCCCCGTCGATGCGGTGGTGACCTTTGGCTCGCCGAAGGTAGGCGATGCAAACTGGGAGAAGGTGTATGAGAAGCTTCTCCACCGAGCCACCCATCGTTGGGTCTTTTTCAATGATCCAGTCCCGAATCTGCCGGCATTGGCAAGCTGGAAGCGCGCCGGGCAACAGCACTACCTGCACCGAGATACCTACGAGCTGGATTCGCCGGACCACGCCAAGACTGTTCAACAGGTCCAGCCCCTACATCATCCTCTATCGGGTAGTTATATCCCTGCTCTAGAAGCGTTAGCCCGCTAGGCAGACGCTCGCGCCCGTAGAGCGCATCGATAGGCGAGGGCGACGGTCCAAAAGGTGGCCAACCCCCGCCAACCAGGATCCGACCCGCTGCGGGGGTAAGTTGGATGTGGCCGAATCAAAGCCTTGCTTCGGCTGCCCCCCCCAAGCGCTGACGGCCTTCGCGCTGCCTACGAGGAGTCCAGACGTGGAGTCGTCCCCCAAGGGTCTGGAACGTCAGCCATCGGCTCACACCAGACCGGGCGTGACGGCTACTTCCCTTTGAGCCAACCCGTCGAGGGCCGAAAGTCGCCGCGACTTGGCCAGCACTGGCCGGCCTCGGACGCCTGATTGCGCATCGAGCGCCTCTAAATGCTTTCTTTTCCCGGCTTTTCCATTTGGCACGAGCGGTGCTCTAGCGCTCGCATCGCCTATTGCGAGGAGTGGTCTAGATGTGGAATCGAGTCGTGTCCCGAGCCTGTGTGCCTGCGGTGCGCTGCAGCGCCTTTTCGTCCAGCGTACATGCTCAGGTTGACGCAACGATCCTATGGCTCGCAGCCGGTGCTCACGGTGCGCCCTGCATGGCACCCAATGCCTGTGCAAGCGCCTACAGACTCGCATGTGTCCGCGAGCAGTGCGTAGAGGCAGGCGCCGACGGTGAGGACTGTCGGTCTCCTGAGTACCCTAACAAGACAAGATGTGACAGTGGGCTTGCGTGCGACAACGGCATGTGTGCGCCGGCGGGTGGAAAGGGGCAGGCCCGTCGCTCGTGCGAGTCTGCTTCGTCCGCCTTCTGTCAACTGGACCGATGTGCAACCTCCTTCAGCTGCGATCCCACTAGCTTTGCTTGTGAACCTGCCGGTGGCCGCAACCAACCCTGCCGCGAGTTGGAGCTGATCCATACTTCGATGCCTCAATGCGATGATGAGCTTGTATGTACGATGGGCATTTGCGTTGAGGAGGTTGACGAAGGCCTGGAATGTCAGCGGGACCTGTCGTGCCCGATCGGCCTATTTTGCGAACAAACAGGCTCGGGTGGGTACGGCATTTGCTCGATCCAGCCGCGTGGCCTCGTGTCGAACGCGATGACGCGGCAGGCTACCTAATGGTATCCGCTTCACCGAGGAGTGTAGCGACACGGCCCGCCTCGCTTCACCCTTTTGCGCATGGCGAAGGCATGTGAGTGGTCGAAGCGAGTCGCTGCGTGGCGAGCGAGTGGTTTGAGCGCGGCAGACGTCTGCGACCGGCATGGGTACTCAGTGAAGGGCCTGTGGCATTGGTCCAGTAAGCTCGGTCGCGCGAGCGGTAATGTCGACCGCCCGCGTGGGGTTGTGCGTCTTGCTCGTATTGTTCGGCCACCCGTCTCGGAGGTGGTCGCGGAGGATGGTAACATCTTCATCGAGTTGGGGAGAGCCCGCCTTACGGTTCGCGGACGGGTCGATGCGGTGGCGCTGCGTACGGTTGTCGAAGCCTTGCGCGATGGTCAGACGGTGGGGTCGCGATGATTCCCGCGGGTGTTGAGATCTTCGTGGGCCTTGCTCCGATCGATTTGCGCTGGGGGTTCGACCGCCTGGCAGGCATCGTCGAAGAGCAGGTGGGGCGGCCCGCTCGCAGCGGTGCGTTGTTCGTGTTTTTCGGTAAGCGCAAGTCTGCTTTGAAGATCCTGTTCTTCGATGGCTCCGGCATGTGTCTGTTCTACAAGCGTCTGGACCGTCATACCTTTCGTGTGCCTTCGTCACCAACGCCGGGAGCGAACAGCATCGCGCTG
>JBBSJC010000458.1:0-6700 GCA_038257655.1 Polyangiales bacterium | reverse complement strand
TCGACCTCCTCGAGCGCTACCCCGGGGGCCTAGGCTGCCTTACCATCTCCGAGATCGCGCGCGTCGCCGACATGCCCGTCAACGAAGCGACGCAGCTCATCCGCACGACCTACAAAAACGTGCGCTGGTCCGCGTGCGTGATCCTAGGCGAAGGCTTCGTGGCTAGCGCCTCACGGGCAGCGCTCACTTCCTTGCTTACGCTATCGGGCCAGGTGTCCCTCGTGCGGGCGTTCCGCGAGCTGCCTGCAGCACTCACGTGGCAAGAGAAGCATCCCTCCGGCCTGGGCGTGCCTCCCATGCAACTAGACCGGCTCGCCCGCGAAGCGCTTGCTGCCATGGGATCACAGACAGTAAGGTCCGCCTAAGCCAGGCCGCAGATCAGTCGGTCTTGAGCGCTGTCGCCGTTTGCACACGAGCGGTAGCTCAGCTGCACACTCCCCAGAAACTGAATGTAGAGCCAGGTGCGCAGACCTTGGATGCGTCGCAATCGGCGTCTGTGTGGCAAACCTTACCGATGCTGGCGATAGGACAGGTGCTCGCCGCGGAGCACTTCGCGGTCCCCGCTAAAATGTCTACGCAGCACGGCTTGCCACTGCAATCCTCGGGACCATCGCAAGGGGTACGCGTACCGAGGTCTTTGCCACAAGTGGTGCCCTGGTTGCAGCTCGCTGCTCCCTTTTTGAATTCCTTCACGCAACAGCTCTGAGTCTCCAGACTGCAAGCTAGTTCGGCCTTAGGCGTACCTCCACAGCTCACGAACTTGCTGCTGTCGTTCCCGGGCGTACTTGGGTCATCGCTACCGGCGGTACTGGAGCCCGCATCGGCTCCGCTCCCGGTTGTGGCGCCGGAGTCCGTCCCGCCCGAAGTCGTGGATCCCGCATCGGCACCGCCCGTAGTCGCACCCTGGGTCGCGTTGCCGGCCGTTTCGCCACCGCCAGTCGCACCGGTCGCATCGCCAGCATCGTCGCCGTCCATGGCGCCTGCCGTCGCAGCTCCCTGGGTCGCGTTGCCCGCGGTGGCGCCGCCACCAGTCGTGTCGCCTTCATCGGGCGTCGCGCTGTCGCCGCACGCTGAAAAGCCCATCAAGCAAGCCGCAATAGCCGCGACAAAGTGTGTCTTACGCATAGTCCAACCTCCCAAGCACAAGCCATAAGGCGCATAGGGAAGGGGCTCCCCGAGCGCGTACACTGTTTCTACGCCCGATACCCGCGAGTATCAAGCGGATCCGAGTCCGACTGTTAGCTACCGTGGATACCGGCCAAGACGTCCCCGCTCGATGGCTCGTATCAGGGCCCTGGGAACGACCTCTAACGAGCTCCTTAACGCGAAGCTACTGGCCGCCGTCTGATACGCCCGCGTCACGCGTGCCCGCATCACGCATTCCCGCATCAAACTCGATCTCCCCCGCATCCTCGGATCCACCAGCGTCTGCTGCATCAATCGCGACATCTGCTTTCGCGCCGGGATCCTTCCACTCGCGTGCCTTCTTCGACACGTTCTTATCCGGCAAGTCCTTGATCGGCGTGCCATCGGAACAAGCGGCGGCAACAGTAAGACCGAGAGCAAAGATGACAGCGA
Source organism: Polyangiales bacterium (assembly GCA_038257655.1). GTDB lineage: Bacteria > Myxococcota_A > Polyangia > Polyangiales > DASUME01 > DASUME01. The sequence goes on along the minus strand of JBBSJC010000458.1, from coordinate 5,122 downwards.
CGCTTCGCATGGTGGTGGCAAAGCATACTGCGCAAAGCGGAGATTCGGCCAGGATACAGCAGCTCCCCGGGCCGGTTTTCTCGCGATTGCAGCCTTAAACGCGCAACGCCGGACCTCACATTGAGGACCGGCGGCAGTGTGACTCGGACTTAGCCGCGCCTTGCGCTAGGCGAAGCTACGCAACCTTCTTGGCGCGCTTGGTTGCCTTCTTGGCGGCCTTAGGCGCCTTGGTCGCCTTGGTTGCCTTCTTCTTTGCTGCCTTACGTGGCGCAGCGGCGCGACGCTTTGCAGGGGCCTTCTTCGTCGTCTTCTTTGCCGCCTTCTTTGCGGTCTTCTTCTTGGCTGCCATCGTGACCTCCCTCATGTTGGGGACGAGTAATACTTGTAGCGTATGGTCACGTCACTGCACCTGTCAACTATCAATTCATATAATTTATACCTAACTGTACGATATTTGACTAGAACCTGTACACCATTCACCGGCAACCTCACGAAATCGCTACAAAATTCATCAAACGCGATCCGTCGAGGAAAAGCGCAACGAAAGCGAGTGGTTGGCGATCTGACCCCGCCATAACGCGAGGTGAAGCGCGTCAAGTCGAAATTTTCATGGGTGCTGCAGGCCTCGTTCCGACTACAACTCGCTGGTCTGAAGCTCGACAACCCTGGGGGAGGACTTCGTGCAGGATCAGAAGCGAATCAAATCATCGTTTTGGGCGTGTATCGCCCTTTCGGCCTTTCTTGTCGCCTGCGGCTATTCCGAAGAGGAGATGCAGGCCAAGAAAGATCAGATCACCAACTTGGAGGCTCAGCTCGGGGAGTCGCAGAAACAAAGCGCGGACCTGGACGCACGCCTGAAGGAAATCGGCGCGAGCAATGCCGAGCTCATGGAGAAGCTCAACATCGCAGGCACCGAAAAGGGCAACTTGAGCGCGAGCCTTACACAGAAGGAACGCGCACTCGAAGAGCTTCGCGCGCGCGAAAAGCAAGCCCAGAAGCGGCTCGCGATGTTTCAACAGATGCTTGAGAAGTTCCGCTCGATGATCGACTCGGGCAAGCTTCGCGTCCGCGTGGTGCGCGGCCGAATGGTGGTTGAGCTATCCGAAAACATCCTGTTCGACTCCGGCAAGTCGGACCTGAAAAAGGAAGGCCAGGAGGCGCTCATCCAGGTCGGCAGCGTGCTCGCATCGATTCCTGATCGTGACTTCCAAATCACGGGACACACGGACAACATCCCGATCAAGAGCGCGCGGTTCCCGTCCAATTGGGAGCTCTCCACTGCACGTGCTGTCGAAGTGACGCGCTTCCTGTCGGAGAAGGGCGTGGACTCCGGACGTCTTTCCGCAGCGGGTTACGCAGACACGCAGCCGGTCGCATCGAACAACGACGCAGAAGGCCGCAAGCAGAACCGTCGCATCGAGATCGTGCTCATGCCCAACCTCGACGAGCTGCCTGATTTGTCCGGTCTGGCAGGTTCGTGAGTCAATGCGCGCAGGTGGGTCAGCTTGCGGCGCTTTGGCCCAGAGGCACGACTGCGCGCCAAAACATGAACATCGTGTCAACTAAATGCGGTTGACCGAGCCCAACCTGCCTGGTACGTTTCACGGCAAGGCTGTGGTCTGTGCAAGATGCAGTCGCTTCTGTCGGTGTTGACACACTTGTTGAAAGTGTTCGGGCCGCAGAGGCAAAGTGGGCTAGGGGGTGGGCTGGTCCACCGCAACCCGTTTCAATTTGTGCCCCGTTGGGACTCTAAGCCCCCGGGGTGCATTTGTTTCCAGCGTCAGCTGACGCGACGCGCGACAAGCACGCTCAGGCACCTCCATTTTTGGCGGGGCCCGGCGTTGCCAGAAAGAGGGACTCCGATGCAGGCTCGTAGCCACGACTTCAAGGTGGGTGACAAAGCTGTCTATCCGGCCCAGGGCGTTGCCGAAGTGGTCTCTATCGAAGAGAAGGACATCGCCGGCAGCCGCCAGCGCTTCTACGTTCTTCGCATCCTAGACACGGACCGTAAGATCATGGTGCCCGTGAACAACGCCTCGAACGTGGGGCTCCGTCCGCCCATTTCGGAGACGGAGATTCGCGAGATCTTTGAGATTCTACGCGAACGTACCATTGCATTTGATAACCAGACCTGGAACCGCCGTTACCGCGGGTTCATGGACAAGATCAAGACAGGCTCCGTGTTCGACGTCGCCGAGGTCATGCGCGATCTCTACCGTCTCAAGGCTGAGAAGTCTTTGTCGTTCGGCGAACGCCGCATGCTTGAGACCGCACGCACGCTGATCGTCAAAGAGATCGCGGTCGCTCGCAAGAAGACCGAGGATAAGATTCAGGCCGAAATCGAGAAGATCTTCGAGACCAACTGAGCGGCGGGGGCCTTTGAGCCCCTGCTATTGCTGGTGCCGAAGAAGACCGGAACGGCAACCCGGATGCGGCACAGCTTCGCTTCTTTTGATCGGATTCGGCCAGGTCCGCGGTAGCATTGGAGAATGTTGGCCAAGCTGACAGTGAAGCTTGCGGCTGCACCCGAGGAGACTTGGGCCCGGTTCACCGTGGCGCACATGCAGGCAGAGCCGCTTCCGACGCCGCTCAAGCATGTCGCCGTGGCGTCGCTGTTATCAGCCGTTGCTACCGGTCTGGGAGCTGTGATCCAGCCTGGCGCCACCGCAGCCGGCGTTGTGCTGCAGCTGCTGGGTGGCGTGATCGGGTACGTGGGCGGAACATCGCTCGCCGTGCTCGCCAGCCCGATGCTCATCAAAAGCGCGACGACCCCGCCTGAGCTCGTGGCGCGTTATGCCTCCGGCGCGGTGCTGCCCGTCGCGTTGAGTGGCGTACTCAACGTGGTGCCGCTGTTTCCCCTAATTTTTCTCCTCGCGTTAGCGGGGGCGGCATTAAGTGTCTGGTCCGGTTGGATTGGCGCTGATGCCATGCTCGCCTTTGAGGGCGATCAAAGAAAACGAGCCGCACTAGTACCAGCTGTCCTGGCGGTGAGCCTGGTACTACTAGCGACTGTCATGCGGATGGTGATGCCGAAATGAAACGCGTTTACCCAAGACGCGGACAACTCGGCACGAAGTCCATAGCCCCAAGAATTCCAGGCCCTTCAAGGCCTGCAAGCCGCGTCGTGCACGACGTCCGCGACCATGACCAATGCCCACGAGACACAAGGTCTCGAGGGCGTTGCGGCCGCCAACGGAGTCTGCCGATGCCTGTTGTTCGCCCATGCAGAACACGTTGGTCATCAATGTTGACATCGGAGAGACCCGAGTCGCCCTGATCGAAGAGGGCGTGCTGGCAGAGCTTTACTTAGAACGCGAGCAAGATCGCAGCCCTGTCGGCAATATCTATCTCGGTAAGGTCACGCGTGTGCTTCCAGGCATGCAGGCCGCGTTCGTAGACATCGGTCTCGATCGCGCGGCCTTCTTGCACGTGGAAGACGTCGTGCCCGAAGAAGATCTCGAGCAGCTCCTCAATGGAGATGCTGAAGGGGAAGAGTCAGAAGACGACCCCGCCGCAAAATCCAAACGCATCTCGCGCAAGACACCAATTCGCGACGTGCTTAAAGAAGGCCAAGACATCGTCGTACAGGTGTCGAAGGGTCCGATCAGTACCAAGGGCGCGCGCGTAACAAGTCACGTGGCGATGCCGGGTCGTTACGTTGTGTACATGCCGACCGTCGATCACGTCGGCATCTCCAAGCGCATCGGCAACGACAAAGAACGTAAGCGTCTGCGCGAAGCGATCGATGCGTTCAAGCCCGCGCAAGGGGGTTTGATCGTGCGCACCGTCGCGCAAGGGCTGACCAAACGCGAGCTCAAGGCGGACGTGGGCTACCTCGTCAAGGCCTGGGAACGCGCCGCGAAAAAGCGTCAGTCGATCAAGCGGGCCCCGGCGTGTTTGTACACTGACCTGGATATCGTGCTGCGTGCGGCCCGTGATCTGTTCACCGAAGATGTGAAGAAAATCATCATCGATGATCCGAAGGAGCATGAGCGTTTGGTCGAGTTCGTGTCCGCGTTCATGCCGGAGCGCGCCGACGATGTGCAGCTCTATCAGGGTGATGCGCCGGTATTCGATGAGTACGGAATCGAAGACGAAATCTCGCGAGCTCTCGCACGCAAGGTGCCGCTATCATCGGGTGGTTACCTCATCATCGATCAGGCCGAAGCATTGACCGCGATCGACGTGAACACCGGACGCTTCACAGGGCGCGGCAAGGATCTGGAAGAGACGATCCTGCAGACGAACCTCGAGGCCGTGAAAGAGATCGGCTACCAGTTGCGCTTCCGCAATATCGGTGGGCTGATCGTGCTCGACTTCATCGACATGGAGCGCTCGTCACACCGGGATAAGGTGTACCGGGCGCTGCTCGAGGTATTGAAGCGCGACAAGGCCAAAACCACAGCCGTTCGCGTGTCAGAGCTCGGCCTTGTGGAGATGACACGCAAACGCACGCGTGAGTCCTTGGGACGCACGGTGCATGAGCCTTGCTTTTACTGTGACGGCACCGGCGTCCTACAGAGTAAGACTACGATTTGCCACGAGATCTTGCGGCAGCTGCAGCGCGAGAAGGATCAACTTCCGGGCTACAAGATCATCATCAACGCGCATCCAGCCATCTGCGACATGCTGCAACGTGAACAACGTGGGCACATGGAACAGGCGAGCAATCGCGTACGGCGTCAGGTGGTGCTGACGCCGCGGCGCGAATACCACTTGGAACAGTTCGATCTCACGAGCTCTTAGCGGGGCACCAACCGTCCTGCGAGACCTCACCCTGAAGAACCCCACACCTGGAAGGTCGGTGGGGGATGGGGGACTGCATTCCCAAGCGGCAACCAAACCGAGCTGATGGCGCACGGCGTGGTCTAGTCAGGCAGCACCGTCAGCATGAGGGCTTACGTCGCGCGCCAACTCGCGTGAAAGGCGATCGGGCAAACGCCGATGCCATCCACCTGCGTCGTGCTGGGACGGGTGGTCGCCTCGATGCGTGCGTCCCGGGCCCCCGCTTGTTCTAGAATGGCCAACATATAAGGTACGGATACGTGGGTGAACCAATTCGAAAGCATCTTAGGGATGCCGGCTCGCACGACCACCATCTCTTGCTCGCCCTCATACTCCG
>JBBSJC010000457.1:0-6715 GCA_038257655.1 Polyangiales bacterium | reverse complement strand
GCTGAAGATGGGCAGGCCGTGCGTCTTGGCAAACAGGTAGGTCCACGATTCAAAGTCGCTGATTACGACTTGGGGACGAAAGTCGGCGCTCAGCTCGAAGTACGCGGCGACCTGACTAGGTAAGGCCGCACTGCCACCGAGCACGTTGGCCCAGAACGTGGAGCTGCGGCGCACGCGGTTATCTTCGTAAGATCATGTGCAAGCCGTGAATGCGATGCACGTCGCCCTTTGCTCGAAAACGCTTGTCGAGAAAATCGACGGCGCGACCCGACGCCATGATCTCGACCTCGTGCCCTTGCGCAAACAGGTGCTCGAGCACCACGCGTGAACGCATGGCGTGGCCCATGCCTTCGCCAACCACGCCGTAGAGGATTCGCATGCTGCGCAGGGTATCAGAAAAGGGCGCCCAGCTTGAGCAAGGGCCGTAGGCCCGGCCCCTCGCCCCGCCTGATCGATCACGCACGAAGAAAATCGGCGCCTAACTTTTTTCCGTTCATCGGTGACACTTGGGCGCCCGGCCGGTGTTGCAGAGCCGCCCGCTCACGGACGCAGGGCGGTCGCATCTAAACCTTAATGATTTCGATCTCCTACAAGCGACGAATTGCTCGCTTGCTCGATTTGTGATCGTCTACCGCCGTCTTCCACCAAAGAGGATGATGGAGGGGTTGATGAGGGAAACCGAGTTTCGCGCGCTGGTAGCAGAGGAGTTCCGGTCGATTATCAAGGACCCTCGCGTCGAGCGCACCCGGAAGTATCCGCTGGAGACGCCGCCCTTCGGCCGCTCCTGCTCGGCAACGAGGAAAATCGGTTAGGTCGAGCAGGCCCGGACGGGCGTTTTCCGGGCCGTCCCCCTGTTTTTGCCGCTTATGCCCAGTGACATGTGCCCATGACGCTCTGGGCGCATCACCTTGCAGTTTAGGTGGTTTTCGCGAATCTATGTCACTTCTTCATCGGATGGTGTCATGTCCAGCAGTAGCGCCCACAGCCGCGGCTCCGTAACCGCGGTACTCATCCTTACACTCTGTCTTTCGAGCGCGTCCATCGTGCGGGCCGAGGAGAGTACCGCCATCACACCCCTCCCCACGCCAACCGCACAACCAGTGCCGGGCCCCGTGCCCGTTCAAGCGAGCCCAGCCGGCGATAAGGTCAAGGCAACGCCAGTGAGTCCATCGCCGAGCTTACCTGCGAGCTTGCCTGCTCCACCGCAAACGTCGCTCACCATGAGCAACGAAGACAAGCAGATGCACCAACGACTCGTCCGCGGCGCCGTGGTAGGCGGGATGCTCGGGTTCGCCCTCTCGGCGGCAGCAGGCTATTTCGTTCCCGACGGCGGGAACGAGTTGATCGGCTTGGCCCTATTCGGAGTCTCGTCGTTCGTGACCGTTCCCCTCGGTGCGGCTCTCGGTCTGCAGGTCGCCGGTCGCGGCTATGCAGGGCACGGCAGCATGGCCATGGCCTTCCATCGTGGGCTGTTGTTCACGATCTTGTACGGAGGCCTTACTTGCGGGCTTTTCACGCTGCTTACCTTGGCTGGAGGCGAGCCCACCATCTCACTTGCAGTCGGGGTCGCGATCGCGGGGATCGTGAACCTGTTCGCCGGGCCAGCCGGTGCATTTCGCGGCTATCGAAAGAGCGCGGCAGGGATGCCTGCGAGTTCCAAGCAGACTACGCGGCGCCCCCTTGCGAGCAGCTTTGCCCTGCGTATGCCGAGTGCGCAGGCGTCCGCGTGGGGCCTGAACTGGACATCGCAGTTTTGAGCGCGGGGCGCCTCAGGCGATCACTAAGGTTTGCCAGTCGACAGTATAGAAAGCATAGACCTCAATCTTAGGCGGCTGCGGGGCGGTCGAGGAGGCCTGTGACTGGCCTGTGACCGACCCCATCCCCAACGCCCTCGCTTATTCGATCTTACTTTGCGTATGGGCGGCTGAACCATGAGCACGCGAGTTGCTGCATGGGGCGGAGCTACGGATGGTACCCGTCTCGAGTACGTTCAGGCCGTTCAGCGTGTTGAGAATGTCATCTGTAGCATCGTTGCAGCTATCGACCTCGAGAAGGTCGCCGGGTGCCCCGACGACCATCTTCGCAAAAGCGACGAGCCGGTTGTGCTTCGTATCCCAGTAGTAACCCTGGAGCGGCCGCACCTCGATCACAGTGAGCCTAGGGTCGTCCAAGCCCTCGGTGAACCAGGTCTTGAGCAGCGGACTCCACAACTCCTTGATCTTACCCTTATCCGTGCTGATCGAGGCGCGCCCGTATAGGCTAAAAAGTCGGAGTGGTGCGACCCCTGAAACATCAGCTGCACGTTCGGGTCGGCCTCCAGTTCCTGATTCTTGTGGCTGTCGCTCGCGCTCAAGAACCAGAGCGAGCCTCTGTCGTCCACCTTCTGTACCGACATCGGCCGCGTGGGCACCGGCCTGGGCTTATCGCCGTTACAGAAAAAGCACGTAGACGCCGCCCTGACGAGCGCCTTGATCTTCGCGACTGCCGCCTTATCGAGGAGGTCCTCGCGGTCAGCGAGGCCTTTACGAAACTGACCGCCCCGCACACCCCAGCCTAGCTTGCCCCGGCCGGCACCTCGGACCTCGCTTTCCCGGTTCAGGGCTCACCGTCAGCTCGCAAGCATGAGCTCGCCGCCGTGCGCGACAGTCTGGTTCCGGGCTCCATGCAGGCGGACATGAAAAGCCCCGAAGGCAGGTTGCACAGTGAGGTTACGAAAGGGCCCTTATGGGCACTGACCAGCCTTAGCGCGGCTGGGGCAGAGGCCTGTGGGCGTGAGGGGCCCGCAACAGATGGTGCCTGGTTCGGGCATGGTTCCGTACCTTACCGTGTTGATCTCGGCCACGCCGATGTTGTCGCCATTGCCCTCTGGGGCACTGGTGAGACCGGTCGAGCAGATATAACTCAGTTCACCGTTAGAGATGACCGGATTGGCTCCATAACGTCCTTCGCAGCGTTCGTTGCTGTATGTCGGTTGCCAAGCATTCACATGCTTCAGCTTCAACGCGCCGTACGAGTCCGAGTTCGAGCTGGCCTCGAGCCGATACAGGTCCACATAGTTCTCACGATTCCTGGGCAGCAAGTCGTCACTTCCAGCTGACGCCACGAGATAAAGCACTCCAGTGCAGTCGGTGACGAAGTGAATGTTCTGATACATCTTCCAGTTAGAGAACGGATGATGACCAGGGATCATGTGAGTCTCGTACAGGTTTGCGAAATGTTTGAGTAGACCGAATTCTCCGCCCTTGGTCTCCGCAAGTAGCCAGCCTTCTGCGCTGCGCGCTCCGAGGACGAACATCAGCCCGCGACCATCAGTGAGACGCGTATACGCGACCGAGGAGATACGCTGGTTCTTCCCTGGCAGCATGTCTGTCTTCACCTGACTGCGGAAGGTCAGCGGCCGTTTCGAGTTACCCTCATCGTACGTCCAAAGGTCAACCCACCCAAGGTTGTTGTTGACGGCCTCTCGGCAGTTGTGAAAGGCAGCAGGATCGCTGCAGGGTACAATATCGCCCACCCCTCCGTGCTCCACTGCAACGGCCACCGTATTGCCAAACATACTCATGCCGCCGGGATGGTTGCTGACGGTCGGCTCCCTATCATAAGGAAACAAATACAAAGCCTCACGGCGGTTGGCAATCATCAATCCGGCGGGTCCATCATCATTCGAAGAATGGCTGATTAGGTAGTTAAACTTACTACCGGGCAAACGTAATATGCTCTGCACGTGGTCGCGGTCCCAATCACCAGGTCCGGGGCTCACGTTCCAGTCGCTATCGAAGCCTCCCACCGTTGCCTGCTCCGGGCGCAGGCGCTCTCCTTCGTGAGCATCGAACGAGTAGACGTTGGTGTAGCCGCCACCGCTGGCGGCAAGCGCGGCGAACTTCCCCTCGACGTTCGTTACGCATTGTGTCGCCTGCGCAGTCGTCGCATTGGATATGAGTCCACAGGGATGGACCGAACAAACGGCGTACCCACCAGAACCGGTCTGTTCGCAAAAAGAACTGGGAGAGCACTTTAGATCCGAGCACGAAAGACCTTCCTCAATCGGCTCAACACAAGTACCCGAGACACACACGCGCTCATGATCGCATGTTGGTTGAGAATACAAGGCAAGGAAATCCAGCTCGCGGCATGGCTGATGGCGCCCACCCGCGGGCTCACACGTGAAGCTCGTGGGATTGCAGCCGAGGGAGGTTCCACATCGGTCCATGTAGCAGGCGAGATTTGAAGCATTTGAATCAGACTCGCACGAGCGACAGACCTGGCCATTTCCTCCCGCCGGCACGCAGACGGTGTCTTCGCACGCAAGACCGCTGTCACACCTGGTCTTCCCTGGATACTCTGGAGAACGGCAGGTTTCGCCATCTCCGCCTGACTCGACGCAGCGCGCGCCGAAACACGCAAGGCCGAGTCCAGCCGCACAGGCCTCTGGCGCTGTGCAGGGCGCGCCGTGAGCACCAGCGGCAAGCCATAAGATCGTCGCATCAGCTCGTGCGCTCGATGACGAAACGATGCAACTCACCGCGAGCACGCAGGCTCGCGACAACACTCGACTCCACATCTAGAACTCTCCTCGCAGGGCGGTACGCGGGCCTTGAGCACTCGCCGTGCCAAGATTCAAAGCCCCGTTTTTTCGGCCCATATCTGCTCACGCGAGTTGGGACGCATCTTCGAGCTCGACGCCTCGTGGAAGGGTAAGCCGCCGTCGGAGATCAAACGCCTGCGCGCACAGTACATACGTCCGCACATCGAGAGCTTCTTCGCGTGGGTCGATGAAAGGCTTACTATCTTCGAGGGCCAGCGCGGCTACACGCGCACAGCGCTCAAGTACGCAAGCAATCAGCGGGAGGTGCTCACGCGCTTCTTCGATGACGGTCGGCTCGTTCTTACGAGCAATGGCGCCGAGCGCGCCATCAAGGCCATCACTCTCGGGCGCAAGGCCTGGCTGTTCTGCGGAAGCGACGACCACGCCAAGAGCACCGCCGCCCTGTACTCGATCATCGCCTCTGCACGGCTGCACGGGATCAACCCCGAGGAGTATCTGCGCTGTCTGATTCGACTCGTGCCCCTGTGGCCGTCCGATCGGATGCTTGAGCTCGCGCCGCTCTTCTGGGCGCGCACGCGCGCGCGACTCGATGCTACGGCCCTCGAGAAGGACCTCGGCCCCATTGCTATCCCGGTGGAGCCCCTCGACACGAGCGCGCCGGCCGAACAGCAAGCGTGTGCGGGCTGAGGTAGTCGTTATCACGTGATGAGCGTGCCCGAGGCGCTACGCGCCCGCTACACGCCTCCGTGAAGCGCATACGACCTTACCGATATAGAGGCGTACATGGCGGCTCACGTTGCGTATCTCAAGAAGCACTACGCCGCGGGTAACTTCGTCGTTTCCGGCAGGAAGGTGCCGCGGGAGGGTGGCGTTATCTTAGCGGTTGGGAAGAGTCGGGCGGAGATCGACGCGATCGTTGCAGAAGACCCGTTTCACAAGCACCGGCTGGCGGATTTTCGGATTGTGGAGTTTCGTGCTAGTCAGCGGGCGCACGATCTGCCTAAGCGGTTCTCGTAGGCGGGTGTCCGAGGCCAGTGCCGAGCTTCAGTAGTTAGGCGAATCGGCCAACTCTGGCCTGCGACGGCCAAACGCCGCCGGTAGCGCGTGGGCCGTTCGACTGCGGGCTGACTTCCCTTCTCGTGGCTGTAGATAGGCTGCACGTTGACGCCCGTCGCATCGGTCGAGATGCAGAATGCCGTCGCCAGCGCGTGCTCACTCATGGCCTTGACCACCGTGCCCATCAAAGTGTCACCCACCAGCTTCTTCATGCGCGAGAGCGTCGCGCGGTCGATGGCGAGTCCGTCACGTCTAAACGAGTCTTCGATCCTGAACAGCGGCAACCCCTTGCCCACGTTCTCCATGATGACGTGCGCGGCGAGCGACGGTGCCACGATCAGGCTGGGCAGCATTTCGTTTGGCATCGGCGTCGTGATGACGTGGGCATTATCCTACGCGTCTACAGTCTTGTAGCGAACACGGGCGATCACCACGCGGACCTTACTCGCACGCTTGTGACCGAGCTTGCACGACTCATCGAACCCGTGTCGTACGATCTTGCCTTGTGCGACGAGCTGCTCGAAGTGAGGCTCCGAGATCTCGATACGATCCTCTTGGAGCTCCATGTCCCTGAGGTTGCGACGGCCCGTGCCGTGGTTGTTGGTGCGCTTGCCGCGAGGCTTACCATCGGCCGCCGGGGTATCGTCTGACTTGGGCGCTTCGCCGTTCGCGATGTCGAGCGTGCCGTCGCCGCGTCCAGCTCGCGCAACTTCTCTTCGTACTCGATGCGAAGTTGGGTCTCGTTATCTGCACGTTCCGCCTTCGCGATGAACAGACGTCGTTTGAACAGCTCGACCTCGACCCACAGTCGCTCATGCGATGCGCGTAACTTATCCCGCTCAACCGTAAGGTCGACCACATGCTGCGCAGCGAGCGCATGCTCCTTCTTCAGCGCTTCGACCTTAGCTTCCATCGCAGCGCGTTCAGCCGTTAGCAGAGCTTGTAGCTCTGGCATCGAAGCCAGTTGCTCGGCGAGGTCTGTACGCTGCGAAGACATAAGAGCACGCAATAACTGCCACAGCAGATCGCGACGTCCAGCAATTTATTCCGAAAAAAGACGTGCGATCGGTGCACACGGGGGTATCGACGAGGACCCGGTTTCGGATCCGTCTC
>JBBSJC010000456.1:0-6715 GCA_038257655.1 Polyangiales bacterium | reverse complement strand
GGTGGGCGACGACCACGAGAAGCTCCTGTGCGTGAATGGGCTTGGCCAGGTGCGCTGTGAAGCCGCACCTCAGGGCGTGCGTGCGATCCTCGGTCCGCGCGTAGGCGGTGAGCGCGAGCGCGGGAATGCGCCCCCCTTGCTCCGCGGGCAGCTTTCGCACGCTCTGAATGTAGGCGTAACCGTCTTCACCTGGCATGCCGACGTCGGACAACAGCACATCGAAGCTGCCAGACTGTAAGAGAGCGCGCGCCTCGTCCGCGGTCGACGCCGCCATCACGGTGCACTCACACGACTCGAGCAGAAATGACAGCAGAGCGCGGGTGTCGACTTCGTCGTCGAGCAACAGCACGCGCTTGCCAGCGAGCCCGGCTGGACAGTCGAAGGTGCCGGGGGGTGGATCGACAACGTCAGGCCGCTGGGGTGTCGAACGATCGGCCCGGATGGGCGCGGTCGGCAGCCGCAGGACGAACATCGCACCGTGACCCACGCCCTCGCTGTGCGCGCTGACGGTGCCACCGTGAAGCTCGACCAACGAGCGCACGATGGCGAGACCGAGGCCCAGCCCGCCAGCCTTTCGGGATGCGGAGCCATCGGCCTGTCGAAAGCGATCGAACACCTGGGGCAAGAAGTCGAGATCGATGCCCTGACCGTTGTCGACGACCAGCACTTCGACATGGCTGCGCTCACGACGGAGCTGCACGTGAACCCGCCCACCCTTGGGCGTGAACTTGATGGCGTTGGAGAGCAGGTTCCAGATCACCTGCTGCAAGCGATCGGCGTCTCCGATGATCGTGGCGTGCGAATCGAGCACCGGCTGCAGGCGTATGTTCTTGGCCTCCGCGGCGGGTCGTATCGACTCGATCGCGAGCTCGACCACGCGCACCATCTCGACCGGGCCTACACTCAACACGAGCTTACCTTGCTCGATGCGCGACAACTCGAGCATGTCTTCGATGAGACGCGCCTGCGCGCGGGCGTTGCGCTCGATCGTCTCGATCGCCTGGCGCGCCCGTGCCTCCGGGAGCCGCCCGTCGCGTAGCAGGTTGACCCAACCAAGGATCGCGTTCAGCGGCGTGCGCAGCTCGTGGCTGAGTGTGCTCAAAAACTCATCCTTGGCCCGACTCGCATCTTCGGCCTTGCGACGATAGCCGCGCTCTCCCGCGAGCGCGGCCTCACGCGCGAGCTCCGCCTGTTTGCGCTGGCGGATGTCGAGACCCCAGGCGACGCCGCCATCACGGCGCCCCTCCCAGAAGGCCGCTCCAAGCTGAATCGAGATGCGCTGGCCGTCCTTGGCGACGTACTCTTTCTCGTAAGGTGTGCAGAAGCCGCGCTCGTCCATCTCCGCGAAGGCCTGCTGGTCGAAAGGCGCATACTCCGCGGGCGTCATGTCCGTCCAGCGCATTGCACCGGCTTCCAGCTCTTCACGCGTATACCCCACCATGCTCAGAAACTTGTCGTTGGCGTCGATCAGCGCGCCTTCCCGGGTCCAGAGCACCACCCCGATGATTCCCGAATCCTGAAGCCGGCGGGCGCGTTCCTCGCTGCGCCGCAAGCGCTGCGACAGCTCCTCCGCGCGAGTGCGCGCTTCGACAAGTTCCGTAATGTCATAAGAAAGTGAGAGGAGTCCATCGACCTCTCCCCGCACGTTCTTCAGCGGCTCGTACAAGACGTCGAAGTACCTGTCGTAAAGACGCCCATCGGCTTCCCACTCCAAGCGGGCCTTGAGCTCAGGGGCCCGGTGGCGCTCCCCGCTCGCCATGACGTCGTCGAGCAGCTTGCGGATGTGAGCCTCGAGCTCGGGCACGGCTTCTGAGACCGTCCGTCCCTCGAGCGACCCCTTGGTCAAGAGCAGCTTGCGCGCCTCATCATTGACGAACTCGAACACCAGCTCCGGTCCGCGCACCACGCTGATCGCGGCTGGAATGTTTCGCAACAGCTCCGCCAACCTGGTTCGCTGCAGTGCCGCTTCGGCGAGCGCCAGCTGTTCCCGCTCCCGGGCGGTATCGAGCTCGCGTCGGTGCTCTTCGAGGGCGCGTTCGAGATCGAGAACCCGAGCGCTCAAGTCCATGAGATTGTTGCTGCGGGTGCCCTCACGACGCGGCTCACCGGGCAGTCAACCGTGTACGTCTCCGTCGTCTCCGATCACGTCAATACCTCGGCCCATGATTGAGCTAGACGCGTCGCGCGCGCAACTCAGGCCGTGCAAAGAACGTCTCTTTTTGGGACGTCGTAACCTCCAACGAAACGCCTCCGGTTTACTACGCATGGTGCGATTTGCCTCGCCGGCGCGGGCGAAGCGCTTGTCTGCGTTTTACTCGTTGATCTTGTGTAGATTTGGGGAGGAGCAAGACCACTTCCATGCCCACCGACGATCCCCCGCCCCTACCGCTAGCTCCTCCTCCCTGACGGACCTGCGCGCCTGCCTGCGCGCCCTGCCCAATCCGGGCGCCTTGCTCGAGGAAATCATCACCAAGGCGCCGTTCGGCCTCCAGCTCTACGCCCGGGACGGGCGCCGCGTGTTCGTGAATCCCATGCATCGCCACTTAATCGAGCAGCGCGCCCACCACGTCGAGCTATCCGTGGCGCATGAAGGGCTCTTGGTCTTTGGCGATCGCATTCGCCTTTCCCAGGTGGTGTCCAACCTGCTCACGAATGCGGCCCACCATACGCCTGCCAACGGAACGATTCGCGTCAGCGCACTGATCGCCCTGACCGGCTACGGACAGCGCGCCGACCGAGAGCGCAGCCACGCGGCTGGCTTTGCCGATCATCTGGTGAAGCCGGTGGATTTGAGCGCCCTTCTCGGCATTCTCGCAAGGCGGCTGCCGCAGCAGGACACCTAGAGCACCGAACATCGTGAACACAGCTCGCGGTGCAAGCTGACGTGGCGCAGGAAGCCGACGTAACGCGTCTGTTCGAGGCGACTGTCGTGAGAGACATCTTACCTTACGGGTTCACTGGTGGATGTAAGCGGCGGTCGTTAGGCCTCCCTGCGAATCCCCCGTTTCTCGTCTGCTGCGCAACAGACTCGATCCGTTCTGGTGAACGCCCCGTGAACTTCATACCTATCACTCACGCCCATGCGCACGAGATGAAAGCGCGCGCTCGTAGCATGATATTAGGTGTCGGCGGGCATCACTGTGCCCACGGGAGGACTCATGGCGAGCTTCAATGAGATGCTGGACGAGCAGCGGTGGGATGATCACCGCTTCTACCATCACAATCGTGTCAATCAGTCGTTGCACCTGTTCAGCTCAATCTGCTTCGTGTGCGTGTACATCCTGCTCTTCACCCATCCGATCGCGGCCGCCTTTCTAGGCTGGCCTGTCGCTATGATCGCTCGACAAACCGGGCACTTCTTCTTCGAGCCCAAGGGCTACGACGACAAGAATCAGGTCAGTCACGAGTACAAGGAAGAGGTCAAGGTCGGCTACAATCTGCAGCGCAAGGTGGTGTTACTCACGACCTGGGCGGCCTTGCCGTTAGTTCTCTACTTCGAGCCATCGTTCTTCGGCCTGTTCGAGCCCCGGGTGGACTCTTCGAACTACCTGTTGCACCTGTCTAAGCTCTGGATCGCCTTAGGGATCGGTGCAGTCGCGTTCCGTACCATCCACCTGTTCTTCCTCAAGGACGTGAAGACTGGTCTGGTCTGGGCGACCAAGATCGTGACCGATCCCTTTCATGACATCAAGCTGTACTATCGCGCTCCGTTCCAGGCTCTGCGCGGGGAGATGTACGACCCCGCTGGGCCACAACGTCAGCACGCGTGAGTTGAATCCTCAGGGGAACGGTTAGGACGCGGTGCGGCCGAATCTCCGCGACAACATTTCACCCAAGACCCTCCGCTTGATGCGCTTGTTGGTGAGCTCGCCGCTCGACCACCACCAGCCGTCCGCTTGCATCGCTTGCGCGGCTGCCACAAAGCGCTCAACCACTTCGGCGAAGTCCTGATCGCTGAAGTCGAGGCTGAAGATGAGTCTGCCCGTGCCCACCCAGCCGAGGCCCAGGCCTTGCGCGCGCAGGTAGTACTGGAGCATCCAGTTGTAGCGTGAGGGCTGCGTATAACAGACCGTCCAAACGGACGACATACTCTCCACACGCACGGGTAGGTCGGCCGCGGCAAGGCGCGCGTTGAGCTGCGCTGTGCGTTGCTGCCACCGCTCATCGAGGCCCTCGTAGACGGTGCGCACTTCCTTGCTGTCGAGTCGCATCAGGAACTCGTTCATTGCGGCCATCACATAAGGATGCGAGTTGAACGTGCCTCGCGCAAAACAGATGTCGGCGGGGCGATCGTCGCGAAAGCGCTTCATCAGCGCCTTGGTCCCGCACACAACGCCGATGGGTAAGCCGCCACCAAGGGTCTTGCCGTAGGTGACGAGGTCTGCCTTCACGCCGAAGTACTCCTGCGCTCCACCCCGGGCAAGCCTGAAGCCCAGGAAGACCTCGTCGAAAATCAGGACGATACCGCGCGCCGTGCAGACCTCGCGTACGCGCTTCAGCCAAGTCGTGTATCCCTCGCGATCGAAGCGCGCACTTCGGCCGCTGTCCACCAACGACGAGTCCGCGTAAGAAGAGTGATTGGGGTGTAAGGCCTGCAGGGGATTGATCAGCACACAGGCAATGTCCTTGCGCGTTCTGAGCACGCGTAAGGCATCTTCACTCATATCGCTCAAAGTATAGGTTTCCCGCGCGGGAACAGGATTACCCACCCCGGGCTGCACGTCACCCCACCAGCCGTGATAGGCGCCGCAAAACCGCACGAGATGGGAGCGGCCGGTGTGGTAACGCGCGAGCCTGACCGCCTGCATGACGGCTTCTGTCCCAGACATATGGAACGACACTTCATCGAGTCCCGAGATCTCCTGCAGCTTTCGCACATTGTCGACAATGACAGGATGATAAGTTCCGAGCACCGGGCCGAGGCTCTTGACGCGCTCTGCGCCCTGCTCGAGACACACCTTATAGAAGTCATAACCAAAGACGTTGACGCCGTAGGATCCCGACAGATCGATGAGCTCGTTCCCGTCGAGATCCCGAACGCGCACTCCCGCTGAGGACACCACGAAAGCCCCCGGCCGAAGGTGGGCGCGCACATAGCGACTGTATTGGAAGGGAACGCGATAAGCCGCGGTAAACTGCAGATCGGAAATCCCTTGGGCGGCCTCTTCCGTCAAGCGCGCGCTCTCTGCAAAGCGTTCCCGGTAGAGTGCACTAAGACGCGAGAAGCCAGCGCGACGTCGCTCTGCCACGTCAGGCGGGGCATCGTCAGAGTCGAAGAACCTGGCCGCGTCGTACTCGTAGTAAGGCACGAGTCGAGCAAGTCTGCGTGACATGCGGGCATGGCCTGTCACCGAGGGGTGTTTTGCTTTGGACAGCAGCAGCCGGCTGCCTAACGTCTGCAGCGCGAAGGTCGAGGCGGCGATGGCACCCAGTGTATATGGAGCGAGCGTTATATTCATTATGTCCCCTGCGGCTCCGCCTGCATCGGCGCGGGCGCGGTTGTCGCTGCGGGCAAACGGTGACTAAGCGGCACAAGATGCGCACGGAACACGTGGTGGCTCGCCTGGTAAGTGTAGGGCTGGGTGCTCTGCCGCGCCTGTTCCGGGTCGCAACGCACGGCGCGCTGGCAAGCCCGAAGCAGTTCCTCATCTACCGCCCCGTTGACGGACTCATGGATTAGGTCGATGGGGCCAGGCGCTGGTACCGATGCTACCGGAACCCCAGAAGCCAGGGCCTCCAGGATGACGTTCCCAAACGTCTCCGTGCGAGAGGGAAAGACGAAGCAATCGGCGCTGGCAAAGTGCTGCGAGAGCTCCTCCCCGAAACGCCAGCCTCTGAATACAACCTCCGGAAAGCCGCGTTGTAGGGTCTCCCGCGTGGGGCCGTCGCCTACGACGACTTTCGTCCCGTGCAGAGGTAGGGTGAGAAAATCCTCGATGGATTTCTCGGCGGCGATTCGCCCCACGTAGAGCCAGATCGGGCGCGGCAGGCCTTCGTATACATCGTGGGTTCGATGCCGAGGCGAGAACTTCTCTGTATCGACACCCCGCGGCCAATGTACCAGACGCTGACCGATGCGATGTTCGTCGAGCTCACGGATCAAGGAGTGGGTGCCCACAAGGGTATGTTCCGCGGCGCGATGGAACCAGCGCTCCACGCAATATCCCCAGCCGAGTGGGATACCGAAGCGGGCGTTCACATACTCCGGAAATCGCGTGTGAAAGCTGCTCGTGAAACGCAGCCGCCTGCGCCTCAGCCACATGTTAACCCACAGCCCCAGAGGCCCTTCCGTCGAGATGTGAATCGCGTCGGGTGCGAATGCGGAGATGCGCGGCAAGGCACGCCAGGGATCGTAGGCGAGGCGATAGTCCGGATCTTGCGGCATGGGGAAGGTGCGGTGCTGATCAGGTGACACGACCAGCACCTCGGTGCCCTGGGACTCGAGGTGCTTGACCAGCCGCACCAACGTATTGACGACACCGTTCGTCTGCGGGTGCCACGCGTCCGTGACGAGCGCGAGACGTTTCAATGGACTGGATGATGGCATGTCCAGTGTTGTCTCGAATCCAGTCGTCGTCTTGATCACAAGCAGGCGAAATCTAAGTGTCGATATCGATCGCACGAGTTCACAAAGTACACCGTGTAGATCCTTATACTGTGCTTTCGGAAACCCGCAGGAGAGTGCCTCGTTGGACACAAGCACGTCGATATTCGT
>JBBSJC010000455.1:0-6747 GCA_038257655.1 Polyangiales bacterium | reverse complement strand
GCTCTGCGGGGCGTTGTTCGTGGTGCACGGGAAGATGCGCGCGACGGCGACTCCGCCGAAGCCCGCTAGCATCGCAACGATCGCAGACGCCGAGGCAGGATGTGCGCGCCCGCTGGACCGACTAGCGCCTTCGGCATGTCAGGCGATACGGAGCATCGTCCGGACATCTCGCACCGAGGGCACGGCGCGAATGCTTTCGACCAAGCGCTGCTGCGCCTCTTCGCTTCGCACCTCGCCTTCCAAGGTGACGATGCCGTCCTCGACCGAGATCGATAGGGCCGTGCTGTTATCGCCGATCTTATCGCTGTCATCGATCATCAGCTGCTGGACGTCCGCGCGCACCTGCTCGTCCGTGCGACCATGCCCGTGCGTGACATAGGAATCCCAACCTGGATTGCGTGTGTCTGCTGTGTGGCTCACCGTGGCAGAGCTGCTGCTTTGATCGGGCTTGCTGTTGCCTGGATTCTGGTTGGCAGGGGTGGTGGTGTTGTGCTGAGTCATCTTTCGCTCCTCCCAATGGGCTGTGCTTACCCGGTGTGGACGTAACAGTGACGCAAGTCGCGGGCCAGCCACGCGACGGCGCGAGCTTGGTTGGCGATATGCACGGGTAATGCGTCGTTCAAGAGCGTTGCAAGCGAGCAGGGTCGACGCCCCGCAGGAGGCGCACCGCGCTAGCCATCGTGTCGATCCTGAGTGTGTCGTCTGCCCGTGAGTCAAACCAGCACACGTGTGGGCAGTCTGTTCGCGCTTGCGCCGTGTTCTTCGTGGTGACGGCGGTGAGCCGCTTGCTTTTGTCCTCACTTGCGGGCACGAAGTAGGCCGTGACCTCTCCGCATCGCCGTCGCATGGCGCGCCTAGCTCGCCTAAGACGAAGCTTCGTGCACGTCGTCACCGGACCGGCGGTATTGGGCCCGGCGCTCGCCGGCACCATGACCTTCGACTTTCTGCTGCTGCACCAGCCGTATTGGCAGCTGCCGTTGACGGCCTTGCAGACGGGGCTTTCGCTTATCGCGATGGCATCCGCGTTTCGCCGCGATCGTAGTCTCAACAGCAGCGAGCAACAGCTGCGCCGCTATGTCTACCACGCGCTTGTGGCGCTGGTGGCGGCGATTGCCGTGGCCGAAAAGTGGCAGATCGTGACCTACACCGACGTCACGGCCCGTGCGGAGTACGCCGCCAGCTATCGTGTGATGGGCGCTGCGATCACCCTGTGCGGGATCCTGTCGGTGCTGGGGCGTGGCGAGCGATTTTTACGGTTTTTCGTCGCTTTCGCGCAGCGGCCGGCCCGTCAGATGGCAGCCTCCTTTGCCGGCTTGGCGCTGTTTGGCGCCTTTCTGTTGACGCTCCCCGTGTGCGTGCGCGACGCGAGTCAGGTGTCGTTCCTCGACTCGCTGTTCATGGCGACGAGCGCCGTGTGCGTAACGGGTTTGGCGGTGCACGGCGTGGCGACGACGTACACCCACCTTGGCCAAATAGTCTTGCTCGCGCTCGTGCAGCTAGGCGGCTTGGGCATCATGGTGCTGTCTGCTTCGCTCTCGATCCTCGCCGGGCGCAAGCTGCGGGCCAAGAGCAGCATGGCGCTTGCCGAAATGCTGGACACCGAGTCGATGGCCTCCTTGCGCGGCAACATCCTGCGCATCGTCGGCTTCACGCTGGTGATCGAAGCCATCGGTGCGCTGGCGCTGTACGTTGCGCTCTCACGCTTCGATGGCGTGGCGCTCAGTGCCGATGCCGATCATCCGATGGCCGGCGCCGGCAGTCTGGCCTGGTCCGCTCTGTTTCACGCGGTCAGCGCCTTTTGCAACGCGGGGTTCAGTCTCTCACGCGACGGTCTCATCCCGTTTGTAGGCGCCTCTGACGTGTGCGGCATCGTGATGGTGCTGATCTTGCTCGGCGGCATCGGCTTTCCTGTGCTCTCGGAGCTGTCGTCCCGGACGATGCAGCGCGTGCGCGGAGTGCGGCCCCTGCGCGTCACCCTGCATACGCGTGTTGCACTCCTTTCGAGCTTGGCCCTCGTGGTCGGCATTGCGCTGTTCTTTGGCGTTACAGAGTGGCAGGGCGCCTTCGGTCACCTGAGCTGGCCGAAGCGTGTGCTCGCGGCGCTGTTTCAATCGGTAACGCTGCGCACGGCGGGCTTCAACACCGTCGACTTTGCACACTTCTCTAGTGCGAGCCTGATGGTCTGCTGTCTGTTCATGTTCATCGGTGCAAGCCCCGGTGGCACTGGCGGCGGCGTCAAAACCACTACGTTTGCTGTGTTATTCGCGGCATTTCGAGCGGAGCTGCGCGGCGGTGCCGACCCGTCTTTACTCGATCGAAGATTGCCCGAAAGTACAGTTCGTCGCGCCGTCGCGGTCGGGTTCGTGGCGGCTGTGTTGCTGACAGGGCTAGTGCTTGCGCTGCTCCTTACAGAGGAGCACCCGCCGCTTTCAGTCTTGTTCGAGGCGGTGAGCGCCTTTGGAACAGTCGGCTTGAGCACCGGCATCACGGCGGACATCTCTAAGGCCGGCAAGCTCGTGTTGATCCTTACCATGTTGATCGGACG
Source organism: Polyangiales bacterium (assembly GCA_038257655.1). Taxonomy (GTDB): domain Bacteria; phylum Myxococcota_A; class Polyangia; order Polyangiales; family DASUME01; genus DASUME01. The sequence continues at coordinate 4,202 of JBBSJC010000455.1, read as the reverse complement.
TGTCGGCCCGCTGACCCTTGCCCTTGCCGCCTCGGAGCGTGCGACTCGGGTGAGTCACCAGCGACCCCAAGAGCGCGTGCTCATCGGCTGACGAGCGAGGAACGATGCAAAAGAAGCGCGTGATGGTGATAGGTGTAGGCGCATTCGGCTCCGCCATGGTCGAAGTATTGTGGAAGGCCCGCGAGGTTGAAGTGGTGGTGGTAGACCTCAGCGATGCGGCGGTCGACGGCGTCAAGGCCTTTACCGACGCGGCCTATGTGGGCGATGCCAGCAACGTCAAGGTGCTCACGGACGTTGGAGCTCGAGACGCCGACACCGCAGTCGTATCATTCGGTGAAGACTTCGAGGCCAGCGTGTTGTGCGTGGCAGCGCTGCGGAAAATCGGCGTGCGCGAAATCGTGGCGCGCGCCAACACCGAGCGCCAAGCCGAGGTGCTGCGGGCGATCGGCGCCACGCGCGTGCTCGAGCTCGAGCGCGAAATGGGCTATCGCATCGCCACCGAAGTGACCACGATCGCATCGAGCGACCTGCTCGATTTCGCCCACGGCTACCGCGTGGTGCCCTGGGTCGCAACCGGCGATCTGGTGGGAAAAACCCTGACCGAAGCCGCCCTGCGCAAGCGCTACGACGTGACGGTGCTCGGTTACGGGCGCGAAGTGGACGTAGGCGGCAAACCGCGCTGCATCGTGCCTGCCACGGCCGAATATGCGATCCGCTCTGGGGACGTCTTGATGCTCGTGGGTGAAGAGCCAGCGATCGCGCGCTTTCTCGCCAAGTACTGAGCCTGTTGGTGCGCCCCTCTTACTGTCTCACTGTTTGCTCTTGCTATCGCGCGCGCTTTTGCTACTGCGCGTCAGCTTGAGCAGCTTGCCGTCGCTAGCATCGGTGAGCAGGTAGAGAGCTCCCTCAGGGCCTTGCACCACGTCCCGGATGCGAGCCCTGCGATCGGTCAGTAGACGCTCCTCGCCTGCGACTCGATCGCCTTCGAGCGCAAGCCTGACGAGCGCTTGGCTCGACAGCCCGCCGATCAGAAAGTGCCCCTGCCATTCGGGAAACATATCACCCGAGTAGATGGTTAGGCCGCTCGGAGAGATCACTGGATCCCAATAATATACCGGCTGCTCGAGCCCCGGCGCCTGGGCCGTCTTATGGATCGACTGTCCCGAGTACTCCTCGCCATAGCCGATGGTAGGCCAGCCATAATCCTTACCCTTTTGGATCAGGTTGAGCTCGTCGCCGCCGCGCGGGCCCATCTCGACCACCCACAGTCGATTTTGTTGGTCGAGGTCAGCCGCGAGAATGTTGCGGTGCCCAGAGCTCCAGATCTCTGGACGGGCACCCTTGCGGTCGACGAATGGATTGTCCTTCGGGACCGAGCCATCGCGCTTGATGCGCACGATTTTGCCGAGATGGCTGCTCAGATCGCGCGCTTGTTTGCGACCCTGGTCGATCATTCGGTCGCCCAGCGTCACGAACAGGGTGTCATCCGGAGCGAACACAAGACGCCCGCCGGCGTGCGCGGTTGACTCCAGCGTCGGCTGCATGCGGAAGATAACCTCTAACCCTTCGATCTTGGGCTCGGAGCCATCTACCAGGCGCGCGCGAGCTACGGCTAGGCCGTTTCCGTCCTCACGCGGCTCGTAATAGGTCCAGTAGATAAGCTTGCTCTGCGCGTAATCAGGAGCGACCGCGACATCGAGCAGACCACCCTGACCGCGCCCGTCCACTTTCGGCAGTCCGGCGACCGGAGCAGACTTCTTCCCTTCGGGCGTGACGATGTAAAGCTTGCCCGTCGGCTTTTCGGTTACCAACATGCGGCGATCCGGCAGAAACGCGAGCGACCACGGTTTATCGAAGCCACTCGCGAGCTCTTGCACCGCGAGGGGCATTCGGGTCTGCACCTCGGGCGCCCGGGTCTGGCCAGGGAAAGCGGGCTTGAGCTCGGGTACGTTCGGAGGACCGGTCTCGACGGGAGCCGCGTCGGAGCTTGAGTCGGATGGAGGCGCGCTTTTTTGTGCCTGTTGCGCGTTGCAGGCGGAGGTCAGCAAGAGCGCGGAACAGGAGCAACAGACCCCGAATAGTGGCAGCAGGCGCATGGCTTTGTCTCCGAGCTGGTAAATCGATGCTTCGTATAATACCTACCGCTGAATCGACCGGCCCGCTAGCGAGCTACGCGATGCGCCATTGCTCTTGCGTTCCTGATGACGCTGCTAGTGCCAGAGCCGAAATGGACTACGCCCGTTGTCTCCGTGCCGCTTCCCTCGAACTAGTAAGGTTCGGGGATGTCTCAGAGCGCTGGCGCCTCGATTTCGTCGAGGGGCTTCACTATGTGATCGACCACAAGCCCGAGCCGATAGGCCAGCGGCTGGTCAGTGGCGGGCCTGCCGATGGCCAGTGTGGAGTCTTCTTGTGCGTACCATCTGGATCGTCTTGATCGCGGGTCGGCAAGTGATCCAGCGTCATGGATGGCACCGAGGTCGCGTTGGGAATGCAGCGATGATCACGACCTGATCTGCATCCCGCAGCTCGGTTTTGTCGCGTACTCGTGGCTCGAGCGCGAAGCTATCTGTCTGGAATCCGGTATGTCGGAAACCGATGCTTTGCGTGTGGCCAGTCGCGACTATCAACGAGAGTTGTCGCAGCAAATGCTCAAGGCCCATCCGCGGCTGGGCCGCTATCCCAATTCTTACGGTCCAGCTCTGAAGCGTAAGGGCGGAGAGTAACTGGTTCTAGCTCGAGCGCGACACGTTCGCTACAGTGCGGCAGCAAGCTGTGCCGTTCGCGACTCGTAAGCGACGCTGCGCACTGACCGACACGGACTCTGCTGACTGAAACTGCCGGCTTGGCACACCATCTGCACGCCGCCTGGCCGCGTGAAAGGAGCAAGATTAACGTGAGTCGCAGGTTACAGGCGTGTTCGCACGCATCCCGAGAAACCATCCCATTCGTGTTGTGTGCGCTGTTGTTGATGACGTGGAGCAACCGGTCGCATGCCCAAGTCAATGTGGAGTCTCTTTCGGAGACGATCGACAAACCGGGGCTGGGCCTGAGCGCGAAGTCGAACCTCTCCTACGCGTCCGGCAACGTCAACCTGCTCGGGTTGCGCGGCCAAGCGGCCGCGTATTACGCGACCAAGCATCCTGATGCGCCCCCGGAGGCGGATGTGTTTTGGTTTCGCGACCGCATCTTGCTCCACGGCAGCGCAGGCATCACCAAGGCGGAGGGACGGCAAGTCGCCAACGACGGCTTCGGGCACGTACGGTTTACACATATGCAGTGGCTGCGCGTGGGCGGCGAGGTGTTCGGGCAGGCTCAGTACGATTACTTTCGCCTGCTGCAGCGTCGCCTTCTAGGCGGCACAGGAGCGCGCGTGGTGCTGTCGAACATTCCGAGTTTTCGCAGCTGGTTTGGCACGGGCTACATGTTCGAGTTCGAGCGACGCAACATCCCTGCCGAGAACCGACCCCCGGCGGGGCCCGATCCCACGAACATGACCAATCACCGCTGGAACAATTACGTCACGCTCTCGGTCACAATCGTGCCCGACGTGCTGGAGCTGCTGTCGACGACCTACGTGCAACCGCGCTGGGATGACTTTCGCGATGTGCAGGTTCTCGAAGAGGGGAGCTTACAAGTCAAGGTGGTCGAGCACGTGTCGCTGAGCACGGATGTCACCCTGCGTTATGACAGTCGCGCACCGGTCAGTGTCAGCCGCCGCGACCTGCGGGTCGGGCAGGGCTTGGTCCTCAGCTATTGAGCACGCCGCCCCCTCCATTCGGATCGCGTTGCGCGCGTTGCGAGCTTTACTACTGGGTAATATCCAGCGCTTAGCTTACCTTTTCGTGCAGTACATCACGTCGCACCTACAACGTAAGGTGTACGGACTACCTACGCGCAGCTGCTGCTACCAAAAAATAGCGCTGCAGCAGATCTTTGCTGCAAGCCAGGTTGCGCAAGGCTAGGTTACGACGTCCTTGAAACTGAGCGGGCATCGAAACCCGCCCTTTCGCAGTCGCAGTCGTCAGCTCCTCTCCCCAGGTGCTCGGCGACCGATGAGGCCGGTGCAGAGCCGTCGTGGCTCGCTCGTGCATTGCGCTCATCACTCAACCCCCAGCAGGAGTTTTTCCTACATGACACGCTCTATCGCTCTTCTCCCCGTGATCGCATTCGGACTCGTTGGCTGCATGGGCAGCATGGAAAGT
>JBBSJC010000454.1:0-6786 GCA_038257655.1 Polyangiales bacterium | reverse complement strand
TTCAGCGAGCTGCGCGCGGCCCTCGATACGTTGGCGACGCTCTCGATGGCTGACGATGAAGCGTCTGAATTTCTGCTGCGGGCAGCAAAGCTCTCGATGCACGAGCTCGGCGATCACGAAGGCGCTTGGCAACGTCTCGTCCCGCGTGTGGTTGAGGCGGGCGACTCACAGGCAGAAGACATGTTGCGCGAGCTGGCCCAGATGTCGGGGCGAGGCGAGCAACTAGCACAGCTGTTTGTGGGGCTTGCGCAGCGCACCGAAGATGACGAAGAGCAGATGCGCCGCTGGATGGACGCGGCGCGCACCTACGAAGTCATGGTCGGCTCGGTAGAAAAAGCGCTGGAAGCTGCGCTGCGTGCCCTTGCCAAGGACATGACGAGCAGTGAGCTGCTTGGCGAAGTCGATCGCTTGGCTGCCGCAGCGAACGCTTGGCCGCGTTTGGCCCAGGTTTACGATGCGATCGCCCGCAAGGGCGAAAACGTCGAAGCGCGCTCCAAGCCCTTGCTCCGTCACGCGTCCTTGCTCGAGCACAAGGCGGGCGACCTGTCGGCGGCTTTTGACCGCGTGGCGCTGGTTTTCTCGCTCGATGCGAGCGTGAACGATGTCTACGTCGAAGCGAGCCGCCTGGGGCACGCGTCTGGACGGATCGAAGACCTATTGGGCGTCCATGAACGTCGCGCGCTCGAAGCTCACGACAGCGACCAGCAGATCGACGCGTTGATCGAGGCGTGTCGCATCGCACAACAAGTGCTCGAAGACTCTCCGCGTGCAACCGGCGCCTTGTCGCGCGCTGTGGGTCTCGCGGGCAGCGATTCGGCGGCGCTCGACAAGATCGAGCAGACCGTCAGGATGCTTGACGAATCACAACCGCCCCTAGATGGACGCGGCCTCATGCATGCGCTGTGCGAGGTCTACAAGCTGCGTGCTGAGGAAGGCCGCAAGAACCCCAAGCTTGCAGCCGAGCTATTGCGACGCGCGGCGATCCTGCTCGAAGACGATCAAGGCAAGCTCGAAGCCGCGTATCGTTCTCTTGAACGTGCAGCGGCCCTCGCCCCGACGGACGAAGCGATCTTGGATGCACTTGTCAGTCTTGCCGCGCGCGCGCAGACGCTCGAGGCGCTCACGAAGCACTTTATGCAGGCGGCCGAGGACGCGATCGACTCAAGCACTGCGAGTGTGGCTCTGCGCAGGTTGGGCCATCTGTTTGAGACCGCCCTCGCCTCCCCCACCAAGGCGGCCGAGGTTTATCGGCAGCTAATGACACTCAGGCCGCGCGACGTAGAAATCGCCGACAAGTTGCGTGAATGTCTCAAGGCGGCCGGTCAGTTCAAGGAGCTGCTCGTCGCTATCGATCGGCAGCTCGCGCTGGTGAGCACAGCTGAGGAGCGCCAACCTTTACTGCAAGAAGCTGCAGAGGCCTGGGAGACCGGCATCAAGAACCGTTTCGAAGCGCGTGACGCTTGGAAAAAGCTTTTGAACGAGTTCCCCGGAGACCCGGCTGCAACTGCCGCCCTCGTCCGGCTCGAAGTAAAAAAAGCGGTCTTGAATGAGAGCGATCTGCTCGAAGCTGATCTCGTCGTACGACCTGAGGATCTGCGACCGACCGATGCTCCGATCACGACACCACCTCAGACGGCAGCTCAGCCCGTCGAGATCAGCACGGCCCACAGCAGTGAGGCCCAGGGCTCTACAGTCGAGACGAGCGCCGAGCAGACGAGCGCCGAGCAGACACTTGCCAGCGACACTGACGTGCCACCCGCTGCCTCCGACCACGTGGCTCAAGACGAAAGCGAAACGCCGGCCGAGCCTGGTAACGCAGCGGCTGAGACGCAAAATGCAGTGGCTGATGCCAACAGAACCGCTGAGTCCGCGGCCACGACGTCTGCCGACAATTTTCACACTGAAGCGCCCCCGCAGTCGTCGGTAGAAATTGCTGATTCCGAAGATCCGGATGACGCCGATGACGCGCTAGGGGCGCTCGCCGAACAGGCTCGAGCCTACTCGGATGAAGGGCATGATACCGAGCCGCCGCCTGCACTCGCAGATGAGTTTGAGGAAGTCGGGGAGGCCCAAGAGGCGCACGACCCTACCGAAGAAGCTTTGGATCACACGCACACGACCTCGACCGTGACTGACCCGGCGCCATCGCCCTTTCACGCGGATGGCAGCGATATCGCGGATGGCAGCGATATCCCTGATCATGTCGAAGCGTCAGACTCAGAAGAGCTGACGGCAGAACCCATGGACACCGATCCTGGCGAGCTTCGGCCCGCGCCAGCGGAAGATCTACTGGCCGGCCTCTCGCGCTTAGATGCAAGTGCGGACGAGCTCACGGATGCAGAGGATGCGGAGCTGCTCGAGGGCGATGCCATGCACGTCGAGAGCGGTACGCTGCTGCTGGAGGATAGTGGCGCGCTCCAGCTCGATCCGCTGGATGAGCAGCTCGAGGAGCCGGGCTCAGCAGGCGGTAGCCTCGATACCTTGAGCAACATGCTCGAGCGTGGCGCGATCAAAACGACCCCGCCCGCCAAGAGCCGCATTCCGCCACCGCCGCCCAGTCGGGTGCAGAGTGGAAGCGCGCCGCCGCGCAGCTCAGCGCCACCGCCGCCCTTGCCGCCGCACCGCACGAGTGCACCGCCATTGCCCGAGACAGGGCGCGGCACGGTGCCGCCGCTCCCTCAGTCCTCGCGGGGCACAGTGCCGCCGCTCCCTCGGCCTTCACGGGGCAGCGGCAGTATTCCGCCGACGCCCGGTGACGACTCGTAAGCCACCCCAACGATCATCGCTAACACGCTGCCACTGGGCTGGTGTGACGACGCGCTTAGATCTTCTTGAGATGTCGGCGCGCGACCTCAGCCCACGCGCCTTCGGGCTCGAGCTGCAGGTACACCTGCCAGTGCTTGCGCGCGCGCACGCGATCAGAGACTTCTTCGAGTGCCATCGCGAGATTAAAATGAGCGTCGGCAAAGGCCGGATCGGCCGCAACTGCGCGCTCGAAACACGGCACCGCGGAGGCGGCATCGCCGCGCTCGTACTGCAAGAAGCCCAGGTTGTAAAAAGCCTCAGGCTGGTCTGCATCGATGCTAAGCGCCTGCCGATAGTAAACTTCCGCTTCTTCGGAGAAGCCGCGACGAAAGCGCACGTTGCCGAGGTTCGTCAGCGCGTTGGCTAAGCCCGGGTCGAGCTCCAGGGCGCGACGATACGCTTCCTCGGCCTTACCAAACGTCGCTTCGTCTTCGTCGAGCCGACAGCCCTCGAGGTAAAGCTCGTAGGCGCTGCGCTTGTTGCCTGCGAGCTCGCCGTGTCGCGCAAGCACGCGCACCACATCATCGCGCAGCTCGCTGACATCGAAGTTGAACACGCTCTGACCCGTGCTCGGGTCGAAGTGCCCCTGGGAATCGCGGACCACGACCCCCTGGCCGTCCGCGAGCACACGCAGCTCGTTGAGCGGCCTTGTAACCTTGGGCAATAGTGTGCGCAGCGCATCGACGTTTTTTCTGACTCGCTGCAATGGCAGCCCGGCGTCGAGCAACGCTTTGGCAGCGCGCAAGCCGATCAGATCTTGAAACGTGTAATAACGCCGGCGCGCGCGTCTCCCCGAGGGGGCTAGAAAGCCGGTGCGATCCCAATAGCGCAGCCGACTCGCTGTCACGCCGAACAGCTTGGCGACCTCGCTTGCGCTGTACAGATCAGCAAGCGGGTCCTCCTGTCGCTCTTCGATCGCGCGTGCCGGTTCCGGTGGAGAAGACAGAGGATTGCGCTCGATCCGCCCGCCGCCTTGTCCAAACGCAACGTGGATGACGTTGTTGACGTCGCTCAAGTCGCCCTCCGCACGCCGGAGAATACGCCCAACGGCACTTCGAGATCGACGTCGATCAACAGCGTGTCGCCTCGAAGCAGCACCTTCGTCTCCACGATCGCGGTTCCAAGAGGTCGCTCGGTTACCCTGCGCGCCACCTCCGCGCAAGCGATCCGCGAGGCGCGCGAACGAACGCGGACCGAACCCGAGGCGAGCTCAAACATTGCGTCGCGCGCGTCAGCGTTGAAGCTGCCACGCCACTGCGCCGCCAACTGCTTGAGATCGAAGGTGATCATCGTGCTTCCACAATAGGAGCGCGCGCCGTCCTTGCCGCTTTGCGCCGCCCCTTCACTCAATACCTTTGCGCCTGCGAACAACGCTTCCTCGGCTTCACGGGTCAAAAAGCGCGCAGCGTGAGTGGCGATATACGCCCCTCGCTTTGCGCGGACGATACCTTTGATGGGTGGGCGACTCATGTTTCAAAAGCGATCGTAGTAAGCCTTTCGGTCCCTCCTCAAGTTCGCGCGCATACCGAATCGAGCGATTGGTCGGAAACAGGCGGGCGGGCTAGAGTCGCGGGTGATGCCACCCCTCACACCGCGTAGGCCGGTCAACGAACCCGTAGCGTTCCTGTCGGACATCCATGGCCAGCTAGAAGCGCTCGACGCTGTGCTCGACGAAACGCGCAGGCGCGGCGTAAAGCAGTACTACGTGGCGGGCAATCATTTGCTGAATGGTCCCGAGCCGCTTGGTGTGTGGCGGCGTTTGGTCGAGGTCAATGCGGAGCTCGCGCGCGGCGTGAGCGATTCCGCACTTTGCTCTTTGCAACCCGCCAAGCTTCGCGCGAGCACTGATCAGGAGCGCCAGGCGGTCGAACGCTTTCTTGCAACACGTCAGGCCGTGGGCGAGCTCGTGCTGTCGGCGCTACGCAAGCTACCGCTGAGCTTACGTTTGCCGATGATCGATGGCGGCGAGGTCGTGATGGTGCACGGCTCTCCGCTCGATCCGTTTCAAGAGATGTCCCAGGACATGGGTGACGACGAGCTGCTGGCCTTGGTGGCAGACGACCCCGCGGATATCGTGATCTGCGGCGCCACGCTCGTACCGTTTCAACGTGTGATCGATGAAGTGCACATCGTGAACGTGGGCTCAGTGGGTGCAGCGCCCGAGGGCCGCATCGCCCACTACAGCCTGCTCACGCCAACCCCCGGCGCGCGCATCGTCGAACAGAATTGGGTCGATTATTGAATTCACGCGCTCTTGGCGGTTTGAAGCCAGGGTGCGATCGGTTGGACGCAGTCTTGGGGCGCCTTTTCGGACAGCAGTGCGGCGCGCAGCACGTTTTTGGCCAGGCTATCCACATTGCGTTCTCCGCATTTGCGCAAAAGCCCACGAATCTGGGTCTTGAGCGTGTTTTCGGCGATGCCAAGCCGGCGGCGCACGCGTTCTCTCGGCTCGTTTCCAAGGCTGAACGACAGTAGCTGCACTTCGCGCGCAGTCAGATCGCGCTCGGCTGCCAGGTGCGCGATCATGCGGGCGACGCTCACGTCAGGCAGAAAGCCGGCGGCAAAGGCGCGCTGAACGAAACCGACGAGATTCGGATCAGGGACCGGCATGACCACGGCCTCTGCGTTTAAGCCGTGCAGACGGTTTACCGACGCTGGGTCGCTCGACCTGAGTGCGACCAGCACCGGTAAGGTTGGCGCGCGCAGGCGCAGGGTGGCGATAAAAGACAAGTTAGATGACGAATCATCCGCGATGACGCCCGCCCAGCGCGCGCTTGCGAGCTGCTCGATGTTCTGGGGGCCGAGGCGCTCGCAGCGGGCGACACCGTAGGCACTCACCACGCGCGTAAGCTGCTGGGAAAGCGTGGAATGACTCACGCTGATCAAAAACCAACCTCGATGAAACATGGCTCGCCTCCTGTGTCGCTTCAGGAGGGCGTATCGGCCGTACTCTTCAGGGGTTGCGTGCTTCGGAGGAGAAGCCGTGCAGAAAAACCTGATCGAGTGGATCGGGCAAGCTTGGCACCTGCGCCCATACCGCGATCAACCTCTTGGTTTCTGCAGCTAGGCGAGGGGTCTCGAAGCCCGCAAGAAGTAAGCCGCCTGCGAGCTTCTCCAGCACGTCCGCATCCGCTTCAGACTTATCCCATAGGAACTTCAAACGCGACCATGGCGAGCGCCGCGCTCGCTGAGCAAGCAGCACGCGCGCGCCCGGTTCTGCTTGCAAGCGCAGGGCTCGGGCCGCGTCTAGCGCACTGGCCTTGGGCCCCAGCACGTGATGGGCGTCGATCCCAAACGTGTCTAGCAACGCTTCCAGCGAACGTTCGCCCATGTCCTATTCTGCAGCGTCGTGGGCCGGGCCGGGCCGGTTGATCTCGACGCGCTGCACGCGGCGCGCATCCGAATCGAGCACGGTGAAGTAAAGGCCGCCGATTTCAATGCGCTCGCCCGGTGCGGGAACGCGGCCGGTGGCTTCGACCAAGAGACCCCCTAAAGAATCGGACTCCGCATCGTCGCTGCGCAGTGAGACGCCGACCACTTCTTCGAGATGATGTAGCGAGACACGTGCGTCGGCTTCGTAACGACCGGCGCCAAGGGAACGGACCTCCGGCTCCTCGCGGTCGTGCTCGTCTTGAATGTCGCCGACGATCTCCTCGAGAATGTCTTCGAGCGTGATGATGCCCGCCGTCCCACCGAACTCGTCGGTGACGATCGCCAGATGCGTGTGTCGCGCCTGCATCTCTTTGAGCAGCGCTCCGATCTTGTGCGTCTCGGCGACAAAGAACACGTCCTTGCGTACGATCTCGCCGAGGCGAATGTCGCGACCGCGCTCGCGCACCGCGCGAAACAAGTCCTTGGCGTAGAGCACGCCCATCACCCGATCGGCGCGGTCGCGGTAGACCGGATAACGACTGTGACCGCTTTCGATGATCAGCTCGATCACGCGGTCGATCGGGGTCGTGATGTCGATCGCCACCATCT
>JBBSJC010000453.1:0-6796 GCA_038257655.1 Polyangiales bacterium | reverse complement strand
GGCAGGGGTTGCGGGCTCGGCATCGGCGACGCGGCCCTGATTGCCTGCGCGGTTGACGCTCAGCGAAGCTGCAGGATTGGTGATCGTCAGCGCGGGAGCCTCCGTATCGAAGCTGACGCGCACGGTCGCCGAGCCCTTGTTGCCAGCAGCATCTGCCACTTGAACGCACACGTACTGTGCGCCCTGGCTTGCAAGCGTGACTTCCGTGTCGATTACGGTCTGCCCGGCGGTCAGAGCTGTGGCGCTGACCTCGTCGATGCCGGCACAATCCGGCGTGGTGCTGGCGATCGCACGGAAGCTGATGCAGTCGCTTCCGACCGTCGCGAGCACATCGATATCGAGCATTCTCTCGGGACGAGCGTCTACGGAGGCCTGCTGCGCGCGGAAGACCTGCGTGGTGTAAGGCCTTACGATCGCGGCCGAACACGCGCTCGTATCGACGTTGAAGAGGCGCTCGCTCGAGCCTGATCCGCCGTTTTCGCCGCTGCAGATGGCCTTGACGCGCACGCCCTTACCTTCGGGCAGCGTGACGGAGCGAAAGCTGGCAGCGCCTTCTACGGTGTCCGCCGTTTTGGCGTTGTCGATGTCGCCATTGATCAGCAGACGCACGTTTTGACCCTCAGCGTCGCTCTGCACATCGAAATCGAGTTGCAAACCAGCGCTGGCGGGATCTTTATCTTGTGCGGAGCTCAGCTCGCTGCTGCTCGGCCCACCGAGCACGCAGCTTGGACCGAAGCAGTCGACGTAAACATCCGCATCAAGCTCGACCACGCTGCAGCTCGAGCCGTTCACTTGCAGCGCGAGCCGATTGGGGCTTTCGCCGCGATTGCCGAGCGCCACATCGTCAAAAGTCGCGACCCCGCCCGCGGTCTTCGTGCTGCGGCTGACGTTGCCATTGACGAGCAGCGCGACCTCGCTGCCGTCACTCAAGCCGGTGCTGGCGACCACGCGCGTGGTGAACGTGTCACCGCAGGCCTCGCCATCGCGATCGTCGATCGGGCCCAGGCGAATGTCTGCTTTGGCGATTCGTAAAGGCTCTGCGAACGCGATGCTGCCGCAGCGGTTGTCGAAGCTGACGCTTACTATTGGCGACACGCGTTCCGAATCTTGGATGCGCGCCTGAAGCTGGTTTACGCCGGGCTGAAGCGTAAAGGCTGAAAAGATGGCTTCGCCGTCTTGCGTGCTCGCGAGCGCAATGGCGCCTTCTGGCCTGCCCGCTCTGAGTCGATATAGCTCGACGACCGTGCCACTGGTCAGGCCGGCCGTGCTGACGCGAGCCGCGATCTGAAAGCCGTCCGCAGCATGGTCGACATCATCTTGATTTGAAAAAACGGCGAAAGCTTCGGGCGCCTCGATGCGGAGCGAAGCGGCCCCCGAATCCGACAGATCGCACGCGCAAAGGGCGACGCAACCGGCGAGCAACATACACAGGTGGCTCGCGGAAGGCATCGTCAGCTCCGTTCTTTCACGCCAGTCACGCCGGTCAGACTAGGATGACGTCTTCGGCATCGAGGACGTCGTGCTCGGCGGCCGCGCGCACTTCGTCATCGCGCCGCGTGGCAAGGTCGTAGAGCTCGACGAGCAGTCCTGGATACTTGCGCATCAGGTCGCGCAACTGGTCGCGCGTTATCTCAAAGGTAAGGGTCGGGTACAAGGCACGCATGTCGGCGGGCGAAGGGCGGCGCAGGAGCATCGATATCTCGCCCACCACGTCCCCGGCTCCGAGCGTTGCGAGCACCAGCACATCGCCGCCCTCCGGGATCGAGACGGACACCGAGCCACTGGCGATCAACAGCACGCGCTCGGCTTCCTGGCCGCGTGCGATCAAAAGCTCGCCTGCTTCGAAGATGCGCGACTCGAGGCTTCCCAAGAGCTCCGCACGCTCCGCGGGACGCAGCGCGGAAAACACGCGCGCCTGTCGAATCAAGTTCTGTTGCATGCGCTGATGACAGAACGATGCGAGCTCTTTGCTTAGCTCGGGTGCCTGCTGAGCTGCGCGCTCGAGTTGCTCGCGCTCGAGCACGAGCAGTTGTGCAGGCTCCAGCGCTTGCACGCTCGCGCTGCGCGGCGCGGAGCTCAACAGCGCCATCTCGCCCAAGATTGCGCCCGGCCCGAGCTGCGCGAGCACGGTCTCATCGGCACCCTGCAGACGCACGACACGCAACAGGCCGCGCGCGACGATGAACGCCTCTTTGCCCTGGTCGCCTTGGCGCACGATCTCGTCACCACCTGATACTTCGTCGATGCGAATCGCTTTGAGCAGCTTGGCCAAGGCCGCAGGCGCGAGCGCGCTGAACAACGAAAGGGTAGGTAGCTTCGTGTCGGGCGGTACCGAATCGTTCCCGCTCAAGTACTTGGCGAGCGACACCTCGGCCTGCGCAAACAGCTCATCACCCGAGAGCTTGGCGAGAGCAGGCGGCATCGCACTCAAGTTGGGAAAGGGCGGCGGCTTGGGTGTGGCTTCGCCCAGGCGTGGCGAGCCTTTGCCGAAGGCTTCTGCGATCTGCGTCAGCAGGGGCGTGTGATCTTCGCCGGCGTCGAGCGCGATCTGGCTGGCGATCACCGCGGCCGGCAAATCACCGCGACGGATGCAGGCATCGACCAGGCGCGCAGCGATCTCCGGGCCGATCATGGTGCGGCCTTCGTCTACCAGCACGCGCGCCAGCAGGGCGATGGGCCCGGGTGCGTCAGGAGCGGTGTGGGCGCAGGCGATGCCGAGGCGCAGGGCCGCGGGGGTGTCGCCGGCGAGTCGGTATGCGTGTGCCTGGTCAAGCGGCGAAAGCGCGTGGTCTGTCATGTCGAATCCAAACGATAACAAGGTTTTGAAGCGTGGGGTTGGTCACCGAGCGCACATTGCGGGAACGCACGCTGTCCACAACCCGCAAGTTCGCTTTACCATCGATAGAAAACGTTTATTTTCAATAGCTTGGCGACCATTGTCGACAGGACACCCGTGTTTGTTCACAGGGCCCTGTGGATAACTTTCAGGCGAAGAAGAAGTCGGCGAGCTCATCTTGCTGCAGCGCGGCGTCGCGCCGTCCGAGCTCGATCAAGATCCGCGAATAGCCGGCATCGAAGAGCAGAAAGCTTGCAAGGTCTGCCTCGGATGCTTCGCCCACATCGATCGTGCGCACCAAGGCATGGGCGACCGTGTTCTCTGCGCCCCCCTTGCTGCGACCTCGCGACAGGTAATCGTGGGCGATGCGGCCCAGATCGACGCTGGGCCTAACGACGGCGCAGCGCACGGTATGGCGTTGCGGTTTGCCCAGGCTTTCTGCGGCAGCGTTCATACGCGCGACAAAATCGCTGCCGTATGCCGTCTCGCCCATCGCCATGTACTCATTGACCCGGCCAATTTCGCGCACGTCGGCATCGAGATGATCGAGGAAGAACGCATCGAGCACCTTACCGAACAAAAATGGCGCGCCGGGTGCACGCTCGGTCGCAAGCGAGGGCCTATCGCGCGCGCTGTCGCTGCAGGACAGACCGATCACGAATAACTTGTCGGCACCGAGATGAATAGCTGGCGCAGTTGGAGTATTGACGCGCAGCCCGCCGTCGCAGTGCAGCTCGCCATCGATTTCGACCATGGGGAAGATCAGTGGAATGGCCGCAGACGCGAGCACATGTTGCGGACGCACGGGGCCGGTTCGCATCACGACCTGCCGGCCGACATTTTGCGGCAGCTTGCGATGGGGCCCGACGTCGACGAACACGTGAGGTTTGCCCGTGGCCACGTGCGTCGTACCGAGCGTGAGCGCGTCGACCATGCCGCGCCGTAGATTGCGCGCGAGGTTCAGCCAGGAGATGCGTTCGGCGATCAAGCGCGCGAGCGGCTCCGCATCGAACAAACCCTGAGGCTTGGCGCCGCCGAGCCACACGCGATGCAGAAACGCGATCTCTCTCAAGCCAAAGCTGAGCACGCGCGAGAACTCAAGACCGTGCCACAGCTCGACGAGGCGCTCGATGCCCATCACAGGCTCGTGGGCCACCGACGCTAAAAAGGTGCCGTTGACGGCGCCCACGCTGCAGCCGGAGATGATGTCCAAACGCGGCACTTTGCCGGTGTGCCGCACGAAATCGCCGTACAGGTAGCTCAGTACACCTGCTTCGTAGGCGCCGCGCGCACCGCCCCCGGAGAGGATCACACCTACTTTACTCACGTCAGTCCTCGGTACCGAGCTCGCAACTTCGCGGGGTTCTCGCGTCTCACCATGCACGAGACTAGCTGAGGCGCCCCGGATTACGCCACAATCTCCGGCATGATCCCTCTCACGGTGCCTGGGCTTGGAGCCGAAGAAATCGCCGCAGCCGAGCGCGTCTTGCGTTCGGGGATGTTGGTGCAGGGCAAGGAAGTGGCCGGATTCGAGGCGCAGCTGGCCCAAGCCACGCAGCGTGTACAGGCGATCGCCGTCTCGAATGGCACCGCTGCGCTCGAGCTTGCCTTGCGCGCGCTCGATCTGGGGCCTGGCGACGAAGTGCTGTGTCCGGCGCTGACCTGGCCGAGTCCGGCCCACGCCGTGCTGAGCGTCGGCGCTACTCCCGTGCTGATCGATGTCGACGCGCACGAATGGAACGCGACCGAAGAGCACTTTGCCTCGGCGCTGTCGTCCCGCACCAAAGCTGCGATCGTGATCGAACAATTTGGAAATCCCGCGCGCCACGACGCGATCCGCGAGGCGCTTGGAGCGATTCCGATCATCGTCGACGCCGCATGCTCGCTCGGCAGTCGCTATCACGACCTGCCTTGCGGCAGTCATGGCTTGCTGTCGTGCACGTCGCTGCACCCACGCAAAGTCCTGACTACCGGTGAAGGTGGCGTCATTTTTACCGACGACGCAGAGCTTGCCCAACGCTTGCGGGCACTGCGCAATCATGGCCAAAGCGAGCCAGGTAGTTTTGTGTTCGCAGCGGGCAACGCGCGCATGACCGAGCTTGCTGCGGCCATCGGTCAGGTGCAGCTCGCAAAGCTGACCGACATGTGCGACGCGCGCCGCCGGCTATTTCGCGCCTTTGCAGCCGCGCTGCCGGGCCTATCACTGCAACAGGCGCCTGCCTTGGGCGAAGCCAACCATCAGACCTTCGGCATCCTCGTGGGGCCGGCCGGCGGCGGCAGCGCCCAGCGTGACCAAGCGATAGCAGCGCTCACTGCGCGCGGCGTGCAAGCGGGCAAGTTGACCTACGCGCTACAAACCCTGCCGCAATTCGCAGCGCAGGCGCAGGCTGCGACCAAGGCTAAACGCAGCCTGAGCAATACGGAGGACATCGCAGCGCGCGGTTTGTGTGCGCCCCTGTTTCCGAGCATGAGCGAGGCGCAACATGCGCAGGTAGTCGAGGCGCTGCGTCTCGTGATAAACAATGAGGCTTATGGGGACTGACAAGGTGATGGAGATCGAAGATCTTCACAAAACCTTCCGCATCGGCTTCATGCGCAAGCGTGTGGAGGCGGTGCGCGGTGTGGGCTTCGAAGTCAAGCAAGGTGAGACCTTCGGTCTACTCGGGCCGAACGGTGCGGGTAAGACCACCACCCTGCGCATCTTGCTGCGCTTGATCTACGCCGACCGCGGCAGCATCAAACTGTTCGGTGCTGCGCCGTCGATGGCCTCTCTCGGACGGCTCGGGTACTTGCCCGAAAATCCTTACGTGTACCAGTACCTGCGCGCACCTGAATTTCTCGATCTATGCGGGCGTTTGATGGGGCTTGACAGCGAGACGCGACGCAAGCGCACCGCCGACATGATCGATCTCGTAGGTCTGGCGCATGCGGTCGACCGTCCGATCGGACGCTTCTCCAAAGGTATGATGCAGCGCATCGGCCTAGCGCAGGCTCTGCTGCACGATCCTGAGCTTTTGATCCTAGACGAACCGATGTCCGGCCTCGATCCAATCGGCCGCCGTCAGGTGCGTGACATCATTCTCGCCCAGCGCAAAGCTGGCAAAACGCTGATCTTTACCAGTCACGTGTTGAGCGACGTCGAAATGCTGTGCGATCGCATTTCGATCCTGCACAAAGGTCAGGTGGTCGCGAGCGGCACGCTCGATCAGCTGCTGCGACGCGAGGTGCGTCGCGTGCGCGTGAGCTTGGGGGCCGTGTCGCCTGCGCTGCGTGAGCTCTTAGTCGGACTCGGTCACGAGCTCCGCCAGGTGGAGGGCCACTTGCACGTGACAATCGAGGGCGATCAAGGGGTGCGCCCAGTGCTCGAGGCGGCGCTCGCGCACAGTGCCGAAGTGGCCGAAGTCGAGCCTGAACGCGAGACGCTCGAGGATCTTTTCGTGCGCAAGGCCATGGCCACCTCTGCTTGAACGTGGCAGCCCAAGCGGATGAACCGCGTGTCGCCGAGCGAAGCTCACGCCCTGATCAAAGACGCGGGCTACGTCTACATCGACGTGCGCTCGGTACCGGAGTTCGATAGCGGACATCCAGCAGGCGCATTCAACGTGCCCTGGCTCGAAGCCAGCCCAGCCGGCATGCTCGAGAACCCAAGTTTCATCGCGCAGGTAAGCGCCCTGTGGCCGCGCGAAGCCAAGCTCGTCGTCGGTTGCAAATCCGTGGCGCGCTCCGAACAGGCCGCGCAGGCGTTGATCGCGATGGGCTTTTGCGACGTTGTCGTGCAGCGCGCGGGTATGGATGGTTTGGTCGACGCCTTTGGGCGCGTCAAAGAACCGGGCTGGCGTGCTTCGGGTCTGCCTGTCGCACTGGACGCGCTGCCCGGCCATGCCTATCCCGCGATCGTCGCGCGCTTCCAGGCCGCAGTCTCCACAAATAGTCAGAAACGTTGACTACAGCTTGAGCCGC
>JBBSJC010000452.1:0-6836 GCA_038257655.1 Polyangiales bacterium | reverse complement strand
GAGCGCTCATCGTCTGTGAGTTCGAGCCGAATCGGGGTTTGCATCGCCATGCCCGCATACGATCACAACGCTCGAGCCTGGCAACTTTTTGACAAAACCGCCCCTCCCGCCCGACATCGACTGATCACCTACTTCTGGGGACCTGTACTAAGGTAAGGGAGCCTCGCAAGCGAGCCCCCGCTGTCTACGGCTCTGTGAGTGCCCGCAACGACAGCTCCCAGCCCCCGCGCTGTAACCCTCGTACCCCGCAGTAGCGCGGTCGAGACTTCTTCGCGCGCGCTGTGATGGCTCGCGCCGTGAGCAGGACGCTGGGCGTCCAAGAGGAAAATAAAATGGCGCGCTTGTATTGGAGCTTGGCAGTAATGGGCATGTTGTCGGTGGCTTGCGCATCGGACAGCAATGACAGAACCGATGATATGAGTGCGGTGGACGGCAGCGAAGACGCCGGCGACGGCAGCGGCACGAACGGCGGCGCGAGCGCGGGCACAAACGGTGGCGCGAGCGCGGGCACGAACGGCGGCGCGAGCGCGGGCACGAACGGCGGCGCGACGGCCGGCAGTACCACCGGAGCTACCGGCGGTACGTCGGACGCAGGAGCCACGGGCGGCGGCGCGACGGCGGGTAACGACCCAGGCGCCGCAGCTGGCGTCGTGACCTGTGGCGACACTTCTTGCAGCACTCCTGACATCTGCTGCGTGTCGTTCTTGGGCGGTATGAACGGCGGCTTTGAGTGCAAAGCGAAAGACGCGTGCACCGGCTTTACCAGTGCGCCCGGCACCTGCGATGGCAAAGAAGATTGTTCAGGGGACCAAGCCTGCTGCGCGAAGTTCTCGCTCCAGGGCGGCTCGGGCGCATTCTGCGAGGCTTCGTGCATGGGCGAGGCGCAAGCGCTTTGTCACAGCGACGCGGACTGCGAAGGCGGAAAGACCTGCATCGCTTGCGCGCCGCCGACTGGCGGCATCGTAGCGCTCGTCTACCACTTGTGCTCGGCCACGCCCATGTGTCCGTCACCGTACATGAACGCGCCGTGAGCGCTGCGATAGTCAGTATCGTTGACTAAGCGCCCGCCGCAAAACAATAGAGTATCCTTGCGAATTTTCATCACCGACGACGGGGCGCCTCGACGCCGATCCGACCTGATTGTTTTGCGGCGGGCACTAACGCGAAGCTCTTCCCGGATCGTCAGGCGCGCAGAAGGTGGCGACGTACAGCTCCTCTACCTGCTTGCGCACCCACAGCGTGCGACGCAGGTAGGTCAGGCTCGAGCGCACGCTCGGATTGATGCGAAAGCAGTTGATCGGGATAAGCTCACCCAACTCGTCCCAGCCGTAGTGCTCTGCCAAGCGCGTGACGATGACTTCCAGGGTAATCCCGTGTAGCGGGTTGTTGATCTGGCGCTTGTCCATTGCCAGCCTATCTACCCGTCATGTCCGATCTGTCCACCGCCGTTTGCTCGATTACACCGACGCAACGGCGGCGGTTCTTCTGGGCCGCATGGTGGACGGGAGCACCGACCCATGCGCCCTTTCGCAAGCCCGACGCGTCGAACGGTGGCGCCCAATCTCTGGAAGAGGCGCTGGCGAATGCCGAGCGCGTGGCGGGACGGCACCTGACGTTGATCGAGCCGTACTGGGCGCGCGCCTGGAATCGCGTGCTGCGCGGCGAAGCTCCGCCCGCGCCACCTAAGGCCCGCACACCACGCGCAGCACGCGCCCGAACACGGCCGGTGAAGGATGCGCCGCGCCCTTCCGCCTGGTCTGTACTGGGACTGCTGCCGGGTGCTTCGCTGACTGAGGTGAAGCAGGCGTTTCGAAAACGGGCGCTCGAAACCCACCCCGATCAGGGCGGCGATGCCGAGCGCTTTCTCGAGCTGCAGCATGCCTACGAAAATGTGTTACTCAAGCTCGCTGCGCGCAGGCGGCCTAAGCCTTAGCGCCCGGCACAAAAGAATCAGGTCGGATCGGCGTCGAGGCGCCCCGTCGGCGGTGTTGAAAATTCGCATGTATACTCGCTGTATCTGAAGAAGTTTCAGCGCCGGTGACGGGGATGCGTCGGCGTCGAGGCGATCTGATTGTTTTGTGCCGGGCGCTTAGTCAAGCTCAACCGAACAACGGTAAGGCCTGCCCAGTAAGCGGGTAATTTCGCGCCAGCTCCCCGTCGTCAAAACCCGCGATCTGCCGCAACGCAAGGTGCACGTGCTGTGGGTTGATGATGACGCCGCCCTTGGCAGGCTTGAGGGTCTTCGGGTCTACCCCCACCGAGCGCTGCTCGTCGTCGGTCGTGCCGATCGCCCTGTCGCCTTTGATTTTGGGCCCGAACGCCATCACGCTGGTGATAGGCCAGTGGTCTTTGCCGGAGCCCTGGCCGGTTCCGTTGTAGCTCGGGCCCCTGCCAAAGTCGCTGGTCACCACCACGTACGTCTTCTGCTCAAGTCCGTTGCGTGCGAGCTCGTCGAGCACAAAGGCCACGGCACCGAGTAGTTGCGCTATCCGCCGCGGCTGATTCTGATCGTGATCGCCATGGGTATCGAAGCCGCCAATACTCAGGCCCGCGCTGACTGCGAGGCCATTTTTGAAGGCGGCTGCTGCGAGCTGGGCTTGGCGCATCGTGTTCTCAAGGCCGCCAAGGCCATTGGGAATGTCGACCGGTGCCGGCAGCACGAGCTTTCTAAGCTCCGTGTCCGTCAGGCGCGCCGCGGCTAGGCCGGCCATTGTGTGCTGCAGGGCGGGCAGATGCTGCGCCTTGGAAAGCCGAGACAAGCGGGTCTTTTGCAGCTTGCGTATGCGCTGCCAGGTCGCATCGGAGTGGTACTTTTGAGTATCCTGTCGACCGGGATCGATAAGGTTAGGCTCACCCACTTTTTGGATCACCCCCACGTTGCTCAAACGCACCGCCGGCACAAGCCCCATGGTTGCGTCGTAGCCACCACCTGCCAAAAAGGCGAGCGGCATCTTGGAGCCGCCAGCGGTCGCTACCATCGCACCAAACGCCGGATAACCTTCGGTTAGCTTCCCTGACGCCATCACGCGCGCGCCGCTGTCGTGATTGTTCGTGGTGGTGTCGATGCCGTTGATCACTGTCATTTTGGCGCCCGCCTTCTCGAGGAAGGCGCGTGGTGAGTAGATGAGGCCCGTGTAGTCCACTGCCGGATCAAGGCCGAATCGCTCCGGATCGATCTCCCAACCAGCGCAGGGGATGTTCCCTACCTGAGGTACTTCTGTATAGAGCCGATTGTGTTCGACGCGATCGGTCGGATTGAAGATGAACTGAGGATCCCAGCCGCCCGATGCATGTAGGAAGATCCAAAACGGACCGGCATAGGCGGCATCTTGCGCGGCGACCAGGGTAGGTTCACTAAGGTTGAGTCCGAGCCCCAACCCCAGTAACGAAGCGGATGCTCCAGCGAGAAACGTACGTCGTTTGATGTTTTGCATAGCGCTCACTCGTAGAGGAATTGGTAGTCGGTCATGAGGTAGGTGAGCACGGCCATCCATGCGCGCACCGTGTAACGCGAATCCTGCTCCAGCCGCTGGGACTCGGGCAGATCCTTGCCTGTGATCGGGTTGCGTCGCGCTCCGCAGTTGTAAGGCAGTCGGTCGGAGATGGCCTTAGATGCCACACCTTGTAAACCTTCGCGCCACGTCTCTACGAAGAGGTTGTAGGTCGCATCCAGCTCGGCATCATCGAGCGCCGGACGCGTGCCCCACATACGCTCATGCAGGTACTGGATGGTCTTTTTGATGTCCTCGATCGCATCCAGGTTGTCCGTTCCGTCGTCGGCTATCGGGGTGGTATCGATATCGACGTACTTGAACAGCAGGCGTGCGCTCTTGGCCTGGCTGAACTCGAAGGGGGTTGCGACGCAAGCGACCTCGTTCGACATGCGCCACTGGATGCCGCTCATCACGCTGTTCAAATCGGTGAGGCGATTGGTGGCCGTGTCGCTGTCGATGCCGCCGTACAAGATCGCGTAATCGCCACGTAGGTAGCGTTGGCCGTCGTAATCGCGCTGCCAGCCAAAGCCGATGGTTGCGGCGATCTTACGGTCCAAAAGCTCCGGGATGCTGAGCCTGCCAGTGCCGATGTCGGCCAAGCTCAAGCTTTCCTGGCTGCTCGGTGCTCGTTCGAAATTCGCGGCGCGGAAGTAGCGGGTCAATACCACCTCCCTTATCACCACCTTCAGGTCGTAGCCGCTTTCGACAAAAGCCTCGATCAGCTGCCTGAACACGCGGTCCTGGGCTTCCCAGGCGGACAGTAAGGCCGGGTAACCGGCTAAGCCCTGGGCTGGATACTCCAGGGGCGCGTGTCCGGTAAGCGCCGAGTACATCTGTCGCACCGCAGACAGAGCAAAGCGCGGATCGGCGGCCAAGCGTTTGCCGAGCCAACGGGGGGCAGCGTCAAACTCGCTGACGGGGATAAGCTCATCCCCGAAGCCCGGTGGGAACATCTCGCGATACCACTCGCGCTGCGGTATGAATTCCTCCTGGTCGTCGTCATCCCACTTCATGAAAGTACCGGCGATCGGGTCGAGTTGGCGATGGCAACTGGCACAGCTCGGGTCATCGCGGGTGGGGTTGTTGTACTTGGTCGCATCGAGCGCGTTGATCGGACGCTCTGCCACCTTGAGAATGTCCGTGGCCAAAAACTGCTGCATCACCATGCGTGCGCGGTGTCGGTTGCGGTTGGTGTCCGAGGTCGGGAAGCGATTCAGCCAGATGGGATTGGTGAGAATGCCCGCGTGGGGAAGGGTGACGCGCGCGCCGTCAGTCCATACGCGGATCTTGGTCTCCCTCCACTCACTTTCGTCCATGGGATCATCAAAGGCGATGTCGAGCCCGTAGAGTTGCGCGCTGTAAGGGTTCACGACCGTGTAGTTGGCCGTCAGCAGCTCGGTAAAAGGTTTGCCTGAGCGCACGATATGCGCGAGCAGCTCCAGGGGCTCGCGCGCCAGTGCACGATTGATCGCGCGCCGCGTCTCTTCAGGCTGCGCGTCGAACCACTCGCCTGCGAGCGGATAGGCATCCTCGTTGAGCAGGTTCACTGCATCGCTGTTGCGGTAGTAGCGGTCGCTCAGGAAGATGTCGTTGTACATCTCCTTCAGGCGCACGTAGAACGCCTCTTCTTTCATCAGCTTGCCGAGCAGGGGCGCAAGCGCCTTATCCCCGTCCTCTTTGAGTCGTTCGAGCTCGGCGTCGGTGGGCAGCCTGCCAGCGAGATGCAGGCTCGCTTTGCGATAGGTTTCGCTCGGTCCGAGTAACACGAGGCCGCTGTCCTCAGGCTCGGCGCTCGTCTCCCCTTCGTCGCAGGGCTCGCCCTCGCGCAGTCGTTCGATCAGCTGCTCGAGCACTTGATAGTTGGGGTCGCCTGCCGTGATCACGGTACCGCCGCCGTGGTCCGTCAGACCTGAGGGTTTTGCAAGCAGCAAGGGGACGCCATCGTACTCGTTGCGCGCCATCTCGGTCACAGCCGCTAGATTGGCTTCGATGAAACCGGGATAGTTTGCAGGCAGAAGCTGAAAGGCTGCGTCGTCTTCGACCGCTTCACCGCCAGGCGCGTGACAGCTGACGCAGATGTTGCCAAACACCGCCGGCCACGCCTCCTGGGCGAAGTAGTCGCGGTTGCTCAGGCACTGCGCAGCTTGATCAGGGTCGACTTGCGGCCCCGCCGGCAGCGTGAGCTCCGCCCCCACACAGCCACCGAGCAGCGGTAAGGTTACCAGCACGACGCGCGCCACGGCATGACGGAACGGGTTCAGGGGATCATCGTTCGGGGTCATCAGGCCTCAATCTGAAAGGGTTGCGGCGGGGGTAACAGCAAGACTCGCGCCGGACTGGCAAAGTCGCCCCATGCGGCTGAATAGTCAGATGATTTCGCGCGCGCCGTTGTCGCCGCGTGTGCGGCGTGCGAGCAGCCTTGGCTACGAAAGCCGCGAGGTTACAAGCCCCCGTCGAGGGGGCCTCGGACCCCGCAGGGCGGCAAACTAAACTAAGGACAGCCGCTCGGGTGATCGCGCGTCACGACGAAGTTGTCTACGTGCAGCTTGGCTGGCGCTTGCTGATTGAAGGTCCAATCGATGCCTGCGCTCGCGCCGGTGATGCCAGTGCTGGGCTCGGTGTCGATGTTCGTGGCAGCGAGCACTTCCTGACCATCGACCATCACCCGGGCGGAGCCGGTCGCGCTATCGATGCTTTCGACCTTAAGCAACACGCACAGCCAGCGATTGCGAGGTATTACGTAGTTTTTCGCTTGATTAACCGCGCGGTCGCCCGAGGTATAGATCTCGAGCTCACCGTTGCGCACCAGGTTCAAATCTAGCCCAAAGTCAGCACCGGTGTTGATGTCGCCCAGGCTTGCGATATTGATGCCCTGAACGTCGAAGCCTCCTTCAACAAACAGCGAAAAGCGTAAGTAGACTGCGCCGCTGGTCAGGCTATTGAATTCGGCCGCCACATTAGCGCTGCTCATGTCCTGTGTGGTGGTGGCACTAAGATACTGGTCGTTGACGGCCCTACCGCCGTTGGAAGCGCGGGTGCCGACGGGTACACCGCGGCTGCTGCCGCTGAAGTTGTCGCAGGCGATAAGCCCCGTGAACTGCGTGGCGCAGTCGATGTTCGTCGGCACCGGCTCAAGGGTTGTCGGCGGGCTGGTTGGGGGCGGGATGGTTGGGGGCAGACCGGGCGGAACCGAAGCGTCCGTTGCCGGCGTCTGGGCATCTGCGCCTGCGCTTCCGCCATCGCCTGGGCTGGTAGGATCGGAGCCAGTCGGTCCGGCATCATCGGCGTCCAGCGAAGCGTCAGTGCCGTCGGCGGTGCCTGCATCATTTACCGCGGGCCCTT
>JBBSJC010000451.1:0-6839 GCA_038257655.1 Polyangiales bacterium | reverse complement strand
TCGCCGTCGATCATCGCATCGGCCGCGCGCGGTAAGGCGAACTCGATGTTCTTGGCTCGCGTCTCTTGCACGGCTGGGTGCTGCAGGTGCGAGCCTGCGAAGACCTTGGGGAAAGTGCGGAGCAGCGACATGCGGCCGAGCCTGCCGACGCGGATGATGTCGGCATAACCATCCGCTGTATCGGCGTTGGGCGCCATCATCATCTTGCCGCCGGTGAAGCGGCTGTTGTTGATCGAGAGGAATGCGAGCGGCGCCGAATCGAGCTCACCACCGTCGACGCGCATGGGAATGGGTGAGCAGGCGAGGCCCGCCACCGTCAGCACCACGCCAAGCCCATACCCTGCCTCGCCAAAGCGCTTGAAGCGTGCGTTGGCCACCGTGCACACGTCCGCGACGAAGCCGAGACTTAGGATGTTGATGTAGAAGATCGTGCCTTCTTTGTGATCGAGTCTGATCACATCGCACGCGCGCTTGCGACCCTGAGCCAGGGCGCGACGGGAAAACTCGGCGCCCTCTGTGCTGAAGTCACGTAGGAACGAGTTGCCGGTGCCGAGAGGCAAAAAGCCCAGGGTTGGCTTTTCGGCGGCATCGATCGCTTCGGGAAAGAGGCCGTTTACGATCTCAAAGCCCGTCCCATCGCCGCCAACCGCGATGAAATGGCGCACGCCCTTGCCGTACGCCTCCCGTGCGATGCGTGTCGCCTCGCCGGCTGCGCGCGTCTCTTGGACGGCGATGTCGAGCCCCGCGCGGCGCAGGCTGTTGACGGCCTCCGGCGCTTGTTTGCCGCAGCGACCGCCACCGGCGGCCGGATTCACGATCGCTAGGTATCGATCAGCCATGCTGGGCCCCTGTCTGCACTTTGAATTTTGCGCTGCAGCGCTGGCCACGCAAATCAGCAGAAGCACAGCTTAAAGCGAGAGGGCTCATAAGGCGATGAACGCGGCGTCGCGGGGCTTTTGCTTCGCTAGGGATTTCGCCAGCTCTTCGCGTTTGATCTTCTGGGATGCCGTGCGCGGGAACTCGGTGTCACACACCACCACCCCGTGCACGCGCTTGTAGTCCGCAAGCCTCAGATTGAGCTTTTGAATGCGCTCCAGGAACGCAGCATCCGCCACAACGCCGGTTTTGGGTCGCAACACGAGCACGAGTTGCTCGTCCGTAAGCTTACCCGTGGGCCACACGTAGTTTGCTGCAAAGACGCAGTGCTCTTCCATGTCGCGCAGCTCTAAGAAGGCGCTCTCTATATCCTCGGGGTAGACGTTCTTGCCACCCGCGGTGACGATCATGTTCTTGGCGCGGCCTACTAGCTTGAGGTGGCCTGACGCGTCGATCGTGCCGAGGTCACCCGTGCGCAACCAGCCATCGACCAAGGCCTCGGCCGTGAGCTCGGGGGCGTCGAGGTAGCCCTTCATGACCGTCGGGCCACGTACCCAGACTTCACCCACGTCCTCTTCGTTCGTGTTCCGCAGCTCGATTTCGGCGCCTTCGACCGGCACACCCACCGTGTCTGAGCGGAAGGGCTTGAGGTCGTTGACGCTGAGCACGGTGCCAGCTTCTGTCAGGCCGTATCCGATTACGACCGGGAAGCCCAGGCGATAGAAGTACTCCGCGTTCTCGCGCTCGACAAAGGCGCCGCCGGCGAAGATCAAACGCAGCTTTCCGCCAAACTTATCGTGAATCGGCTTGAGTAAGGTTTTCGAGACCAGGTGATTGGGTGCGCGCTGTGTCGCCACGTCGTTCAAGCGCGACAGAGTATCGATCGCATCGCGTTGCCACTTAGGCTGTTCGTCGAGCTGCTCTTCGATCTTAGTCTGCAGCGCCTTCAAGATGCGCGGCACGAGCGCCATGTGCGTAATGCCGTACTCCTTCATGGTCGGCATCAAGAACTCGGGCCGCAACGTGCGCTGATGCACCACCGCGCCGCCAAACACCAGCGGCAAAATAAAGCCGCACATGAAATCGATGGCGTGATTGGTAGGCAGGATCGAAAAGTAGCGGTCCTCTTCCTTCATCGGATACATGCGACCGAGCACCTCGGCCTGCGCCAAATAGTTGGCATGGGTGAGCATGCAGCCCTTGGCCGCGCCGCTCGTACCCGAGGAGTAAACGATACACGCCACGTCGTCGCGGCTGCGCGTCTGGAGCGTGAACTTGGCCGGGTGGAGTTGCTCAAAGCGTAAGGCAGGACCGATGTCCGCCTTGTCTGGCGCTTCGGTGACGATCACACGCGTGCGCTCCAGGGCGCTCACGTTCTCCTTCAAGAGCAGCCGCCACACCGGATACTCGGTGATCAACACCTTGGGCTGACAGTGTGCAAGCAGCACCATTTGTTCGGGCGGTGTTAGCTTGTAATCAAGGGGCACGAGCACCGCGCCGACCCACATCGCAGCGACGCCGCCAATGATCCAGCTCGGCTGATTGCTCATCAAAATCGCGCAGCGGTCGCCCGGCTCAAAGCCCGCGGCTTGCATCGAGCCGCCGAGCTTTTCCGCGGCTTCGCGTAGCTCGCGGTAAGTGATGCGCGACTTTTCGCGATGTCGATCGACTTCGATCAACGCCGTGTTCGTTTTATAGGTGAGCAGGCCATCGCGCAGGGCCTCCCCCACGTTCGCTACGCGCGACAAATCCAACATGCTCAGAGCCTCTGTTCGATGACTTCAGCGAGCCCCGCAAAGGTCTTGACCCCTTGCAGCTCGTAATCGGGAACCTCGACGTCAAACTCGATTTCGAGCTCGGACAACAGCTCCAACGCCTGCACGCTATCGATGCCCAGCGCATCGAAGAAATCTTGCTCAGGCTTGAGCCCACTGCCGTCGACTTTGAACTTCTTGGCGGCGAGGCGAATCAACTTTTCGGTCGTGTCGGTCATGGCAGCTCTCAGGGCAAGTAAGGACGCAGGTCAGTGCTCTCAACGAACTTTTTCAAAGCAGCCTCGACCACCGGGCGCAGGATCAACCGTTTGAAGTGCTGCTTCTCGGCCTCGAGCTCCGCGTGCGGCATAGGCTTGATGAAAGCTTTGCAGGTGCTCGCGGCATCCGCGTCAAAGCGTAAGGCTTGACGGGCGGTAGCGCGCGCAACGTCGACGTGTTTGCCCTGGGCGACCATCTGACTGACGAGCCCTATCGTCTGAGCCTTCTTCGCGTTCAAGCTGCGACCGGTGAGCAAGAGGTCGCGTACGACGCCATTGCCTACGTCGCGCTTGAGCCGCGGGATGCCACCGAAACCGGGCACGATGCCCAAGCGCAGCTCGGGAAAACAGAAGCGCGCCGTTTTGTCGGCGATCAGCAGATCGCACGTCAGCGCCAGCTCGAAGCCGCCGCCAAAACACACGCCATGAATCGCGCCGATGGTCGTCAGCGGCAGCATATCCAAACGGTTCATGACGTTGTGGATGCGATCGATGAAATCGTTGATGCGCGCGCTGCGCGCTTCGAGCTCGGGCGTGTCGCGGATGCCCGCATACAACCCACGCAAGTCGGCACCGGCACAGAAGCCCGTGGTTAGACTCGAGTAGATGATGAGCGCCCTACCCTGGCTTGGGTCGATCTCGTCGAGCGCGCGCTCTAGGTGCGCAATCATCTCCATGCCGATCTCATTGACTGGAGGCGAGCTCAGCTCGAGCTCGTACACGCCATCGACCAGCCTGAGCTCGGTCACGCGTACATCCCCTTGATCTGGTCGGCGTAGTGCTTTTCGACGGCATTGCGCTTGAGCTTCTGGTTCGCGGTCAACAGGCCGTTTTCGATCGTGAACGGCTCGCTTGCCACGACGAACCGGCGCAATCGGCGATAGTGCGGCAGCTCCTCGTTCACCTTGTCGATCGCCTCTTGTACCTTGGCGTCGGACACGGGACCGGTGACGATCACGGAAAGGTAAGGCTTGGCGTGCCCCACCACCATCACGTGCTGGGCGCCGTCGAGGTAGGTTGCTAGCTTCTCTTCGATTGGGCCAGGCGCCACATTATGGCCGCTCTCGGGCACGAGCAAATCCTTGAGGCGCCCTACGATCTTGAGGTCACCCTGGGGCGTAAGCTCCGCCATGTCGCCGGAGTGAAACCAGCCGTCGCGAATCGCAGCTTCGGTTGCATCGGGACGGTGCCAATACTCAGGAAAGATGTTCGGTCCGCGGCATACAAGCTCGCCTTCGTCGGTGACCTTGAGCTCGACGCCCTTGAGCGCGCGCCCCACATAACCGGGTTTAGCGAGGCCCAAGCGGTCCATGGTGACAATCGCAGTCGTCTCCGTCAGACCGTACACCTGATAGACCGGGATGCCGACGAGGTAGAACCAACGCTGCGTGTCCTCTGACAGCGGCGCTGAGCCACAGATCAAAAACTCGAGGCTCTTGCCGATCTGCTGCTTGATCTTGGGAAACACCACGCGTTTGCCGACCTCGAGCACCAGACGATCGATAGGCGATGCCTTACCCTTTTCGAGGCGTTCGTTGGCAGCGAGTGCGGCCGTGTACAGGGCCCAAGCGACGCCGCCGCGTTCTTTGATCTTATTACCCACGCCCGTCTTGATCCGCTCGAGCACTGCGGGCACGTTCAAGTAGTAGTGAGGGTCAGCGGTGGCCATCTCGGCCGCGAGGTTGTTCAAATCCGTGGATAGCATCAGTGGATTGCCGCGGTAGAGCTGGGTCCAGAGCTGAATGCGTGAGCCGGCAAAACACAACGGTAAGTAGTGAAAGACCTGATCGACAGTGGCGCGATTGCCGACCATCTCGCGCAAACCTTCCATAGTGCGCTGCAGCATGAAAGCGACGTTGTCCGCCGTGTACAGCACGCCCTTGGGCTCACCACTGGTGCCCGAGGTGTAGATCATGGTCACGGGATCCGCGCCGTCTCGCGCGATAGGCGCGGCTTCCATCGGCTCGTGGGCGAAGATGCCGTCAAAGACCGCAAGCTCAGGCATCGTCTCGGCGCCGCTTGCGGCAAAGGCGTCTGCCAGCTCTTTTTCGAGCTGCACACTGTCGAGCAGCACAAGCTTGCACTCGCAGTTTTTGAGCATGCCGACCAGCTCGCTCGGAGCCTGACGGTCGTACATCGGCACGACGATCGCACCGGCGCCTAAGATCGCAAGATCGGCCGCGGCCCAGCGCACCGAGTTGTGTGCGATCAGCGCGACGCTGTCGCCCGGCTGAACGTTGCGGCCTTTCAAGAAGCCGCGGACGCGCGAGCTGAGCTCCTTGAGCTGCTTGCCGCTCGACGCGACCTTTTGTTGGCCGCGGATCTCGAACAACAGCGGCTTGTCGCCGGCGCGATCTAGGTTTTCGTAAAGAGTGTCGATGAAGCTCATGCGTGCATCTCCATGATCGCGCGCACGGCAGCGGGCAGCGGCGGCAAGTGCGCGGACCAAGTGCGCGGTAGATCGGGGCGTGGAAAGTTGGGATACACGCGCTGCACTTCGTCGGCAAAATCGATGCCCATCTGACCCATCAGCTCGAGCTGGCGCGGCAGGGTGCGCGCGATGTCAGCGCGAATCCGCTCAGCCTCGGCCTCGAGCCTACGCAGCATCAATAAGGTGCGCTGTTCAAGATTCGGGTCGTCGACCTCGAGGAACAGATCCTGATGGCCGCGGTCCGTCAATAGGTTGCGAATGCGCTCATCCATCGTGATGCCGCCCGACGCTACAAGCCCGGGCATGGAGGTCACGATCGCGTGAAAGCGCGAGCTGACCATCAATGCGCAGTTTCGCAACACGCTGACCAGATCGTACATGGTGTGATCGTCGCTGATGAACAGCGGCGCTTCGTCGTCGAGCATCGAGTTCACTTCGTCGCACGCCAGACGGTCGAGCATCTCCATGCCGACCAGGATCGGAAACACGCGCTTCTCTTTACGGAAAGCGTTCACGGCGTTGGCGATCGCACGACAGTAAGTCTGAAACTTCTCTTCGACGTCGGCCGAGGCATTGTGGAAGTAAATGGACTTGTAGTGCTCGGCCTTGAACTGACCGGACATCTGCATTGCCGCCGCCTTCATCAGGTCGGGCTTAACGGGCCACCAGAAGGGGTTGATCGGACAAATCGCGAGCACCTTGGTTTCGCCATCCCAGCCCTGCTCACGCAACAGCTGGGCACCGCGCGACAGCGGCGCCGGCTCAAAGGTCCAGGCGGTGTCGGTACCGCCGACATTGCGAATCCCAAGGCCATCGAGCACAACGCGCGAAGGCTCATTACGGCAGAGCACGAAGCTGTTTTTACAGTTCTTCTCGACAAAACGCTTCAGGCTCGGCGCCATGTAGCCCGCTTCGGCCCCGTAGCCGACGCTGACCTTACGCTCTGCGGCGGCCATGCCGATTGCGCCCGACATCATCGTGGTCAGGGCGCTTGCGAACTTGCTCTTGAACATCGAGCCTTCGCAGGCGATCACTCCGTGGTGCTTCGGGCACTCGTCGTAGAGGAACTTGGGGAAGACCGTCGGCATCTCGATCTGCTTGACGGTGCGGAAATAGCCTGCGGACAGACGCTCGTTCACGGTCATGATCGTAAGCTCGAGGTTGTCGTCGCCGAGCACCGTGCGCATCTGTCGGATCATCTCTTCGACGCGCACATCCGCGCCCGTGTTGCGCGTGCCCACGTAGCCTGCGAGCAAGAGCTTGAGCGGCGCGTCAGGCTTGTACGTGCTCGGTGACCTGTCGAGGGCGTAGCGGGTGCCGGCCGCTTCGATCAGCGCATCCATGGCGATCTCAAGGGCGCGATCGGGATCGAACGCGCTCGTGAGCCTATCGAGAAGACCCATCGTTCAGACTCCGCTGTTGTGTGCGCTCGCGCCGTTGCTGTTCGGGCGCCTGGCGGCCGCTTCGACGTCGGCAGGCCAGGGCTTGTAGTTGTACTTG
>JBBSJC010000450.1:0-6853 GCA_038257655.1 Polyangiales bacterium | reverse complement strand
TACAGCTCGAAGCAGTAGTCGGTGAAGGGAGCCGGCGCGCGGCCGAGCACCTTTTGAATGCGCGCGTTATCGAACACGGTGTCGTAGGTGATGTAGGGGTAGAACACCTTCATCAACGACGCGCCGGGGGCGATGCCCCATTCGCGCGGCGTATCCATCAACTTATCGATCGCCGAGCCGAATGGCTTCTCCAGGAACGGTAAGAACACGTGGCGCGGGCCGCCGTGGCTTTCCATCTCTTCGACTACATCGCGGAAGGTCGGCGACGCTGTACCCGAGCTAAGGTTATACGCGTCGTGCTCGGGCTTATCCTGCATGTGCACGGCCACGATGCCGGCACCCACGTAGTCGGCCGGCACGAAGTCATAACGCCACTCGCCCTCTAGCGGCAGCACCGGCAGCTTGGCGAAGAACACAAATGCGCGCAGCATGTCGAACTGGGTGGTCGCCGCAAAGCGGCTGTCGCCTAGGACCGTGCTCGGACGAAAGACCGTGACCGGCACGTCGGGCAGAAGCTCGTGAACCATGTGCTCGCAGAACTTCTTCGTGCGCGAGTAAGGGTCCCAGTCGCTCTTGTTCCAATCGATCGCTTCATCCTCGTGGATGACCTGATGCTTGCACTCGCCGGTGACGGCTGTGGTCGATACATCGCTGAAGCGACGCAAGCCGTGGTGGTCTTGCGCTGCGCGCGCGAGCTTCAAGACTTCGAGGGTGCCGCGCAGGTTCGTATTGAAGCAGGCCTTGTTGCTCTTACGGTTGAGCGAGGCTGCCACGTGCAAGATCGAACTCGTCTCATGGGCGAGCTTACGAAAGGCATCGTCCGAGAGACCGAACTGCCTATCCGTAAGGTCACCCAGGACGATCTCGATGCGCTCGTTCAAGTAGGCATGAAAGGCTGGGAAGTCCATGTGCAGCTGCAAGGACTTCCACAGGCGCTCGGCGCCTTCTTTTTGGCTCTTGGCGCGTACGAGCAGCTTGAGCTTTTGGCCGTGCTCGGACATCAGCCCGTTCACCACGTAGGAGCCGATGTAGCCCGTGGCACCGGTGAGAAAGATCGTCATTCTGCTACCTCGGAAGCTTCGTTGTGTAAGGGGCGCTTTTTGTCGATCACGGCCGCGGTCTTTTTGGCGGCGGGCACGTCGATCAAGCGCACGGGAACCTTGGGCGAATACATCTCGACCTTGGTATTTTCGATCACGGGGAAAGACCAGCGGCGCAACCCCGGCACGTGCTGCTCCATCCAATACACGCGCCAATCGAGGCGCTTGGGCTCGTAACGAAAGAACGGCTCGACGACATCGAGACCCATCAAGGCGTCGCACACAAAGCGCTGCTTGTACTCTGCGACAAAGGGCTTGTAGGTATCGAAGATCTTCTCGGCCACACTCAGGCGGCTGTCGACGCGATCGCTGCGCGAGCGCAACTTTCTAAGCTCCTTACGGAGGCTTTCGGGCCAGGAGTCGGGAACCTCCTTGAGGACCTCGGAGAGCTTCTGCGCCACCTTGCGCAGGTTCGGGATGCGCATGGGATGGTCGTCATCGACCACGCGACCATCCCAGCGCGACAGGATCACGCGCTCGATCGCATCCTCGCCGTGCTTACGGTAGTAACGACGATGGGCGAGCGACGTCAGCTCGAGACCGCGCCCGACCGTAATCGGATTGGCATCGCTGGTAGCGCACTGATAGGCGGGCGCTGCACGGCCTTCGATCATCGCCGCAGCGACGGCGATAAGGCCAGCGCAGCAGTAGTCGACGGGCACAATGTCAAGCGGCTTGTCTTTTTTGGCCGGCATGTGCCGAAACCAGGTGCTGATGAAATAGATGAGCGGTCCCGAGGTATTGAGGCCTTCGTTCCAGCCCGGCATTGGAAAGGAGACTGAGCTCTCGGTGATCGCCGGCCGGAACATCGTCTTAGGCAGCTGCGGAAAGCGCGACTGCAAAAGGGACTCGGACATGCTCTTGGTCAGGGTGTAGACGTTGGGCCAGCCCCAGTAGTTCGCGCGATCCTTACCGGCTTGCACCAGGCGATCAGTAAGGCGTGCTTTGGCTTCACGGCGCAGGATGCGATCGATCAGCTGGTGGTTGTTGGGATCATGTCCCTTCTCGACCACGCTTTTTGTCAGCTCCTCGCGCAGCTGAGCCAGGGAGCGCTCGCCCATGCAGTCTTCGTGAATGTCCTTCACGAGCTGCTTGAGCTCCACATATTCCTTCTCGACGTCAAAGCCCGGGCGCAGCGGCGAGTAGTTGGGCGTGACCGTCTCGTGGATGCGCCCTTCGCGATTGCCCGCGACGAAGCAGGTGGAGACTTGCACGTATCCGCAGTGCTTGGCCGAGGCGGCAAAAGCGCCGGCGCTCAGGGTGCCATCCACGTTGTTTTCGAGCGCGTCGTTGAGCTCGGGGTCAAAGTCGACCTGACCTGCGCAGTGAATCACCAGATCGAGATCGCGCTGCATGCGCTTTGCGACCTTGGGATCAATGCCGAGGCCCTCCATCGTCACGTCACCGGCGACGACCTCGATCCGCTCGGAGAGAAACTGCGACAGCCCCTCGCCGTGCCGATCGTGCAGCGGCTTGAAAGCGTAAGATTCGTTGACCATGCGCTCGAAACGTTGGCGGGCGCTCTGGTTCTTCTTGTTGCGAATCAGCACGTAAATACGGCCAATTTGCGGCACTTTTTCGAGGGCCATCGACAGCCAGACCTTACCGAGAAAGCCGCTGCCGCCGGTAAACAAGATGTGGCGTCCAGTAAGGGCGCGCTCGATCGACAACGGTTGACTCATGACAGGCTCACTTCCGATCATCGATATTCGAGCACGGGCCAATCGGCATCGCGCGCGGCACCACGCAAAGCGAAGTCAGGATTGACTGCGCAGGGCTTGCCGACTGCAGACAAGAGCAGGAGATCTGCGCCATGGGCCGCGTAAGCGACCGAACGCGTCAGATCGAGGTCGTGCTCCTTGGCGTATTCGCGCACCCAGCGCGCGGCATCATGACCGCCTATCACCGGCTCGAGCAGCTTGCCAGTGACCTCGCCATTCATGAATTCGAGGCGATTGCAGATGTAATCGTCAACGCCAAGCTCCTTTACCAATGGCGCAATCACCTGCGTGATGCCCTCGGACACGAGCACGATGCGATGGCCCTGCTTGCGAGCGGTTTTAATCAGCTCGCGACCGCGCTCGTAGATGCGATCGGCGAGGATGTCCGTAAAGTATTCGGCCGCGAGCTCGGCGATCCGGTCTTCGGACATATGGCGAAGCGTCACGTAGGCCGCGCGCGTGGCGAGCGTACGGTCGCTCTGCGCCAGAAAACCGTAAAGCGGCGCGCCTAGGGCGAGGGCGCCGATGCGCAATGCGCGCTCGGCAAACCCCTGTCCGTTGCTGGCAAAATAGGCGGAGGCCGCGAGGGCACCGCGGTCGATGAGCGTGCCTTCAACACGAAAGAAAGCCGCGGTTTTGGGGGATGACAAGTTGTGAACTCCCTGGAATCGCTCGAAATCTAGCCAGGCCGCAGCCGGAAGGGAACGAAAAACTAGACTGACGTGTCAGTTCATCCCTGGCCAGCTTCTAGCAGGTCCCCCATGCCTGGCCAATCTGCCTCGCTTTTGATGGCTCGACATGCAGCGCAGTGCGTCATTTACAAAGCCATTTACAGGCGAATGGTTTGGAACGAGGTGTGAGCCGTCGCTCGCAAGCACTGAAGCACCGCGCTCAAATGCTGAAAAACGCCGGAGATGTGCCGATATGCCCGCAAATCAAAGAAAATGTTTCAGCTGCAAACTTTTGCTTGCCGCGTCAAAGCCGCCCCTGCTACATGCTGACTTATCTGCGCGACTTGTTGAGCAGTAAAGACGGACGGGAGCACGGCATGCGAAATGTGTTTATCGCGGGTGTGGGACAGACCCCGGTTTCCAAGCAGAGTGAGCTGGACCTGCGCACGCTTGGGGCCACTGCCGTGAGGGCCGCGATTCGGGACAGTGGGCTCGAGGATCCGACCGCCCTGTTCGTCGGCAACATGTTGAGCGGCATGCTGAGTGAGCAGCAGCAGTTGGGCGCACTGATCGCAACCAGCGCGGGACTGCACGGAGTCGAGGCGGCCACAGTGGAAGCGTCGTGCGGCTCGGGTGGCGCGGCGGCGCGTTGGGGCGTGATGGCTATCGCGAGCGGCGCCCACGATGTGGTCGTGGTCTGCGGTGTCGAGCGCATGACCCACGCGGCCCGTGAACGCACCACCCGTGCCTTGGCGGCGGCCAGTGACTTCGATACCGAAGGCGGACGCGGCGAGACCTTTGTCTCACTCAACGCGCGCTTGATGAGTGCGTACATGCACGAGCATCGGGTGGACGCGTCGGTGTTCGGACCGTTCGCCGTCAACGCCCATCGCAATGCGGCGCGCAATCCCCACGCCTTGTTCAAGAAGGAAGTCAACGAGCAGACCTACAACGACGCCCGTCAGGTGGAAGGTCCGCTGAAGCTATTCGACGTGTCCCCGATCTGTGATGGGTCCGCGGCGGTCGTGCTCGTGTCTGAGGATGTCGCGAAGCGCGTCGCGCGCTCGGGTGCGCCGCTGGTGCGCGTGCGCGGCTCGGCGATCTCCACCGATGCACTCGGCCTGGATGATCGGCAGAATCTGTTGCACTTGGCGGCGGTCGAGCGTTCTGCAAAACGCGCGTTTGCAAGCGCGGGCGTGACACCCGACGATATCGATCTGCTCGAGTTACACGATGCTTACACCGTGATGAGCGTGCTCTCGCTCGAGGCGGCGGGCTTTGCGCCGGTTGGGCGCGGCTACACCCTGGGTCAAGACGGCTCGATTCGCGTGGAAGGTAAGCTTCCGATCACGACCATGGGCGGCCTCAAGGGCCGGGGTCATCCGGTCGGCGCGTCTGGCGTGTATCAGCTGGTCGAAGCGTACTCTCAGCTGACTGGCCAGGCGGCGGGCAATCAGGTGCAGAACGCAAGGCTGGCGATGACGCAGAACATGGGTGGCACGGGCGCGACCGTGATTACGCACATTTTAGAGCGCGCGGCCTGACCTGAAGCCGGCATCGCTCCGAGCGCGTCGTGCGCACTTCGCGTCGAAACCTGACTGTGCGCAGCTAGCGCTTGTTGCCCGCATGGATCGCGCGCACCAGCGCAAGTGTGTCCGCGTCCCGTACCAGCTTATCTGGCCGATAACGTTTGACGCGCGCAAAGCGCAACGCGAGCCCGGCGGGATAATGCGGACTTGTCTGCACATCGTTCAGCTCGATTTCCACCACGAGCTCAGGTCTGACGTACACGGTATGCGCGTCTCGATGCGTTTCGAGCGCAAGCAAAGCTTCGGTCTGGGAGCGTAAGATCTCGTCGGTCAGACCCTTGAACGTTTTGCCCAACATCACGAACTCGCCGGTTTCGCTATCGCGTGCGCCGAGATGTAGGTTGCTCAAGAAGCCCGTGCGCCGACCGCTGCCCCATTCCGCTGCCAACACCACCAGGTCTAGCGTGTGGGCGTGCTTGATCTTGAGCCAGCTCGCGCCGCGGCTGCCTGCAAAGTAGGGCGCATCGAGCGCCTTGGCCATGACCCCCTCGTGACCACGGGCCAGCGCGTCGCTAAGGAAAGCTTGAGCCTCTCCGAGCTCATGCGTGATGATGCGCGGCACGCGCGCTGTACTGGGTACCGCCTCCATCAGCGTGGCCATGCGCTGCTCGCTCGGTGCGTCAGCGCGCCCAAGCTGCGTGCCAAGGCGGGCGCGCTGCTGAGTGCCTGCGCGATCAGCGTCACTTTGACGGTGCGCTTACGGGTTTGAGACAGCTGCGATGACAGATCCGTCAGCTCGCTGAGCAGCATGCGTTCAACGTAGCAGACAGTTCAAAGCCCCGCTGCGAGCGGCCTACAGGCCCATCTCCTTCGAAATAATTACTTTCATGATTTCGTTGGTGCCCGCGAAGATGCGCTGGATGCGCGCATCGACGTAGGCGCGCGCCACCGGGTCCTCGAGCATGTAGCCGTAGCCGCCGAAAAGCTGCAAGCAGGTGTCTACGACCTCGCCCAGCATGTCCGTCTGGTAGAGCTTGGCCATCGAGCATTCTTTGACGAGGTACTCGCCCTTCATGTGACGTGCGATCACGGCGTCGAGGTAATGCCGACCGACTTCGATCTTGGTTGCGGTCTCGGCCAGCTTGAACTGCGTGTTTTGAAACTTGCTGAGCGGCTTGCCAAAGGCCTTACGCTCTTTGACGTAATCGATCGTGTCTTTGAGCACCTGTTCGGCGGCAGCCTGGGAGCCTATCGCCACCACCAAGCGCTCTTGCTGCAGATTCCGCATCAACGCCAAGAAGCCACCGCCGTCGGGGCCCAAGCGATTGGCCACGGGCACGCGACAGTCTTCAAAGTGCATCTCCGATGTGTCCTGCGCGTACAGGCCGATCTTCTTCAAGTTCTTGCCGCGTACGAAGCCTGGCGTATCGGCCTCGACCACGAACAAGGTGATGCCCTTGTGCGGATTGGCAGGATCGGTCTTGGCGGCCACGATCACCAAGTCGCAAATCTGACCATTCGAGATGAAGGTCTTGGAGCCATTGAGCACGTAGAAGTCACCGTCGCGCACGGCGGTCATCTGCATGCCGGCAAGGTCCGAGCCTGCGCCCGGCTCGGTCATGGCGATCGCGGTGATGATGTCGCCTTTGGCACAGCCCGAAAGCCAGCGCTTCTTTTGGTTGTCGTCACCAAAATGATAAAGGTAAGGTACGACCACGTCCGAATGCAGGGTCGCGGCAAAACCGGACTCATAGGCGCGCGCAAGCTCCTCGATCACGATCGTTGCGTGCAAGAAGTCACCGCCTGCGCCGCCGTGCTCCTCGCCTAGCCAC
>JBBSJC010000449.1:0-6891 GCA_038257655.1 Polyangiales bacterium | reverse complement strand
ATTCCAGCCAAGGAGCAACGGCACCTTCGCCCAGCTTCCGTGGCGGATCGCCGTCAGTGGCAGTCGAGGCAGCTGGACGCCATCGACGACCGGACCCCACCACACCCCGGGCTTGAGCAGTGAACCTCGCTTGAAGGGAAGCGCCGCGGCGAGCTCGTCGGCCGTTCAGGTGCGCAGACACTCCAACGTCTTCGGGCCGAGGCAGCCCACCGCCGCGGCCAGCTGGTCGGCCTGCGCCTGGGCAGTCGGGCCGTCGAAATAGAGCGCGTCCGAACACGCTCCGCTTTGCATGATCGCGCGAGCAAACAGCCCGCGGCTGGCGGGCGACGCGAGGTGGCTGCAGATGCTCCACGCCCCCGCCGACTCACCGAACAAGGTCACCTGGGTGGGGTCGCCTCCGAACTTCGAGATCTCGTCGCGCACCCACTGCATCGCGGCGCGCTGATCAAGCAGGCCGACCGCCGGCGAAACCGCCACGTGCTGTTCTGCCGAAAGCTCGCGGTGCGACATGAACCCGAGCGGTCCGAGTCGATAGTTGATCGTGACCACGATGGTCCGAGTTCGGGCAGCAAGCTTGGCGCCGTCGTAGAGATCGTCACCTCCGCTGCCCTGGTAGAAGGCGCCACCCGGAATCCACAGCAATACGGGAAGTGGCGTGGACGAACGCCCACCCGGTACCCAAACGTTCAGCGTGAGGCAGTCTTCGCTGGTGTTTCGTGGGAACCCCGTGTCGGGCTGTGGGCAGGCGGCACCCCTATGGGTGGCGGCGCGCGGCGTGGACCAGGGCGTCACCGGCGCCGGGGCCTGCCAGCGCAGTGCGCCCACCGGCGGGGCCGCGAATGGAATGCCTAGAAACTCGCGCCCGCCCGCTCGATTGGCGCCAAACACCACGCCCCGGGGTGAGCCTCACCTTGTTCGACTCATGGGCTGGGCGCGCAGAAGTCATCGCGCAAGCACAAAGAAAACCGATCGCTACGGACGTCACCCAAGGCTGCATCGTAGCCACCTGACACCCTTGCCGCGGCGAAGTTTCGTCGGCCCGACGATTGTGGACTTGATCATCTCGAGGTCGCCCATTCGGCGCTTCATGCAACCACCCTGGGCCATCAGCGTTGTCAGCTGCGTTCTTCTCAGATTCCCTAGCGCACTAAGGCATCGCGCGCGAATAACTGACCCGTTTCAACGCCGATGCATCCCCGTCGTCAGCGCTGAAAATTCTCCAGATACGGGGAGTATCCTTGCGACTTTTCATCACTGACGACGAGGCGCCTCGACGCCGATCCGGATCAGTTATTCGCGCGCGATGCCTAACGCGGGGTGACCGCCTTGATGTGCTCGAGCTTCGCCGTGTAGATATTGTGCTGATCGGGGGTGGCGCTCCACTGTCTGGCAAGCTGCATGTGCTCGCGCGCCCGCTTTAGATCGCCCAACCCGTAGTTGGCGAGCGCCAACCAAAAGTGGAATTCGTGGTAACTGGACTCGCGCTCCACCTCTTGTGTGAAGAGCTCGCGCGCTTTGGCGTAGTTGCCGTCGAGCATGGCCGCGATGCCCGCATCGAACAGCTGGAAGGGACGCACCGGCTCGAGCCTTGCGAGCTTTGCGCCCAACACCTTAGCTTCTTCGGCCCTGCCCAGGCGGCGCAGCACGCGCACCATGTTGGACATCACCTTCGTGTTCCTTGGCTCCTGCGAAAGTACGCCGGCAAATACCCGCTCGGCGTGCCCCACGTGGCCACTCCGTAGGTACACGACACCCAGGGTGTTATACGTCTCATATAAGCTGGGATCGTGCGCAATGGCGGCGCGTGCCCAGGCGTAAGCGTTGTTGAGCGCGCCACGAGCGAGCTCTTCGGCGGCGCGATTATTCATGAACATCGCTTCGGCTGTCCGCTTGCTGATCGTCCGCACGCGCTGGCCACGGATTTGTTCGGCTGGCAGAAAGTCGACCGTCAGCCTCTGGTTGGCGTCGCTGAGCGTCTTCACGTGTCGGCTCAAAGGACCAAGGCTAAGATTAACATGACCACTTGCAAAAAACAGGTCGCCGTCGCGGCTCCAGGCTTCCTCGACCACCACTCGCTGGTACTGAACCGTAAGGTCAAGATGCTCCGCAAAGGCCGCTGTCATCAACACGAGCGACAAGCAGTTGCCAGCACGGTCGTCAAAGGCCTCCGCCGCCGTGCGTGTCGCACCGCCGTCGTAGTCCAAGCGCAGCTCGCCACTGTTGTGTAGCGCGTCCACGAGCACGCGGCGCAGGTCCTTTCGGGCGGCGCGCGGCAGAATATCGGTCTCGATGTAGCGCTTCATTTCGGGACTAAGCGCTGTGATCTCGCCAACGACGATAGGCTGCGTGGGCGGCGCAAAGAGCCGGTCGTCAAACAGACTGCTGGCGGGCGTAGTGGGGACGCTAGCGCAGCCAACACCGACAACGCACAGGATGCTCAACAGCAACGCGGCACAGTGTTTCATCACGAAGCTCCCTCGTGAGGACGTGAAGTACATTATGACGTGGTTTGAGCCCTTCCGGGCGCCGCACCGACAAGCGACAGCGTAAGCTGCGCGATTTACGGCCAACCACCAACGCCTTCACGCCCGTCGCGCGACAGCTTGGCAGGCAGCACACAAAGCGCGGGGCCGTCGGCACTGCCATGACACAACAGCTTTGCACCTAGCTCAGACGCCTGAAGGGCATTCGCCGCGGCTCTAGCCCAGGAAGCGCGCGGCGTGCGCGACGCCGGTGCTTGCGCCGAATCAGGAGATATCGACGTGCTTGAGCAGATCGGCGTCGGACATCTGCGTGTAGTCGGAGTCGTAGCTTTTCACGACGCAGGCAGTGAGCGGCGCTGATAACTCGCCACGAAGCTGACCGAGAAACCTGGGCGACGCCACGAGCACGAGCCGCGAAAATGCGCCTTCCTGGCGCCCTGTCTCGAGCTGTGCGACCAGCTGGCGTGCAAATCCGTGCTCGCCCCCGTCTTCGTGCGAGCCGGCCGTATCGGTCTTCTCGCGGCTATGTTCGCGATCGAGCTTTTTGACGAGGTTCCAGGGCTGCGCCGGGTCGGCGGCATGGAAGAGGCGTGCGTGACTACCGTCACCGATGAGAATCCACGTATGATGCATGACTCCCCATACCATGCCTGACCGAGCGCATTGCGGCATTTCGCAGCGGGGGCAACGGCGACGGCCGTTCGCACACCTTATTCCCCGACAATTGATGCGAGTGGGGCGTTATGGCGTCTCAGCACTACTGGGCAACTGTATCCGCAACTAGCAACCGTAACTAGTAACCGTAACCAGTGACCGGTATGGGCGAAACCTAGCTAACCTTACTTTTCGTCTCGTCGATCCAATCCTTGACGACACGCTCGAGGATGAACAGGGGCATCGCCCCATTGCGCAACACCACATCATGAAATTCTCGGAGGTCAAAGCGCGAGCCCAGCTGCGCCTTGGCGTTTTCACGCAGTCTCAACAACTCGAGCATGCCGAGCTTGTAGGAGCAGGCCTGGCCTGGCATCACGATATAGCGTTCCACCTCGGCCACCACGTCAGTCATCGCGAGACCTGTATTGGCGGCCATGTAGTCGATCGTTTGCTCGCGCGTCCAACGCTTTTTGTGCAGGCCCGTGTCCACGACCAAGCGCACGGCGCGCATCAGCTCCGCTTG
Source organism: Polyangiales bacterium (assembly GCA_038257655.1). GTDB lineage: Bacteria > Myxococcota_A > Polyangia > Polyangiales > DASUME01 > DASUME01. Next base: position 3,228 of record JBBSJC010000449.1, on the reverse strand, counting down.
CAACCGACCGAGGTTATCAAAGGGATCCTTTTGGAACCCCACCTCCCAGGCCAAGCGCTCCGCGTATAGGGCCCACCCCTCGGTATAGGCCGTAAACGGCGCCATGCGTCTAAACAGCGGCAGATCGCTTTGCTCTTGAGCGAGGGCTATCTGCATGTGGTGACCCGGCACTGCCTCGTGATAGGCAAGAGTGCGCATACCGAACTTCGGCGTGGCCCGAATGTCGTACAGATTGGCGTAAAATACGCCGCTTTTGCTGCCATCAAAGGGCGGCGGATTGTAATAGGCGCCCGGTGCGGTCTTCTCTTTGAACACAGGCACGCGCTCGACCTCGACGCCCAGCTTAGGTTGGCGCTTGAAGTACTTACCAAGCCCTCGGCTGACCTCGTCGATGATCGTGGTGTACTGGGCGAGGATTTGCTGGCGGCCCGCCGCATCGTCACTGAAGGCAAAGCGGGGCTCTTCAGCGATGCCGCGGATAAGGTCGCCGAGCGGCCGCGTCCCATCGTAACCTTGGCTTGTCAGCACACTGCGCATCTCGGCTTGAATCCGCGCAACCTCGCTCAGTCCGAGTGCGTGGATCTTATCGGGCGTAAGGGTGCTCGTCGTGTGCAGCTCGAGGATGTCCGCGTAAAAGGCATCGCCTTCAGGCAGCTTCCACACGCCTGCGTCTTGATTGGACTTGGGTTGTAGCTTGGCAAAGTAAGCAATCAGTGTCTCATAGGCAGGGTATACATCTCCTTCGATGCGTTGCTGGGCGGAGGCCAGGATACGCTTTTGTTCGTCCTGATCGAGCTTGGCCTCACGCAGCTTCTTCGCGAGTGAGACATATAAGATATTATCCTTGGCAGGCGTCGCCACGAACGCGCGCATTTCTGCCAACACCTTTTCGATCACGAAGGTGGGCGGGATAATGCGCTTCTGCTCGCGCACCTTAAGCCCCTCCAACATCTGCGCCCACTTGACCCCCACCTTGGATAGCCGCGCCAGGTAGTCGTCAGCGTCCCGAACACCGTGAATCTGGTGAGTCGCCTCCATGAACGAAGGAAACGCATTCTGCTCACCAAACAGCTGGTTCACGGGGTAGTTATGAAAACGAAAGCGGTCGGCTGCTGCCAGCATGCGGGCCAAGAACCAGTCGGCCATGTCGTAGGTGATCTTTTGTTGTTCCGTAAGGTCTGCGCGCTCGTAGCTGCGCAGCTCGGCATGGATGGCGCGAATCTTCTTGATCTGACGTTCCTGCACCTCGAGCGAAGCGTCGTCGAGCTCGTCTTGATGAAACTTGATGCCCACGCTCTCGAGAAAGCGCAGCTGGCTCAGCGTCTCGGGGCTCTCCAGGGTCATCTGCACCAAGGCGCGATTGAAAAACCAATCGATCGGCAAACGCCCATACCAAAGGTAGACAGCAGCGACGGAGATCACGGCCATCAGTCCGAGAAAAATCTTGCCTAGCTTGGCGACGATGCGCATGAGTGCTCCCCGCTCGCGCAAGGGGTGGTCCGCTGCGCGCCCGAAGGCGTAGCGCGCTCACGGGGAGAGCGCTGGGTGAGGCGAGCGCTGGCGCACAGCCGAGCCATCCCTGGCTCGCGCCGTCATCGGCTATGGCCGGGCCGGGCCTCACTACCGATGGTATGCGCGCAACGGTAAGGCCCTGCTCGCTCTTGGCAAATGCAACCCAACCCTCGGGCGATGGGTGGTAGGCAAGAACTAGCTCAGAGGGCGTAAGCTTCGTCTCCTGCCACAGAGCATCATCGAACAGCCCCTCACTGGCCCGGTCGAGCATCGCCTGCGCAGCCTTCTCCTGCGCCTGTCGCTTGGCACGAAACCCTCCGAGCTCCGACAAAGGTAAGGCCCAAGCAGACTGATCATCGGTCAGCAATTGCGCCCGAGCTTGCCGATAGCCGGCAAGGTTTGCCTCGAGCTGAGCGCGTTGCGCGGCTGAGGCGCGCGCCAACTGACTGCGCCAGGTCAACGTGCGCAAGGAGCGCGCCCGTGCACGCCGTGCTGCGTGTAAGGCTTGCTCCGGCCGTGACAGCCGCAGTAAGACCGCGATCAACAGACGCGCGGATTCATCGCGGTCGCCGGTGAATACATCCCGGCCTTCGGTCAACGGGATCAAGCGGGCGTCTTGGTCGAGGCCCAGCTCGGCGCGTTCCAGGGCCTCGATCGCCTCGTTCTGCTTACCGAGGGCGATGAAAGCCTGCCCGAGGCCGAGGTCCGCCCTCCAAGCGGCAGAAACGGTGCTTGAGCTCGAAGCGCGCACTCGCATTTGCTCGTACACGGCGAAGGCTTCTTGGGGCCGTCCTTCGGCCAGCAGCATGCGTGCTCGCAGCTCAAGCTCCCAGGCGCGGACCCAGCCCTGCGTTTCACCTAACGACAGGACCTCGGTCAGGTGTGCGCTCGCTTCGCGATAGGCGCCGCGCTTCCACCGCGCAAGCGCGAGATTGATCAGCGCATTTTGCCTGTTCGGCGCGTCCGGACAGTCGTTGGTACTCGCTCCCGGCATGTAGCTGCGCGCGTTGGCGAGCACGCCGCTGAGGGTGGCGGCCGCAAACGAGGACCCCTCCACCGGATCTCCATCGGGCGTCAGGGCCATCGAAGGTGCCACCATACAGCTTCGACCATGCAGACGGGCGCTCGGGGAGATCGCTCCATCCGCGCGAATGGCTCCCGCCGGCACGATCAACGGGCGATTCGCGTCGGCGGGTTTGCTGGTGCAGCTCCAGCCATCGCTGCCTTTGCTGAATGCAGCAGGATAAGCGGCGCTGCCTCCGAAATATTTCGGCCCCGGCTTTTCCACGTGCACACCACCGTCCTTGTTGCCTGCGGCAGCGACGACGATCGCGCCATGGCAGCCGGCGTAGTTCAACGCGGCCTGCAGCGCGCCGTGAGCGAAGCGGAACTCGCCGTGGACGTCGTCGTTGGTCCCCGGCTCCCGCTTCCAAACATGCTGCCAGTGAAAGCCCACTGACAGATTGATGATCGGTTGCGAGCCTTTGAACTCGTCGACAGCAGCCACGATCTTCTTGGCCAGCGTGATCACGGAGCCAGCGTGCTCGCCCTCTTCAAACACGTTGCGACGATGAATCGTTGGGCAGCTGTTACCACTGGCGCAGGCCGTCTGACGGATCCAGTCGGCGACCGTGTCACCGTGCAAGCCACCATCGTCGAGCACGTAGACCATCGTGAAAAGCGAGGGAAGAAAGTAAGGAAGCCAGCTTCCCGGGT
>JBBSJC010000448.1:0-6928 GCA_038257655.1 Polyangiales bacterium | reverse complement strand
TCGGGCTCGAAGCTGTTCTCGGGCTCCTCGGGCTGCTTGGCGTCGCCGTTATCCATAAACGCAAGCACGCCGCCCACCACGGCCGCCGCCACAGCGATCACAGCCACAGTCCGCCTGCGCGGTCCGCCGCCCGCGGCCGGGGCAGAGGAGGCGGCCTGTTCTTCCTCGGAGGCCTCGAAAACGTAAGTCTCGCCAGGCCCCACGAAACGGAAGCGCACTTGACCAAGCTCAAGAACATCGCCCGACTTCAGCGGGCCTTTCTTGGTTGTGCTGCCGTTAATTCTCACGCCGTTTGCGCTGTTGAGGTCTTCGACCTCAAAGTTCCCGTCGCGTTGCAAGACGCGCGCATGCTCGCGCGAGATCGAGCGATGGCTGATGCACAGGTCGAGCTCTTCGAGACGCCCGATGCGCACGGCACCTTTGGCGATCGAAAACTCTGCGCCCGGCGCGGGTGCCGAGATCATCACGAGGCGCGCGGGTGCGCCTCCTGTCGTAGGCGGAGCCGAAGCGCGGGGCGCAGTCGGTGCCGCGGTGGCTGACTCTGCCTCGGCCTTGAGCGCGATGACGTAGTCACCGATGCCGACCCGATCCCCATCCTTGAGCTCGGATTGCTTGTCGATGCGCGCGCCGTTGAGCGTAACTCCGTTATACGATTCGAGATCCTCGACTCGATAACCCTTGTCCACCTTGACGAGACGCGCGTGTTGACGCGACACGTTACGCTCGGTCAAGCGGATCGTGTTGCCATCTTGCCGCCCGACCGTGATCTGATCACGGACGAGAGGAACAATGATGGTCTTACCTTCGTCGTCAGAAATGACGAGCTTGAACATCGGCCGTTGTGATCCGACTCTCCCCCGGAGCGGGGGCTTGTGTAACAACGATGGTACAGAAGAGGGGTGGGGTGTCAACGTTCAGCAGCGCGGCACAATTTTTTTGTCGCATCGGGCACTTAGCGCAGGTGATCACGTTGTGCGCGTTTCTCGCGCATTGTGGGCCTCCAGCGTGGACCGGCGGCATTCACGCCCGACTCGCCTGGTCAGAGCGCGGCGTGCGTGTGATCTCGGTACCGACCGAGAGCGCCGCAGCCAAGGCAGGGCTAGCGCCAGAGGATCGCATTGTGGCGATTGACGGCAAACCGATCGCGGGACTCACCGATGTGCAAGTGCACAAGCGTCTCCAAGGGGAGGTAGGCTCCGTTGTCACGCTGCAGATTTTGCGCGCTGAAACGCCGCTAGAGTTGCGGATCGAGCGCGTGCCGTACACACGCGACAAGCCGAGCTGAGCGTGTTACCGCAAGGCAGCATGAGCCAAGCCATTCATCACATCGGTATCCTGGGCGGTAGCGGCCTCTACACGATCGACGGCCTCACCGATTTGGCTGAACGGCGGGTGGTCACACCCTTCGGGGAGCCCTCAGACACGATCATCAGCGGCCGACTCGGTGACACGCGTTTGTACTTTCTGCCGCGGCACGGGCGCGGACACCGGCTGCCGCCCCATCGCGTCAACTATCGCGCCAACATTTATGCACTCAAATGGATCGGCGCTCAGCAGATCGTCAGCGTCTCCGCGGTCGGGTCGTTGCGCGAGGACCTGCACCCTGGCGAGCTGCTACTCGTCGATCAATACATCGATCGCACCCGCTCACGGGCGAGCACGTTCTTCGAGGACGATAGTCTGGTGGCTCACGTCAGCCTCGCCGACCCGACCGACGCTGCGCTATCGGAGTGCCTCGCGCGAGCAGCCGAGCGCTGCGGCGCCAAGGTGCACCGAGGGGGCACTTACCTATGCATGGAAGGCCCGCAGTTTTCGACGCGCGCCGAGTCGCAGCTTTATCGCAGCTGGGGCGCCCACGTGATCGGCATGACCAACATGCCCGAAGCCAAGCTCGCGCGCGAAGCCGAGCTACCGTACGCAAGCCTTGCCATGATTACGGATTACGACTGCTGGCACATGACCGAGGCGGCCGTCAGCGTCGAAAATGTGATCGCAGTGCTCAATCAGAACGTGAGCACAGCGCGTGAGATCATCGCGACCACACGGGATTGGCCGACTCCAGCAAACAGTGCCGCTGCGCATGCCCTTGCGCACGCGATCATCACGCCCAAGTCAGCCCTGTCTGCCGTCACCAAAGAGAAGCTCTCCTTGCTGATAGGCAAGTACATTGACTAGCGGAAAGTACCTGGTGCCGAGGGCGGGACTCGAACCCGCACGTTGTTTCCAACTGACGATTTTAAGCCGTCTGCGTTTACCATTTCGCCACCCCGGCAAGGGCGGGCGCTTACGTAGCGCCCTCTGTCGTTACGCGCCCCTACATAGCGCACTTTCTTGACCGCGATCGAACTCAGGCAGAGAAGGAAGCGTCGGGAGGCCGTCGCATGGCAAAAGAAGATCTGATCGAGGTGCTGCGCAGACTGCTCAGCAACGTAGTGCAAGCTCGCTTCGAAGGCGGCGCCTACGCCAAGCTTTCGCGAGCCCACGGCTACGCCGACGGCTACATGGCCGCCCTGCTAGACGCCGGCGTCGTAGAACAAGACGCGTTACTCAGGGTAGTCCGCGAAGAACGCCACCGTCTGGCCGCAGGCCCGATGACCGCGCAGTGATTGCGAAGCGGCCTCACCCCAGCCATCTCCCCCGCGTGTGGGAGATGGGTAAGTGCCCTCACCCCGGCTCTCTCCCACGCGTGTGGGAGAGGGAGGAGAGCACAATCTCGTGCACATAAACTCCTCCCCTCTCCACGAGTGGAGAGGGGCCGGGGTGAGGCGCGCCGCAGGGGGAGGCCCCACGCGCCGGCCGACCGTCAGTGAACGATTTCTAGTTTGCGGGGCATGGCCGGTCCCGCCCGCTCTTTGTCGTCGACTTGAGCGATACGGTTCTTGCTGTCCACGAACACGACCTTGGGTTCGTGCTTGCGCGCCTCTTCGACATCCATGTCGCCGAAGGTTGCGATGATGCACAAGTCGCCGGGCTTGTTCAGGTGGGCGGCGGCGCCGTTGATGCAGATCACGCCGGAGCCACGCGGGCCGCGCAGGGCGTACGTCATCAGGCGGGTGCCTTGAGTGACGTTCCAGATGTGGACCGCTTCGTTCTCGAAGATGTCCGCGGCCTCCAGGAGGTCGGTGTCGATCGTCACGCTGCCTTCATACTCGAGGTCTGCATGCGTGATGGTTGCACGATGAATTTTGGACAGAAACATCTGCTTTCGCATCGGTACGTCTCCTCTCCGTGGCGTCCCACGCTCGGTGGGTACACCCGGACGCTTTTGCACCCGAAAGTCGCGAAGCGAGCCTAGCGGCATGAGGCTGCGAGAGCAACCCCACCTGCGGTCTGGGCGGGCTAACTCGGTGCAGCCGGTGCGCTGCCACGCAAAAGGACGGCCTCCCTCGGCTCTACTTGATGAGCTGCCACGCAAAAAGGGCAGCCAACTGGGGCTGCCCTCTGAGTGACGAGAGCTGGGCCAGCTTCCCGCCCAAGCAAGTCCTGGGCAAGCCCACGTAATGACAGCGAAGTCCTGGCGCTACGAGACGCGCATCACTGCTTCGGCAAACTTGCCCTTTGGACCGTCGCGCAGCTCAAATTCCACGGACTGACCTTCTTCAAGTGTTCGAAAGCCATCGCCATTGATTTGCGAGTAGTGGACGAAGACGTCAGCGCCCGTTTCCGAGCTGATGAATCCGAACCCCTTACTATCGTTGAACCACTTCACGGTACCGTTTGCCATCTACATCCTCCCAGCCAAGCTGGCCCCCCAAAGGCCGCCATCAGGGTATGCAAACGCCTGTTTGAGTCAAGACTGTTCGAGCGTCTGCAAATCTGTAGCTACAGGTGCAGTCGCCGAATCAGGACCATTAGGGGTTGGATGCAGCCGCGCACCATGGCGGGTGAGCAGCTCGTAAACGCGTTCCCGAGGCACGCCGGTCCGGACCAAAAGACCGTCATTCAGCGGTGGGGAAACCCATACATCCCGGGCCGACGGATCATTGTAAAGGGCGAGGCGCAGCAGCGGATCGTCGATACTGACGAAGGCCGTAGCGTCCGTCACTGTGCAGTATGGACGATGGGTGACCGCGTCGTGCAGGGCGACTTCGAGCGCGGCCGGTACGCTTGCCGTGAGCACGGCGAGTGCTGCGCGTAGGCCGGCCAAATCTGGATCGCGCTCGGACGCGCGCGCCAGAGTATCTGCGGTGAAACCGAGACCGACCGACGCATCGTCGACCCACGTGACGCCGTAGGTCCCAGCCTCGATGATCGCAGCGACATCGCAGCTCGACGTGCAGGACAAGCGGTCGTCAGCGAGCCAAATGGCCGACGCCTCGTGCGTATCGGTGTGCTCCTCGAGGTCGACCCCGCGATCAAGCCAGACGCGTGCGCTCGGCGCGATGCGCACGACCTCGCCTTGTTCGACTGCGCCACGATCGATGAGCCCTAGGCCAGGCAAGGATCTTTCGAGCAACACGCGCACCACTTCGAGAGCGCTTGGAATCACGTCTTGGCCGCCACGTGTGGCAGCCGTCAGGGCGCGTTGCGCGCTGAGTGCACGACGATCACTGACGGCAGCGGCCTCGACATCGCTGACGAGAGCGAATTCGGTCGCCGGCATCAGCAACAGCGCTTCCAGCACGGATTCGCGCAGTAGGGCTGCTGCCTTCGCCGTGACCGGATGGCCAGGGCGAAAGAGATCGGGCTCGCGCGCGCACTCGTCCCAGGCGCCACCGCGCCGCCAAGCCCGCCACAAACGGGCGCTGGCGATCGAGAGCGGAACTGGGGCGCGAGAGAGCCCATCGCTGCGCGCCAAGCAAACGAGCAATTCCGCCCGCTCGGGCTGAATGAACAGCTGCTGGGCCACGCGACGCACCGCACCGCGGGACATCCCCTTCCCTTCGGCGGGCAGCTCGCCACGACCGGCGAGCGCGGACAACAACCCTACCGCGAGCACGCCAGGTGAGTCCGCAAGACGCGCACGGGCTGGAGACAGCTCGTACATGTGGCGACTCATCAGCAGCCGCTGCCGATCGATCGCCGCCCGTGCGCGGCGCTGACCACCGATCACGCGCTCGACCTCATCGGGCATCACCCAGCCGGTCGCTCGCGTCAGCACCAGACCACGACGGGCCAGTGGGTAGATCGCGCTGCGGCGGGGAACACTCAGACTCCCAGCCTGGGAAATGCGCGAGGGCTCGCGCTCGAGCTCCAGCACCTCTTCGGGCGTCACCGTGCCTCCCAAGGCATCGATCGCCAGCAGCAACACACGCTCGGCCTCGGCGAGCGTCGCTATTTCCTGCTTGAGCCAGGCGGGGTCCTCGAGTCGCTCTAGGACGGTCTCGAGCAGCATGGGCCAGGGCAGAGGCGAAAGGCGCTTCAGATGGTGCACGCACAGCTCGCGTCGGGCTTCCTCTGCGAGATCGAGCAGCAGCACCCGCGCAGAGAGCGGACTGTCGGAAGGAGAAGGCGGAAGCTGTAAGCGAAAGGCGCTGGGCAAGACCACGCGCTCGATGCGGACCGGATCGGGGAAGACGACGCCTTCCTCGATCAATCGCTCCACTTCGGAGGGTAAGGCGCTGCGCAGCAAGCCCTTGGGGGAAGCGCACAGCAGGCGCAACGCCTCGCGCGCTCCGTCCGGCAGAGCCCGTTCATCCAGCCAGCGCGGGACGAGTACGAGGCCGCGTGCGATCTGCTCATCCGTGGAGATGCGTTTTTTGGCATCGAGCGCAATGTGCCAGCGGGCCGCAAGCCGTGGCTTACGTGCGGGGTCGAGTGCGGTAATGGCGTCCAGGATTTTCATGGAGACAGCAGTGAACGCTCATAGCCTTCGCCGGACCGCACGTACAGGATGCGGTCGTGAAGGCGATCTTCTCGGTCGTACCAAAATTCGATCCGGGCCGGCACGATGCGGAAGCCACCCCAGTTTGCGGGGCGAGGGATCGTCCCCTCGGGGAAACGGCGCGCCATCTCGGCAACTCGTTGCTCGAGCTCGCCTCTGCTTGAAATCGGCTCGCTCTGCGCGCTGGCCCAAGCACCGAGCTGACTGCCGCGCGGGCGGGTCGCGAAGTAAGCGTCGGACTGGGCATCGCTCACCCGCTCGACCGCACCCTCGACCCGGATTTGCTCGCCAGTCGTGAACCAATGAAAGGTCAGGGCAGCCTGGGGATTTTCGGCGAGGTCGCGGCCTTTGCGGCTATCCGCATGGGTGTAGAACACGAACCCGTGCTGGTCGAGCTCCTTCATGAGAACGAACCTCAACGAAGGACGTCCACGTTTGTCTGCAGTCGCGAGTGCGGCACGCGCTGCATCGAAGGGCTCGCTTTCCAGGGCGCGTTTGAAGGCCTCTCGGAAGCGCTCGATGGGATCGCGTTCGTGCATCGCACTAGCGTAGCTTTGACCTCGAAAGGGGCCACCTCGACCCACTTGAGGTCGAACGTGATTGCCGTTTGAAAAAAGAGCAGGTATGCCGGGCTTCGTGCGAAAGAGATACTTCACGCTTGTAGAAGCCAACGCTCTCTTGCCGCGTATTCGTCCGCGACTGGAGCGCATGATGCAGCTCAGCGCTCAACTGCGCACGGACGGAGACGGTGGCGCGACCGCTATGCCGCCCGGTACGCCCTGGATGGCCGATCCCGTGGTCGCGGCATGGCAAGCTCAGGATTCGGACGCCGGCACCGCACTGGCGGAGGCGCTCGAAAGCCTGCTGAACCATGAGCGGCGCGCGCTTCAGCAGCTCGGTGTCGACGTGCGCGATCTCGGACTTGGGCTGGTCGAGCTGCCCTCCTACTTGGAAGGAGCGACGGAAGTGCTCCTGTGCTGGACCCTCGTCGAAGCCGAAATCACAACGTTTCGCTTACCGAACGCCAGCTACCGCGCGCGGAAGCTGATTGATGGACAAGGGTTCGTCGCGATGCGTGCGACTCCGGTAAACCCTGCAACTCCC
>JBBSJC010000447.1:0-6930 GCA_038257655.1 Polyangiales bacterium | reverse complement strand
CCACCCGAAAACGTCCGCTTTGGACCATTACGTCGACTGTCTCACTCTTGCAGATCTCGGTACCGGCCGCAGCGGCACTGTGAATGGTAAGGATGATCTTATACTTACCTTGGGCGAGGGCACCGTTGTCTTCGAGAGTGCCCGAATAAAACAGAGGTTGAACCGTGGGCGCCCCTTCGGCGAGCGCGCGCAATCCATAGCCTGCAGCTAACGCGGCACCGCCCGCGAACACGCCGGCAGCGATTATGTCCCTTCTCGTGGACCTCATGGCTCGAATCCTCCCGTAACGCAGTACAAACCGTTTCCCGTGCACGTGCGCGGGGCCTTCTCGAATCCGTCATCGTAGACAGTAAGAGCGCCATCGGTGCGACGGGCTCCTAATGTCGCAAAGCCAGTAGTGGTGGGTGCAACAGGCTGGTTTGGCACGATGGGTGTAGAGCCGTCCATTCCCGAGTCACCCATGTCGACGCTTCCGTCAAGCGCGGCATCGCTAGCGCCTGCCCCGGCTTCCCGCATCATCTCGCCCTGACCTGCGTCTTGCTGAGAGGGTTTAGAGCTCGGATCGAGCCGGGGTAGCGTGTTTGGATCGGTGACCTCGGTCTCCCGGCACTCCATAGTTCTTGAACTCGAACTCCACGATGCCAAGTCCGCGTAGCGTGCGGGCATTGGGATAAAGGCGCGTCGCTTGAAGGTGGCTGTTCTCATAGAGCCTTTGCAACAGCCGCTGCACAGCGAATGCCTGTAGTGGACAAGCCGTCGCCTGACCACGCATAGCGAGTTCGGATACGCGGCATGTGCTCGACCCGCTCGACGATGCATGGACCGTGCGTGGACCGTGCATGGACGACGCATGGACGATGCTTGGACGATGCTTGGACGACGCGCTGCCCGCGGTCCGGCGTAGTGCCAGGCGTGCTCGGAGACGCCGATCGCCCCACATCTCATCGCTTCCGTGCTATCGCCCGTCTGTGAATCATCTACGCTATCTTTCAGCCGCCGTAGCTCTCGTTTTGCTCACGTTCTGCGCGCAAGCGTCGGCACAAAATACGAAGGAGTACGACGACACGATCGCCCGGGCGGTCGCCGAGTTCGATCACGGCAATTGGGAAGAAGCGCGTGTCTTGTTTCGGCGCGCCCACGACGCCAATCCTAACGCGCGCACCTGGCGTAGCTTGGGCGTGACGGCGTTCGAGCTAAGGCGCTACGTAGATGCGATCGCGGAGCTCGAGGCTTCGCTTGCGGATCCGCGCAAGCCTTTGACCACAAAGCAGCGCAGCGAGGTTGAAGGTTTGCTCACCCGCGCGCGCGAGTTCGTCTCGGTGTACCGTGTGAAGATAAGCCCAGCAGACGCGGAGGTTCTCGTCGATGGTAAGGTCGTCACGCTCACTGACGGCAAGCTCTTTCTTGACCCTGGCCAGCATACGGTGGTGGTTCGAGCCGGCGGCTATCGCGAACGTCGAGAAGACCTGAGTGTCGCCGCTGGGGTTCAGGACGAGCTTTCCTTGGAGCTATCCGTGGCTGGCGAGACTGAGACAACCAACGTCCAACCCGCGGCAGGCCCACTGGCCGCGCAGCCTCAGCCCGAGTCGGCAGAGGCGGCGCCCGCAAGAGGCCGCCGCCCGCGCATTTGGACATGGGTGCTAGCAGGCACGGCCGTCGCGGTCGCCGGGGCGGCGGTGGGCACTGGCGTTGCGGCTCGCGGCAAGCTCGACGACTACAAGAAGTGCGAGACAAAGTGTGGCGCGATCCAAAAAAGCGGCGAGCGCCTGCAGCTCATCACCAACCTTACGTTTGGCGTTTCGGGAGCCGTGTTGGCCGGTGCTGTGCTGGCTTTCTTTCTCGAGGACCGCAGCGATACAACACAGCGTGCGACGACCGTATCGATCGGACCTGACGGTGTGGGCCTGTCTCAGCGCTTCTAGGGCCGCGTGAGTAACTATGCGTCTTATCCACCCTCGCGTCTGGGGATCTCAGCACCTGTTGATCGCGCCAGCCCAGTGACACCCGGCATCACAATCCCCAGTTACCCCACGTTACGCTCACCGCGATAGCTCACAAGAGCGGGTGGGATGACGCGAATTTGCTCGATTATCCGCCCAATCACCCCAAGTTGCGTCACCTTTTGCCCTCCCCGCCATTGACTGCCGGACCCCCGTCGCGAAGCTTCGCGGACATGTGGGGGATTTCGTGCGGGGGCGGCTAAGCGGCTCGGCACACGAGGTTCACAGCGGCAACGGGCTTTGGGGCGAGGGGTTCATGTTCAAATTCACGAGGCAGCTGGCGATCATCGCGGCGCTTTGGCTCTGGGCGTTCAGCACGCTGGTGAGCGCACAGTCAGGAGCCAAGGCGAAGCCGGCAGCAGAAGCGCCGCCGCCCGGGTACACGGCCGCCATCCGCGACGCTGTAAACGAGCTCGAGCTCGGCAACTTCGCGGAAGCGCGCGAGCAGTTTCGGCGCGCCCACGTCCTGCGTCCCAACGCACGCACCTTGCGCGGTCTGGGCATCGTGGAGTTCGAGCTGCGCAACTACGGCGAGAGTGCTGCGTTTCTGCAGGAAGCTCTCGACTCCGAGGTCACCCCTCTTGACGCACGGATGCGCGCAGAGACCGAAAAGCTGCTGGAGCGAGCAAAGGGTTACCTCGGCGAGGTGCACGTGGCGATGGTGCCCGATGTTGCCACGGTCACCGTCGATGGCACGGTGATGGAGCTTGGTCCGAGCGGGACGCTGGTGCTGGAGGTCGGTGACCACGTCTTCGAGTTCCACGCCGAGGGACGGTTATCGACGAAGCAGACCGTAAGCGTCAAGGGTGGGGAGCGGGAGTCCCTGCGGGTGGTGCTCAGGCCCCTTGTGGGCGCCTCCGCGCCGGAGGCCGCCCCGGTTGCCAAGCCAGCAGTTGAAGCACAGCCAGGGCCGCGCTGAATCACGAGACAGTACGTCGGCATCGGTGTCGCTGCGCTAGGAGTGGGAAGCTTAGTGACTAGCCTGGTGTTTGGTTTGCAGGCGAAGGATAAGTTGGATCGCGCCGACTGCGGCAGCTCCTGCCCGGACAGTCGTTCTAAGCGCTTGAACGACGATGCACGTACGGCAGGCAACGTATCGACGACAACCTTCGTGATGGGCGCGGCCGGGCTCGCTGGTGGTGCGCTGCTGTTCTTCTGGCCGCGTTCCTCGCAGCAAGAGACGAAATCAAGCGGACCAAGCGCGCGTTTAACACCCGCGTTGTCGCCTGGCTTTGCCGGCGCCTCGCTTGGAGGAACCTGGTGATGAGGACGTTCAACGTGAAGATCCTAATCTTAGTGCTGGTTTGCTTCGGTGCGCTAGGTTGCAACGCGATCTTAGGGATCGAGGATAAGCCGCTACAGATCTCAGACAAAGACCCAAGCTCCTGCAAGGGAGGCGACTGCGCCACCTGCTCTGCCGACATGTCATGTCCGAAGGGGCAACGCTGCAGGGATGGCCTTTGCACCTCGAACGTACGCACGGATGCGGGCATGGATAGTTCCATCGGCGACGCGGCGCTGCCCGAAGCAGGAATGTCCGAGGCGGGGCCGGAAGCAGGCATGGCATGTGCGACGGCGCAATGCGCGCCCGAAGCAACCTGCAGCGAGGAGAGCGGTGCTGCGGTTTGCATTTGTCCCAAGGGTTACAGCGATCCGCTTGCCGACGGCCGCACCTGCGTCGACATCAATGAATGCGAAACCGGCACCGCGCAGTGCCACGCGCTCGCCCTGTGCAAGAACGTGCTCGGTGGCTTTGAGTGCGACTGCACGCCAGGGTTCAATGGGGACGGCATCAACGCCTGTCAGGCCAACGCAGTCTGCACCGATGCGAAGGGTAGCAACTGCAGTTCCGTGGCCGATTGCGTCGCGGTGGAGGGCATCAACTACTGCGTGTGCGCCGTGGGTTATGAGGGTAACGGTCAGGTTTGCGACGACGTCGACGAATGCAAATCGAACAACGGCGGCTGCGCTCAAACGTGTACCAACAGCGCGGGGTCCTTCGCTTGCAGCTGCAACGCAGGGTACACGCTCGCCGCCGACGGTAAGGCCTGCACAAACAACAACGATTGCGCACCGAATCCCTGCCAGAACGGTGGCTCGTGTGCAGACGGGGTGAACAGCTACACGTGCACGTGCGCCGCCGGCTGGCAAGGAACTACGTGCACTCAACGTACAACAGGATGCAGCACCGCAGGCACCGCCTGCAGCGTCGGACTCGGTCCGTGCAAGCGAGACGGGACTTGGCTCTGCAATAGCGCAGGGAATAGCGTGACGTGCAGCGCAACAGCCGGCACCCCGCCGAGCAGCACGGACGCTGATTGCGACAACATCGATGACGATTGCAGTGGTGCAGCAGATGAAGACTTCGTACCAAGTTGCAGCTCGTCCGGCGATATCACTACCTGCAGCAATCATCAGACTGTCATCAAGGATTGCGACCAGATCTGTACCACCTCGTCCGGAACCCCGGTCTGCGCATGTACCAGCGGTTGGACTTTGAATGCCAATGGTACGCGTTGTGACGATGTCAACGAATGCCTCGTCAACAACGGCGGCTGCGACAATACACCGAAGGCGACTTGCAACAATCAGGTTGGGGCACCTAATACATGCACCTGTCCGGCTGGATACTCGGGTAATGGTGTCGGTGCGAGCGGCTGCATCCAATGCATTGCTGGAACGACGGATTGCACCAGCGCGACGCAGGTTCGCACGTGTTCGTCTGATGGACTGTGGGGCACTGCCGCCACGTGTCCTGCGGCCGACCCAGATTGTGCCTCCGTGAATGGGACCGAGCAGTGCACGGGCGAATGCGTGCCTACCAAGCAGCGCTGCGGTGAGGCCACCAAGCAACCCGAAACCTGTCAGAGCAACGGCACCTGGGCTCAAACCCTCGCTTGCAACCTGCCCACTCAGATCTGCCTGGAAGGCACAACAACCGCGCAGTGCGTGACCAATACTCCATATCCGCTCGGCTACAACAGTGTCGACGCGACCTGGACCAACTTCCAAACCGACAACGGATTCGGCTACCTCATACCCATCGTCGCGACGAAATCCGCACTGCTGAGGGCATTCTCTGTTGTTGGCCGCACCGCAGGGGGGTTCTGCCGGACGGTGATCTACGCAGACGACACCGCGACCCCCGGACGCCCAGGGAAGCTCGTGACCTACAGCACTGATGACATCGTCATCGGCCAGGGAGCGAGTGCGGGAACGCCCGTGTCGTCTTCGCGCACCCTGACTGCGGGGAAGACGTACTGGATTGGTGGCGACTGCTACGCGACCTCCGGGCACGTGCAGCTCTATCAGAAGGGTGTCAGCGGAACGACTTTCTATTCGTTCTCCCATACCTGGGGAGATCCGTTCCCTGACCCGTTTCCAACATCTGGGGTCAACAGAGGGCAGAACCTTACACTTCCTTTCGCGGTCGTGGTTCAGACCATCCCATGAGCGAACACCTTTTTCTATCCCTCAGAACCCTTCTTATATTCGGAGTGATGCACATGTCGCCTTCAAAGCACGGTATACCTCGAGCAAACCCAATCTGGGTCTTTGCTGCGTTTGCGCTTACGCTTGCAACGAGCGGGAGCGTTCAAGCGCAATCGGTTTGTTTCGCGAAGCCCCAGGGGATTCCGTTCACCGGGAAACCCGACCCCCTCTGGTATACGATGAAAGATGCGAGCGGGAATGTGGTGCGCGCCGATGTCCGCAAGGAGCTGAACGAACCCCGTTGGGGAGCTTCGCCCATCGCGGCCTTTCGCAACAACGAGGGGAATCCGGCGACCGGCGAAGGCGGCTACCGAATGATCCAAAGCGAAGACGGAAGCGAGCTTTCTATCTCGATCCAGAACAAGTCTGGTCGAGGCGTCTCGGCTCTAAATGATCATATTTTCATTGGCTTCTACCTCCCCAACGCAAGGGGTGTTGCCGCGCGCATCCCGGTGGTCGCGACCACCGGGGCCGAGCCTGCGGTCTATCCCACGAGTCAGGTTACGCACTACCAGGCTGACGCGAACGGCGCTTGGCTAGCGCAGGCGACCGCGGGCCCGCCCTCTTGGATCATGGATGGATCCATCGGTTCCTGGACGCAGCAGTCCACGAGTGAGGGCGGCGCAGACTGGGCGATTCAGCTGCGTGTGAGTCTGAGTTCGCTCGGAATCGGTGCCAACACGTCATTCAAGATCTTCATGGGTATGGCCAAGGTGCTGTCGACCGGAGAGGTGACTGTGGTCTCAGTTCCAGAGGTCGTCGGCTCCCCGGCTAAAATTGCGGACGATATGTACATCCCCCGCGACACGAGCTCGTGGTTGACACCACTGGCGGTTGGCACGGGCTGCCCCCCAGGGGTCGAGTTTACGAGTGCGCTCCAGATCGGAACGATGAATACAGATGGTCACTTCATCAACACTGCTCGCGGAGCGCACAACGTCTTCTATGCAAACCCTGAGCTGAATGGGACGACGCTGTCCGCGAATAAGATCCAAGCTCGGTTTCGCATCGCC
Organism: Polyangiales bacterium; assembly: GCA_038257655.1. Taxonomy (GTDB): domain Bacteria; phylum Myxococcota_A; class Polyangia; order Polyangiales; family DASUME01; genus DASUME01. Next base: position 425 of record JBBSJC010000447.1, on the reverse strand, counting down.
AACTGGGGAGCACAGATCGAGGAGCGCTACAAGGACCCGTGGGTACCCGTCCCAAAGGGAGAGGCGGTCGCGAACCAGAGCCCAAGCGTGGGCAACAATCTGTTCCAGTTCGACTGCGGCGCGAGCTCTCCCGGTAAGGTCTGTGACACTCTCAATGTTCCTGCGCTGCCCCACCAGTGCTTGCATGTCGAGCTGAGCAATCGGCCGGGCAACAGCGTGCCGATCAAGACGCCGTCAGTGTATCGAAACATGCTCTTCGAGGAGCTTACTACCGCTGCCTCCACGGCCGAGAAGACGGCCGAGATCTCGATCAAGGGCTTGCAAGCGTACACGGGCGTGGCCCGGTCACGCGATGTGCTGGTCAGCGTAGCGACCCGGAACATGCCGAAGCTTGGAAACTGGCCTGTGATCTTTGACAGTCGGCT
>JBBSJC010000446.1:0-6932 GCA_038257655.1 Polyangiales bacterium | reverse complement strand
TGTTTTTCCCAGCGAACGGCGACTCTGGCAACCATGGGTGTTCCTCCGTTAGAGGGCGCGATATAGCCTGGCTAGCACGAGCAGGCTCGCGGGCAGGAGGCGCGGAGAGTAGTCTGGCTGCCTTGAGCGCTGTGTCCGCCGAGCCTGCGAATCCACGGTCTCTGCGCAAGGCACGGTTTGCGCTGGTCGTGACGTTGTGGGGAATCTTCTCCTCGAACATCACGCTTACCATTCTAACGGCCGCGCTGCCCACGATAGCCAAGGACCTCGACTCTGAACGAGCGCTTACCAATTGGGTGAGCTTGGCGCCCATGTTGGTGGTTGCGCTGCTCACGCCGGCAGCCGGCAGGCTCTCCGATAACTTCGGACGCAAGCGGGTTTGGGTGCTGGGCTCTTTGCTAGCGCTGCTCGGCATGGTGGGCTCGGCCCTGTCGCCCTCGATAGGTCCGCTTATCGCCGCACGCGTACTCACTGGCATGGGCACTGCGCTGATGGTGCCGGCAGGCCTTGCGATTTCGACCAGCCTGTTTCCCCCCGAGCAGCGCGCGACGCCGCTTGGTTATTGGACGAGCACGATCGCGATTTCGCCGCTGCTGGGGCTCGTGATCGGCGGCAGCCTGCTTGAGGTAATGTCCTGGCGTTGGTTGTTTGCAGGCCAAGTGCTGCTCGGTCTACCACCACTTATCGCCGCTTTTATCGGCTTTGATGAGCAACGTTTTCCCACGCGCGGCGGCTTCGATTGGGAGGGATCATGCGCCGTGGGCCTCGCTTCCTGGGCGCTGATGCTCGGGGCAACTTGGCTCGGGACTTACGGTTTAGCGGATTGGCATGTGCTCAGCTGCCTCTTGGTTGCGGGGCTCGCGGTCATCTGGACGGTGTCGGCTGAGCGCCGGGCAGAAAACCCTGTACTGCCACCGTTCTTACTGTCTGATCCCAATGTGAGCCTGAGCTTGCTCTGCCGCTTCACCATGAATTTTTCGTATATGGGCGCTTTTTTGGCCCTCCCCTACATGATGTCTGAGCTGTGGCATTTCTCGCCGGCAGTGCTGTCGCTCCAGCTTTTCTGGCGACCCTTGGCGATGGGCCTGACCGGCCCCTTTGCAGGACGATTGGCGCTGCGCTTCGGTGCGGCGCGGCTCGTCTTTTTCGGAGCGATTGCCATCTTCGTGGCGACTGCGGCGTTCATGGCCTTGGGCGATAGGCCCAACCCGCTGATTCTCGTGCCCAGCCTGGTGATAGCGGGCGTGGGCCTGGGCATGAGCTCACCCGGCACGGTGGCCATCGTCACCTCCCGTGTGGGTCCCTAGCTCTTGGGCACCGCGTCGAGCCTGATGACGTTGAGCGCGACCATCGCCAACGCCTTGGGCATGGCAATCATGTTTGCGGTCGTCGAAGCTACGGGCGGCGTGCGCTCGGTGTTTGCTTTTCGCTTGAGCTTCGCACTCGGCACCTGTGTCGTCGCAGTCGGGGTGATCTGTGCGCTGCGGCTTGTACGACTCGAGCGTGCCGCCACGGTGGGCGTGCCGTCCGCCGATGCTATGTGAGCTCCATGCCTACCTGCGAGAGCCTCGAAGCTGCCATCGCGCGCATTCAGCCTGGACACCGCGTGCTCGTGCCGCCTGCGTGTGGATTACCGCAAGCGTTAGTCGAAGAGCTCGGTCGCCAGGCGTCACGCTTCAGCAACCTGGACGTGGTCGGAGGCTTCCTTATCGGCAACGCACCCTACGTAGACCCACGCTTTGCCGCGAACTTCCACTACCGCACGTTTCATCCCGGCGGCGAGGCGGCCAAAGCGCTTTCGCGTGGTCAAGCGAGCTACGTGCCGATGCGCTACTTCGATGCCTTGCACGTGTATTCGCAGCGCGGGCCGCTGCCCGCCCACGTGGTGTTGATCCAAGTCGCGCCGCCCGATGCCAGCGGCCGCTACTCGCTCGGCGTCTCGCCGTCTTATCCACTGCCGCTTGCCAAACAGGCGCCGCTGGTGATTGCTCAGGTCAACGCGCGTATGCCGCGCACCCTCGGCCCCTGCTTCCTCGAGGCCCACGAAATCGATGTGCTCGTAGAGCACGACGAGCCTTTGCGCGAGTATCGCACCGCGCACGTGGGAGACGTGGAAGCGCGGATCGCGGCCTACGTCGCCGATCTGATCGAGGACGGCAGCACGATTCAAGCGGGCCTAGGCGGGATACCTGAGGCGCTCGTGGGCAAGCTCAAGCACAAGCGCAACCTGCGCCTGACTTCATTGCTCGTCAGCTCAGCACGCGCCTTATACGAATCCGGCGCGATGAGCCCACGACCTGAGGATTCGTCGGTTTGCGAGATCATGGGCGATGCCAGTCTGTTTGCATTCGCCCACAACAATCGCGCTATCCACATGCAGCATTCAGGGGTCGTGCACGACCCGCGTTTCATCGCACAACTGCCGCGTTTCGTATCCGTCATCTCCGCCCTCGAGGTCGACCTGAGTGGACAAGCCAACGCCGAAGCGCTCGGCGAGCGGGCAGTCGCCGGCATCGGAGGGCAGCTCGATTTTGCGATGGGCGCGGCGCTCGCACCGGGCGGCTCGTGCATCCTCGCACTGCCCTCACGCGGCGGCAGAAATGACGAGCGCAGTCGCATCGTGTCGCGCCTTGCTGAGGGGGCGCCGGTCACCACACCACGTTCGCTCGTGCAGCGCGTAGTCACCGAATACGGGGTCGCCGATCTGCGCGGTAAGAACCTGCAAGAGCGCAAACGCGCGCTTATCGATATCGCGGCGCCCGAGTTTCGCGCCGGCCTCGATGCATGAGTGGACGGATGACTGCACGGGTGACTGGACGGGGAGAGGACAAGTAAATGGAATTGACAGATCTTCGTTACGAGACAGACGGGCATGTGGCGACCATCACCCTCGATCGCGAAGCCGCGCGCAACGCCTACAGCATGGAGATGATCGCAAGCATCGAGCGCGCCTTCGACGCGGCCGAGCAAGATGACGATGTGCGCTGTGTGATTCTGACAGGCGCGGGCAAGTCTTTCAGCGCCGGTGGCGATGTAAAAGCGATGCTCGATAAGACGGGCATGTTCGCAGGCGAACCGTTTGCGCTGCGCAGCCGCTATCTCGACGGCATCCATCGCGTGCCCCGGCGCATTGCACGCTTCGAAAAGCCGCTGATTGCGGCGGTGAATGGCGCGGCGATCGGTGCGGGGCTTGACCTTGCGTGCATGGCGGACATTCGCATCGCCACGCGCGAAGCGCAGTTCGGCTCCACGTTCGTCAAGCTCGGCCTCGTGCCAGGCGACGGCGGCGCCTTCTTCCTATCGCGCGTGGTCGGCTTTCCCCGTGCGCTCGATATGATGTTGACCGGACGCATCCTCAACGCGCAGGAAGCCGAGCACATCGGCCTTGTACACCAGGTCGTCGACACCAGTACGCTCTTGCAGGCTGCTCGCGACAAGGCCGCTTTGATCGCAGCCAACGCGCCACTCGCGGTGCGCATGACCAAGGTCGCCGCTTACCAAGCGCAGCATCAAACGCTGGATCAGGCGCTGAACGCCGCGGCCACCTATCAGGGCATCGTTCAGAACTCCCACGACCACATGGAAGGCGTCAAGGCGCTGCTCGAAAAGCGGCCACCTGCCTTTGGCTCGCGCTAGCACCATGTCCGCATCCTTGTCATTCCGGCGCGCCATAGCGCAGGACGTGCCTGCGATCGTCGCCCTGGTAGAGAGCGCCTATCGTGGCCCAGCGAGCCGCCAGGGTTGGACGACCGAAGCGGACTTGCTCGAGGGCCAGCGCACCGACGCAGAAGAAGTGACGCAGCTGATGCGGAGCGCCGATTCCTTCTTTTTGCTCGGCGAAAGAGCAGCGAGCCTGCTCGGCAACGTGTGGCTCTCCCCCCACCACGACTGCGTGCACTTGGGTATGTTTGCAGTGCGCCCAAGTGAGCAAGCGAACGGCATCGGCCGCGCCCTGCTCACTCAGGCTGAGCTTGTAGCGCGCACGCAGCTCGCCAAACCAATCATAGAAATGACGGTGATCGCCCAGCGTCACGAGCTTATCGCGTGGTACGAACGGCGAGGTTACGCACAAACTGGGGAAGAGCGGCCCTTCCCCTATGGCAACCCCCGATCCGGTCTGCCGCAACGGGATGACTTACGCTTTACCGTGCTTCGTAAACAGCTGTCCGAGCCCAGTCTCGCGCAGCTTTGAGAGCCGCCTCTCGCCTGGAGGCGATAAGAGAGCCGAGGGCGGTCTGACTATTCACTACCCGCGGCTGCAAGCATGAAAAACGCGCCGCCCGCTGCGCGCGTGCAGTTGCCGGCAGGGTCGACATCACACGTGCTCAGGGTTGCCGTGAGCTCGCTCGCGGCAAGTCCGCTCGAAGGCAGTGTGGCTAACAGGGTAGGCAGATCCAGGGCGGAGACCCCCGGTAGGACGCGCACAAGCCAGCGCGTGGCGAACGCATCGCGTGCACTCAGAAACGTCCAGATCGAGTCGCTCCCGCTCGCCTCCCAGGTGAGCGTCTTGGCTGTCGGGACGTCAGCGTAGGCGCCCCACTCCGATGTCGGCAGCGGTCCGCACCCAATGCGTGACACGTCCCACAAGCGTGCGCTGCAGGCGTTGCTGCACGCTGTCCTAGCCTGCGATGCTTACTGTTCGGCGGCCCTCGGTACGGCTGCGGGGGCTATCGATGAAGCGTCTACCACTCACTCTACTAACCCTGCTGTTTGCCAGCATGACGGCAGCAGACGCTTCTAGCTCGGGCTTTCGCGTGATCGACTCCGAGCGCGGCATCACGGTCAGCGTGCGTGATGAGCCTGGTCAAGCACTGCCCACATTCCGCGGACAAGGCGTGATCGAAGGTGACGTGCTGTCCGTGCTCGCGGTTGTGCTCGATGCCGAGGGCGCGATGGAGTGGGCCGAAGGGGCCGACGAAGTCATCCTACTGCGCGAAATCGATGCACGCTCGCACTTGATCTACACCCACACCGACACGCCCTGGCCCGTCAGCGATCGTGACATGGTGTTGAAGCGTAAGATCGAAGTGGTGCGACCGGGCGAAGAATTTCGGCTCGATCTCGCCTGCGTAAACGAAGGTAAGCCCAAGCGCGATGGCATCATTCGCATCAGTGACTGCTCGTCGTATTTCGTACTGCGTAAGGTTGATGCGACCCACACCGCCATCGATTATCAGGTTCACGTCGATCCAGGTGGCAGCTTACCTAAGTGGCTGATCGCGTGGGCGTCACGCAAAGTTCCGTTTGATACGTTGGTCAATCTCGAAGAGCACGTTCGTAAGACCCGGACCCAATACGCAAGCTCAGCGCGCGCCTGGGCCAGCGCTCGTTGACGGCTGCTGGCATTCGCCGGTGAACGCAGCACGCAACACGCGTTGCGTGAGCTGGCACGAGGCTGATCCTACCGCGAGCCGCCGTCCTTAGTATGCTTGCGCGGACAATCTGCCAAGATCTGGATGGCCGTGGACCGAGATTTCGAACAGCTCAAGCGCACGCTCATCGAACAAGGAATCACCGAAGTCTCGGTGTCCTCCACGGTCGGACGTAGCCACGGGTCGATCGCGGTGTCAGGGCACCCGCGCCCTTCGACCTTACCCGAAGCAGACGTGGGGTCCGAGGCAGACCAAGAGTTCGTGCTGCGCGAGTTGATCGGTCGCGGCGGCATGGCCACCGTCTGGCTTGCAGACCAACCCGCCCTGGCGCGGGAAGTCGCGATCAAACGCGTCAGCGATCCGGGCGATGGCGATGGCCAACTGCTGCTCCTGCGCGAAGCAGTGATCACGGGCCAGCTCGAGCATCCGAATGTTGTGCCCGTGCACGTGCTCGTGTTCGACGAAGATGGCCCCGCAGTCGTGATGAAGCGGCTCACGGGCGAGGGCTGGGATGCTCTGATCTACCGCAAACAGACCTCGATCGAGCGGCATCTCGACATTCTTTTGCAGGTGATCAACGCCGTGGCGTTCGCCCATAGCCGCGGCGTGCTGCATCGCGACATCAAACCCGCCAACGTGATGCTCGGCGCTTTCGGTGAAGTGTATCTGCTCGATTGGGGGGTCGCGCGCCGCAGCACCGACCCTGAATCAGAGGTGATCGTCGGCACGCCCAACTACATGGCACCCGAGCTGGCAGAAGGTCGCGCCGACGAGCGCACCGACGTGTTTCTGCTGGGTGCAACGTTACACGAAGTGATCACAGGCAAACCCCGCCACCAGGGCGACGACGCGATAAGCGTTTTGTACGCCGCGATGTACGTCGACCCCTACGATTACGGCAGTAGCGTGCCCGATGAGCTGGCAGCGATCATCAACAAGGCCTGCGCGCGCGACCCGAACGACCGCTTTGCGAGCGTGCTCGCCATGCGCGATGCGATCAGCATCTACCGCGAGCACCGGGCAGCCCACGCGTTGAGCACCGCAGCCGGTGCGCAGTTGATCGAGCTAGAGCAGTGCCTGCGCGAGTCGCCCGACAACTACACCGAGGGGCAACGGCGTTTCAGTGTCACGCGGTTTGGTTTCGATGCAGCGCTCAAGGTATGGCCCGACAGTCCGCACGCGCGCGGCGGCCTGTCGCGCTGCTTGTGCGTGATGATCGATTACGAAATCGAGCAGCGCCATTTAGACGTGGCCGAAGCACTGCTCGCCGCCTTACCTGCGCAAGATTCGGCACGGCTCGAGCGAACCACGCTTGTGTCGGGCCTGCGCGAGCAACTGCGCAGCGAACAAGCGCGCCTGCACGCGATCGAACGCGATCGCGATCCGAGCGTCGGTGCCGATGATCGCGTCAAGGCCTACATGGCCATGGCGACGGCCGTGCTGTTGATGACGCTGGTGTTGTTGGGCCAGCGCTTGTTCTTTCCAGGGTTCAGCCCGTCCAGGCTGAGACTGGTACTCGTGGCCGGCATCGTCCTGACGCTGATGATCGGCATCATCATC
>JBBSJC010000445.1:0-6951 GCA_038257655.1 Polyangiales bacterium | reverse complement strand
GATCGACAGGCTTGAGGATCACCCGTGTGGCGCCGGCATCGTGGGCCGCCTGTAGCGTTGCCAGATCAGAAAAGGCGGTGACTAAGATCACCGGAACCTCGGGCGCAGTCTCTCGCATCATGCGGGTCGCTTCGAGTCCATCCCGGATCGGCATGCCGATGTCTGAGATGACCACGATGCGCTGCGTAGGGTCATTTGCCCACAGTGCGCTGAAAAGGTTGACCAACTGTTCCCCGTCGCTTGCCTCAACGACATGAAACCCCACACGGCGCAGAGAGCTGGCGAGCAGCGTGCGCATGTCGTCGTCATCGTCTGCAACGAGCGCGTGGTGTCCGTGATGTACGGTTAAAGGGGCCTGCTTGGTCATGAAGTCACATCGCAGACATGGGTAGAGGGAGGCGTGCCTTGCGAGCTAAGGTTTTCAATCCTCTGAGACGGCACCTAGCACGTAGGTACATGCGAGGATCGCGCCACCCCATGCAGTCCTGGGGTCACGCGCCAGGCTCCGATGAAAATAGCTCATGGTATGCTTCGGGAAGGGGGGGAGTCAGTTCCGAAATCGGCGATCAGCCGCTTGAGAGCCGGTCCATCGAGCGGCTTGGCTAGATGGGCATCGAAGCCTGCGTTAAGAGTCAGCTCGCGATCCAGCGCGCTAGCATGGCCGCTTACAACCACGGCAAAACGTAGCTGTGGGGGGCGGCCTGCCTCGAGCAGGGCACGACCGTCGCCATCAGGAAGGCGTAGGTCTGTCATCAACACACTGTAAGGCTTGCTGGAGAGCGCTTCTTTGGCGGCTCCAAGGGTACCTACCGCGTGAACCTTGATGCCGTGGCGCCCAAAGTACATGCCCACGAGCTCGCGCGTGTCTGCATCGTCGTCAACCAGTAGCAGGTTCATGTCGGCGCTCCGAAGGCGATATTTACCCGCATTCCACCCTCATTCGTTTCAATCTTAAATTCACCGCCGTGCGCATGGGCAACCTCGCGCGCCAGCGGAATCGCAAGCCCTGCATCTCTGCGGTCTGCTAGTCGCTCAAAACGCTGCGTAGTCGGAGCGCTGCCATGGGCCGCGCCGTCACTTGTGATCAGCACAACGCATCCATCGGCTATTTGGACAGAAACCTCGCGCCGCGCCAGGTTCAGTGCCAGTGAGATGAGCTCCATCACCGCTGCCTGTACCCAGCCCGCATCCAAGGGAATGCTGCAGGTCTGTTCGGGCAGCACGATTTCAAGCTTCACCCTGCTTCGCTCCTCGACACGCGAAGCATCGGCACACGCGCGGCGCACCACCTCGCGCAGGTCGGTGAGCACCGGATGGAACTTCACTCCGGCTTCCAGCTGAGCTGTGCGCGTGAGCCTATCCGCGGTCCGCAGGACCTTGAATGCGCCTCGCCGCGCCATGGCCAGGAGCGCACGATTGGCTTCAGCAGCGTCACCCAACGCAAGCTCAAGCTCGTCGAGTGCGCCCAGGGTAACGCCCGCAGGACCGCGCAGCTCGTGAGCCACGCGATCCAGAAACTCCGTGCGCACAAACTCAGAGCGATCCAACTGGGCCGCTACGGAGCTCGCTTCGCTGAGGGGGGGCTCCGCGCTCACGCTCTACCTTCGACAAGCGAAGGGCGCTCGGGGGGCCGACCGTTGGGTTGCTCAGCTTGCCGGTAACGATCGAGCTTGCGGTAGAGCGTGCGGCGATCGAGACCTAGCAACTGTGCGGCGCGGGATTTGTTTCCGTCGACGAGCTTGATCACGCGCACGATGTAGCGCCTATCGAGCTCGTCCAAGGTGACGATCTCTTCCGTCTGATCCACGGACAACACAAAGCGATCAGGCCGATAGGAACGGATCTTCTCGGGCAGATCCTCGAGGGTGACTTGGTCAAAGCGGGCCAGCGTCATGACGCGCTCCATGCAGTTCTCCAGCTCACGCACGTTTCCTGGCCAATCGTAGGCGAGCAGCCTCTCGGCAATCTGCGGAGACAGGCTCAACGAGCTCCGATCCGCGCGCTGCTGCGAGGCCTTGTTCAAGAAGTGCGTTGCAAGCTTGAGGATGTCGGTGCTGCGATCGCGTAGTGCGGGCACGTCGATGCGCACCACGTTAACCCGATAGTACAGATCCTGACGGAACCGACCCTCGATCGTGTCCGCCTCGAGATCGCGGTGGGTCGCAGCCAGGATGCGCACGTCAAAGGGCACTTCCTGGTTGGAGCCGATGGGCCTGACTGTTCGCTCTTGCAGGGCGCGCAGTAGCTTAGCCTGCATGTCGAGGGGCATGTCGTCGATCTCATCGAGAAAGAGCGTGCCGCCCGTGGCCTCGACGAAGAGGCCGGCGCGTTGCGTCTTGGCATCGGTAAACGCGCCTCGGGCGTGACCGAACAGCTCGCTTTCAAGCAAGTTTGCGGGGACCGCGGCGCAGTTGATCGCCACAAAGGGGCCGTTCTGGCGCGGGCTTGCGGCGTGAATCGCGTGGGCCACGAGCTCCTTACCCGTGCCGGTTTCTCCCTGGATCAACACAGAAGCGTCGCTGTCCGCCACGCGGCCGATCAGGTCGTACACCCGCTTCATCGGCGCGCTGTCGCCGATCAGCGACCCGGAGCCATCCTGACGTTCGCTCGCTTGCTCACGCAGACGCTTCACTTCGGAAGTAAGACGCGCATGCTGCGCTGCACGGGCCACGCTGAGACCGAGCAGCTTGGCGTCGAGGGGCTTCGTCAGGTAGTCGTAAGCGCCCACGCGCATCGCGCTGATTGCTGTCTCGAGGCTTGCGTGGCCTGTGATCACGATGACCGGGACTTGGGGCGCTGTGCCCACCAAGCGCTCACACAGCGCCAGACCCGACATCTCTTCCATCTCCACGTCGGTGAGGATTGCGCAGTAGGACTCCTGTCCTACCAACTGCAGGGCTTCTTTTGGAGACGTGGTGCTTTGCACCGCGTAGCCCAACCGACCCAGCATCGACTCAACCAGCGCACACTGATCAGGGTCGTCGTCCACCATCAGTACTCTGTCGACCATTTGCACACCCATGGCCCCCCGCAGTGCACGGGCTATGCCCACCCATAAAAGCCAGTATTTTCGGCGATAAACGCCACGATGTCACAGCCCGTGTGTGTCATTATGCAGCATGCGTGGCAATGTTGCATTAGGTGGCCGAGGTGCATCACGTGGCGCGTCCACGCGCCCTCCTCGCGTGGCCGCGGTTCAGGGGCACGCAGATTGCAGCCTGACGAACCATGATGCCTGAGCCCCAGCCCAAGACACAGCCGCAACCTTCGCCCGAGCCGATGCCCGATCCAACGATCCCTACGCCGGCGCCTGAGCCTGGCGCTGATCCCAGCCCAAATCCCAATGCTCCGAAGCCGGGCGGTGACCCGGGGGGCCCGGTTCCTCCGCTCGAAGAACCGCCTGTAATTCCTGGGCCTCGCATTCCGGCCGTGCCTCCTCACGAGGTGCCCCCACCGATCAAAGAGCCGCCGAACGAGCTGCCGTCGCCGGTCAGTGATCCACCGGATGAGCGACCCGCGCCCATCGTTGAGCCGCCTATGCCGCAGCCTGGACCTGCTGATCAACCACCGATCATCATCGGGTAACACAGGCATGCCAGGGGCTTCCACCTGTAGCAGCAGCTTGTTGATCGCTTGAACATCGACCGGCTTGATAAGGTGCACGTCGAAGCCGGCCTGCAAGGAACGGCGCTGATCTTCCGGTTGGCCGTAGCCTGTCAGGGCGACCATGAACACGCTCGCGCCCAGTGCTTCGCGGACGCGCCGCGCCACACAGTAACCATCGACGCCTGGTAATCCGATGTCGACGAGCAGCGCCTTAGGCGTGCGGCTTAGGGCCTGTTCGATGCCTCGTCCATTTGGCGTTCCAAGTCAGTAGCGCTGGCGAGCACCCAAACACTAGGACGGCCGCGCCCGTGCCAATAATGTATTCGCCGAGTCCAGCTGCGACACGCGCGGCACTCAACGCCCACAGCGGGGCGGCGGTGGTCAGGCCTTGCACCACGTTTTACGGGTACCGCCGAGTGACGGGTTAGTACCACTATAGATACCAAGTCGGACGAGCAATCGGCCGCGATCGTCGACGCGGTGCGCTACGGTACCAGCGGTGAGCGAAAGCCCGAATCGATGCCCGGGCCACTACCCGCATCGCGCCCAAAGCCGGGCCCGACTGGTAAGACCGCTATCAAAGCTTAGTCCTCCATCGCCCGTGCCGAGCCCGGCTTCTCCCCGGCCGGGCCCGGCGTCGCGCACGCCGCCTCCATCCGGGCGCGTCGTGCCCCCTTCGCCCCCATTCGCCCCTCCATTGCCGGATGCACCCGGCACACGCGGATCGACGAACCCCCCATCTCTGCCGCCGTCTACACCCCCATCAAGGTTGCCGCCGTCGCTCCCACTGCCGGTGCCTGTCTGGGCATCGGAGCGCACCTGAGCGTCTACTGCGCCTGACGGGTTGCCTCCCCCACGACTTGGTGAGATGAAGACCTCACTGGGTGCGTAAGGCGCTCCGTCGTCCGCTCTGTTACAGGCAGAGGAAATGACTGCGAGAGCCATGGCGAGCTGCCAGCTGCTTTGCATCGTGCGCAACGTCCGCATGGTGCTCCTTACTGCTGTCGACCCCGTCGTGCTGGCGACGAAACTGCTTCGCCCCAGTCGTACTGGCGACGAAAAAGAAGCAGCAACTGTGCCATCCGTTACGCGGGACGCGCGTGACCTCCAGGGTGGCGAGGCATAGGCGTTAGCGGCTTACGCCCAACGGCCTGCACCATCTCTGTGAGCGTGAGCGTTCCGTCGGAGTGACACCAGACGTGCCCAACTTTGCACGGTTGCGCTCAGACTCCGTGCGGCTCATCGCCTGCGATGGGCAGTAAGATCGTAGGATCACGCCCGCTCTTTTGCGCGTATTGCTCGGCAATGTTTCGCGCGGCGCTCACACCCTTGCCGCGTTCGGCCAGCATGACTACCGAGCCCCCGAATCCGCCTCCAGTAAGCCGTGCCGCGACCACCCCTTCGCAGGACCTTCCGAGCTCGACCAAGAGGTCGATTTCCGGAACAGAAATTTCGAAATCGTTGCGCATGGAAGCGTGTGATGCCGCAAACAGGGCGCCCAGCTCTGCAACATCCTCGTTGGCCAAGGCGTCGACCGTGCGCAGCACCCGTTCGTTTTCGCTCAGCACGTGGCGTACGCGACGGGCGAGAACGGGCTCCAGACGATGCATCCGCTTGAGATCCTCAAGACTCAGATCGCGCAGCGAGGAGACGCCAAGCATCTGCGTGGCGCGCGTGCATTCTTCGCGCCGGCGACGGTAGTCTCCGGTGCCGTGCGCATGGGTGACCCCGGAGGCTAATACCAGCACTTCAAGGCTGGCTGGGATCCGCACCTCCTGGGTGCGCAACGAGCGCGTGTCGATGAGTAAGGCGCTGCCTTGGGTACCTAAGCTCGAGGCCATCTGGTCCATGATGCCGACGGGCACGCCGACGAAGTCAACCTCGGCCTCTTGGCCTAGGCGTGCGATTTCCAGGTCATCCAAGCTCAGGTCGAAAGCGCTGCGCAAGGCACGAAGCATGGCGACCTCAAGGGCCGCGCTCGAGGACAGGCCTGCACCCATGGGCACATTGGACTCGATCGTGGCATCGAAGCCGCCGATGACATGATCGTGGGTGGACAGCGCCCGCGTCACACCCTGGATATAATCGATCCAGGTTTTGGTAGGCTTTTCCTCACCCAACGCGTACCTGGCGGGCTCCCCCTCCTGCTCGAGGCTTGTGAGTTGCACGAGCCCGTCGCTGCGCGAGGCCAGGTGCACGGTCGTTTGCTGCGGGATCGGCATGGGCAACACATACCCACTGTTGTAATCGGTATGCTCGCCGATAAGATTGACTCGCGCAGGCGCGCGCGCCGTAACACGAACTGGCTCATTGATTAGGCGCGTCCGCGAGCTTGAAGCTGACATTACGTTCCATCTCCGTACGGGTCTATCCCAACACGCACCTGGGTATCGAGCGGCTCATCGCCCGCGGTTGCACGTTTGATGCGGTCCTACTCTTCCGCCTGGCCGCTCGCGACTGAACAAACGCGGACGCAGGTCCTCAGCGTGATAGCGACGGGCGATGCGTTCGACGTCAGAATCGTAATCATGGATGCCAATCAAGTAGATCACGCGGGCTTTCGATCTTCTGATGCGCGTCCCCACTCGGTTCGAAGCCAGCGCCCCCGCGTCCGGCTTCCGCAGCGCTCTGGAACGCTCCGGGCCTGCGGCTAGGCCGCTTGTCACCATCGTTATCTCGCACATGCCCCCCGCGCCCGGCACCGTGTCCAGTGTGCGCTCTTCGCGAATGAAGAGCGCTCTTTATCACTCTGCAGCGTGCGCCATTTGGCGGGTGCCGCGCTCACAGATGCGGTCGAACGTGGCGAGTGCCTGTCCGACGCACTGGTCCAGTGTTGTAGTACTTATAGGCGCCGAGTCGGCCAACAAAATGCACGTTCGGCAAGGTATCAGCAACGGCCTTGTACTTGCGGTAGAGCTCGGCGTTTTCAGGCTGCGGAACGCGATAGTAGGGGTCGCCCTCGGCCTGCGGGTATCGTAGACCACCTGACAACAGGCCGATGGCAGCCGACGACAAACTGGGAGGCTCGCGCGGACCCCATGGGGGACGAGCGGCGTCGCTCCTTGCGAAACGCGCTTCGATATAGAAACGTGCGCGGGCATGGAGCCTTTGGACATTGCCCAGCTTCCCCCACCCACGCGGGAGCTGCTCGATCGTTACGGGTTTGACGTCGAAACCTTTCAGGGGCTCCGAGCGAAGCTCCTAGAGGGACGCGTCGACAACCTGGCGCGCGGACAGATCGAGCCCGCCGCGGCTAGCGATGTAACGTTGCTGCCTGCGCTCGGCACGACGGAGCGAGCGTCTCTGGTGGAGCAGGGCGAAGTGCTGATTCGCCAGGGCTCGGTC
>JBBSJC010000444.1:0-6999 GCA_038257655.1 Polyangiales bacterium | reverse complement strand
GACCGAGCCCGACGACACGGCCGATCGCCACGAAGTGCAGTTCACCGATCCGCGTCTGATCGCCAATGGCAACTTGGGTAAGTGGCAAGGTTTCATCTTTACCGCCAGCCCGCGCCTGACGATTCCGGTATCCGCGCCCAGCCGCACGTCGAAGGCCTATCTGGGTGTCGGCACGGGCCTCAACATCATCCGCAGCTTGGACGTGCTCGACGGTCTGGCGCTGATTCTAGGCGGCGCCTACAACCATACCTTCGCCGGTAACATCGTGCGCGTGAACCCGGATCGCGACGGTGGGGAGAAGAAGTGCGACGACTTCACTGGCACGCAGGTCTCTTGCCCGATCGGCAACCTGGGCATTGTGCAGGATACCTTCCGCGCCATCGGCACCGCCTCGCTTAGCTTCAACTCCAAAATCAGCGCGCAGGCGCAGTACTTGTACGGCTGGAACTTCGTCAAGAAGCTTTCCGATGTGCCGCTTGAGAACTTGCCTCCGAACAACGGCACCACCGACTTCGTCGACGAGCAACGCGGCTCACGTTGGCGCCGTATCGGCAGCTTGACGCTCGCTGTCAACTACCAACCGGTCGATTGGGTGATCGCCAGTGTGCAGGCAAACACCTCCGTCTGTTACTCGTCTGCGTATGGTCAGCAGAGCGCGCTTGGCGGTTGCGCCGGCGGCAGCGCCCAAAGCGACTTCTGGCTGCGTAACCCGCTCGCGAACAAGTTCTCGACGGTGGCGCTCAGCTTTACGGTTCCGCTCGACGTCGTGTACACGCGGATCAAGAACCGCTCGGGCGAAGAGAAGCGCACCGCTGCCAAGCGCGCTGCCAACACGCTCTGAACGACGATTCACTCGCATCATGTGCCTCGCCGCGACCCTCTATTGCCGCGCGAGCTAGGGAGTGTCGCGGGCAAGACGGCCACTTTTCTTCGACGCGTGCGCTTACGCCTCAGGTGGGGAACATGAAAGCTTGGCCTATCGTGGGATGATGCGCTGCGCGCTCCCCCCGAATCCGTAATCTCTGCAATACTACGCCGCACATGAGGGGCACGCGCCTACGCGTTGGCCT
Source organism: Polyangiales bacterium (assembly GCA_038257655.1). Taxonomy (GTDB): domain Bacteria; phylum Myxococcota_A; class Polyangia; order Polyangiales; family DASUME01; genus DASUME01. The sequence continues at coordinate 5,929 of JBBSJC010000444.1, read as the reverse complement.
TCGCTCATGGGGGAGGCGTCGTTGGGTAAGAGCGCAAACGAAAAAGCCGACGTCCAAGTCAACGTCGAAGAGCTCACGCACTACTACCGTCAGATGTGGCTGATTCGCCGCTTCGAGGAAGAGTGCGCGCGCGCCTACGCGCAGGGCAAAATCGGCGGCTTTCTCCATCTGTATATCGGACAGGAAGCGATCGCGGTCGGGGGCGCAGCCGCGCTGCAGCCTGACGATTATGTGATCACCACCTATCGCGATCACGGCCATGCGCTCGCACGCGGCATGAGCGCCCGCGCCGCCATGGCTGAGCTGTTTGGTAAGGACACGGGTTGCTCACGCGGCTTCGGTGGCTCGATGCACATGTTCGATGCGGCGCGGAATTTCCTCGGTGGTCACGGCATTGTCGGCGGGCACTTGGCGCTGGCGGCGGGCGTCGCCTTCAAGATCAAATACGAAGGCGAGGCGCGCGTGTGCCTGGGTTACATGGGCGAAGGCGCAACCAACATCGGAGGCTTTCACGAGGCGCTCTCGCTTGCGGCATTGTGGAAGCTGCCCGCCGTGTTCATCGTGGAGAACAACGAATACTCCATGGGCACGCCGCTTGAGCGCACCCTGCCAGTGCGCGATCTGACGAGCAAAGCGGCCGGTTACGGCATGTACTCCGATCGCTTTCACGCAAGTGATGTCTACGAAGTGCGCTCGCGCCTGAAAAAGGCGATCGATCACGCGCGCTCCGGCCAAGGCCCCGCGTTTATCGAAATCCTGACCTATCGCTTTCGCGGTCACTCGATGTCCGATCCGGGCAAGTACCGTACACCCGAGGAAGTCGAGCTGCGCAAACAGAAAGACAGCGTGCGCATCGCCCGCGAGCAGCTGCTCCAAAGCGGTATGTCGGCGTCTGATGTCGATGCGATCGATGCCTCGGTCGAAGAAGAAGTGCGCGACGCTTTGGAGTTTGCAGACTCAAGCCCTGCGCCCGCGGAAGAGATGATGTACGAGCTTACGTACGCACCAAGCAGCGAAGGCGTACTGGCTGAGGGTGCCCAGATCTTTGCCGGGAAAGGGGTCTGAGCCAGATGCGTACGATCCGATATCGCGACGCTGTGCGCGAAGCCATGATCGAAGAGATGCAGCGCGATGCCCGCGTATTTTTGATGGGCGAAGAGGTCGGCCACTACCAGGGCGCCTACAAAGTCAGCGAAGGCATGCTCGGCATATTTGGCGACAAGCGGGTGATCGATACGCCGATCGCCGAGGCCGGTTTTGCGGGCATCGGTGTCGGGGCGGCGATGGTGGGCTTGCGGCCGATCATCGAGTTCATGACCTGGAATTTCTCGGCCGTGGCCTTTGACCAGATCCTGAACAACGCAGCCAAGATGTATCAGATGAGCGGCGGTCAGCTTAAGGTGCCGATCGTGTTTCGCGGGCCCAATGGCGCCGCGCGCCAGGTCGCAGCCCAACACAGTCACGCGATGGAGACGTTCTATTCGCAGGTGCCCGGCCTGTGGGTATGCGCGCCGTCTACGCCGCGCGATGCCAAGGGCTTGCTCAAGACTGCGATCCGCGAGGACAACCCGGTGATCTTTCTCGAAGGCGAGACGCTTTACGGCATCAAAGGCGAAGTGCCCGAGGCAGACGAAGACGAGGCGATTCCGTTTGGGGCCGCGCGCATCGCTCGCGAGGGTAAGGACGTGACGATCGTATCGTGGGGACGCCCTTACTACGAAGTGATGAAAGCGGCCGAGCAGCTCGCCAAAGAAGGCATCGAGTGCGAAGTGATCGATCCGCGCACCCTTCGTCCGCTCGATCACAAAACCATCATCGAGAGCGTCAAGAAGACCAATCGCTGCGTGATCGCGCACGAACATTGGCCTTACGGTGGGCCGGGCGCTGAGATCGTCGATCGCGTGCAGCGCGAAGCCTTCGATTATCTCGATGCACCGGTGCTGCGCGTGGCATCGCGCGATGTGTCGATGCCTTACGCTTTGAATCTTGAAGAGCGAGTGCTCGTGCGCGCCGAAGACGTGGTGTCCGCGGTGAAAAAGTCTCTGTACGTCGACTGAATTTGAGGAGCCGTCATGGCGAAGATCATCGGACTACCCAAGCTTTCGCCCACGATGGAAGAGGGCACGCTCGTACGTTGGGTCAAACAAGAGGGCGACACGATCGAGGTTGATGATCTGATCGCCGAGGTCGAGACCGATAAAGCGACGATGGAGTTTCGCTCCTTCGATAAAGGCGTGTTGCTCAAGCAACTGGCGGCCGAAGGCGAGACGCTGAAACCCGATCAGCCCGTAGCCGTGATCGGCAAAAAGGGCGATGACGTCGAAGGCCTGCTCGCTAAAGCCGGTGCGGCACCTGCCAATCAAAAGACTAAATCATCCGCAGAGGCCGACGCCGAAGCGGCCGAGGGGCGAGAGGACGCCGCCGGCAGTGAGGACCAAGCCGTAGAAGGCGAAGCCTCCGACTCAGGCGAGGATGCAGGCGAAGAGGACGCTGGCGAAGGGGACGCAGGCGAGGACGACGCAGGCGAAGAGGACGCAGGCGAAGAGGACGCAGGCGAAGAGGACGCGGGCGAAGAGGACGCAGGCGAAGCGGCCCAGGCGCGTCCGACGCAGAAAGCGGCCAAGCCAGCGAATCGGAACGCGTCGCAGAAAAAGGCGGATGCGCCCGCGAAAAAGGCCGCCGCTCCCTCCGCTACAGACGATAGTCAAGATGCCGAACCATCGGCGGAAGCGTCCGAGGCCAACGGCCAAGACGGCGGCCGGATCATGGCCTCGCCTGCGGTGCGCCGCATTGCGCGTGAGCGAGAGCTCGATCTGTCGCAGGTGCGTGGCTCAGGGCCTGGTGGACGCGTGATCAAGCGCGACGTCGAGACGAGCGATACGCGCGTGGGATTGCCGGGCACCGCGTTACGCGGTCCGAGTGCGCCGCCGTCTGCAGGCAAAGCGCCTGCACAAGCCCCGCGTCCGACCGCGTCTGCTGCGCCGAACGCCAAGTTAGGGGAAGGGCGGCTCGAGAAGCTGTCGCCGATGCACAAAACAATCGCGCGCCGGCTGACGGAGTCAAAGCAGACCGTTCCGCACTTTTATCTGACGATCGACATCGATGCGGGGGCGTTGGTCGCTGCACGTGCCCAGATTAACGCTGACCTCGAGGCCAGCGGCGAAAAGGTTTCGCTCAACGACTTGCTGATCAAAGCGTGCGCGGTCGCGTTGCGGCGCGTGCCCAAAGTGAACGCGAGCTTTCAGGGCGAAAACATCCTGTTCCATGATCGGGTGGACATCTCGGTCGCAGTCGCCATTCCTGACGGTCTGGTGACGCCGGTGGTGCGCAATGCAGACCAGCTCGGGGTGCTCGCGATCGCCCGTCAGGTGAAGGACCTGGCCGCTCGCGCCAAGGAGAAGAAGCTCAAGCCTGAAGAGATGTCGAACGGCACCTTCTCAGTCTCGAACCTCGGCATGTTCGGTATCGACGATTTTAGCGCGGTGATCAATCCGCCCGAAGGCGCGATCCTTGCGATCAGTGCGCTGCGCGACGAGCCTGTGGTCAAGGATGGCCAGGTTGTCCCGGGCAAGCGGCTCGCCCTCACCATGAGTTGCGATCATCGCGTGATCGATGGCGCGCTCGGAGCCGAGTGGCTCAAGGTGCTGCGCGGTCTACTCGAATCCCCCCTGCGCATGATCGTGTAGCTGGGCTCTCTCGCGCTACTCGCCTACAGATTGACCCATAGGGCACTGCCATCCGGTGCCCATTCCTTTTTCCAGACGGGCACGCTCTCTTTGATGCGGTCGATAGCTAAGCGGCAGGCGTCAAAGGCCTGTCCGCGGTGGGCCGCGCTCGCGGCGACCACCACGGCGATATCGCCCACGGCAAGCTCTCCCACGCGGTGCACGGCGGCCAAGCGCACGCCTGCCTGCTCGCCCATCAGCTCATCCAGGATGCGCGCCATCTCCTTGTTCGCGAGTGCCACGTGCGCCTCGTAGTCCAGCCGTGACACGGCCTTACCATCGGCATGATCGCGCACGACGCCTAGAAAGATCGCGATGCCCCCGGCACTCTTGTCGCGTACTGCGTTGACGACCTCGTCGACCGAGAGCGGGCGATCGCGCACTTCAGCGAGCACGCTGCCGCCTGCGACTGGCGGTAGCACGCACACTTCGTCTCCGTCGCTGACTTGCACGTTTTCCGGCCTCAAATCCCCGTTGAGTGCCAAGCGCATGCGCGGAAGATAGGGTCCGAGCCGTGGTTGATGAGACGCAAGCCAGACGCGAAACGCCGCTTCGTCCAGGCTCGCCGTCAGGGCGACCTCTTCTTGGTCGCAGCCGGCAAGCTCCCGCGCGGCTGCGAAGTACACGATACGCACCATGTTCGATCACCTTCGTGCTTGCTGCTGCGCGTACTTTCGCACGCGCTTTGCTCCATGCCAGCCGTGGTACCTGGCACCAAATCGCGTAAAGCCCGGCGAGTTCATCGTGGACCGGATCGAGATCATCACCCACACCCGCGACAGGCCCGGCACCTACCGGGTCGAGCTTGAGCTGCGTGATGAACAGGGCGTGGTCGTTGAACCCACAGGTGATCCCCAACTTATCGACAGCGCCCGTTCGCGGGTCGAGATCAGTCGCTACCAATTGTTGCGCAGCCAGTAACGTTCGCCGCTTTTCCCGCCAGCTCGACCTACAGCACGCAGGGCCTGGCAAGGTCGGGCTGATTGCCGATGGGGGCCCGGGCGCCCGGGTCAAGGGCCCTCGGCCGCCTCTTTTTCGGACGGCCGACCTGAGCAGTTTCGAGGCCTTACAACCCCGGGTGGACCTCCGCTTGACAGGCGGAAGGGACCACTCTAGCGTGACCCCCGAGTGAGCGGCTAATCGCTCGATATCATTGAAGCTAACCGGAAGTTGTCAGTTCGGGATGCTGTCGATTTTGTTCTTTTTGTGCGTGCTCCGGCCAGTGATCGGCCGCGGAGGAAACAGGTGGCACAGAGCCTCGTATCCCTGCCGTTCTTGAACTCTCGCGCCAAGGGACATGCACGCACGCGACTCGTCACAGCAGGCCCAGCAAGCGTGCCTCGCAAGGCGGGCCCGGGCCTCGTCGCCGCGCGACAGCTCGCACGCTCAGCCGTCCGAGTTCCGGAGAGCTCACGCGCCGAGACGCACGATGACGCGGTCTCGAAAGCCACCAACGCTCCCCATCTGTTCGTGCACGAGGGAGCTCGGCAGCAACTCGAGAAGAACCTGCGCCGCGTCTTCAGCAAGCGCATCTTGCTCGCGATCACCGACAACCGCCGAACCATGGTCGCTGCGCGCGAAATGCCTGCAGGTGTATGGGTCGGTGTGCATCACATGTTCCTCGATGCTGATCCGTTCACGCAGCACGCGCTCGGTCGCTACCTGCGATACAACGATCGTGCCGCATCGAGTGTGGTTGGCGCCTACATCGAAGCCAACCAGCAGCGCATACGTCCACCCAAGCGCCCTAGCGCGGTGCGCACGCGCGGCCGCAAGCACGACTTACAGCCGCTTTTCGATCAGGTGAACGACAAGTACTTCCAAGGAATGGTCGATGCCACCGTGACCTGGGGCCGTCGTACGCGTCCACGCAATGCCGGGCAGCGCGACTCGATCAAGCTCGGAACGTACTGTTCGCATCGCAAGCTTATCCGCATCCATCCCACGCTCGATCGCGACTGGGTGCCCCGTTACTTTGTCGAGTACGTGCTGTTTCACGAAATGCTGCATCACATGACGCCGATGCCCGTGCGCGGGGGACGCCGCGATCTGCATTCGCTCGCGTTCCGCGAAAGCGAGCAGCGCCATCAGCACTACACGCGCGCGCTCGAATGGGAGCACCGCAACATCAGCCGTCTGTTGCGTTCCTGAGCGCTCCATCGCACGAGCGCTCCTGAGCGCTCCATCGCACGAGCGCTCCTGAG
>JBBSJC010000443.1:0-7008 GCA_038257655.1 Polyangiales bacterium | reverse complement strand
CAATTTTGCGCACGATGGCGAGGCCGAGACCTGTGCCACCCACCTTACCGTGGGTGGTGAACGACTCGAACAACCGTCCGCGGATTTCATCGGAGATGCCTGGGCCATCGTCGGTGGTCGTGATCAAAAGCGCACCATCTGCGCGACGATCGACACCAAGGGTCAGTGTGCCCGGCTTACCGTTCAATGCTTCGGCGGCGTTGCGCGCCAGATTCAGGATCGCGCGCTGTAGTTTGTGCTGATCGAAGTGCGCCACGCCGCGGTCGGCCAGACGCAACATCACGTTCATGCCGCGTCCGCGAAACTCCTGGGTGAGCTGCGACTCCAGATCGGCAAAGAACTGGTGCAAGTAAACCTTACGTAGCCACAGGCTGGTCTCGCCCTTGGCAAAGGCCAGGGTCTCGCGGATAAGCGAATTGATCACGCCCACTTGGCGCACCACGCGATCGGCGAGCACCTGACGTTTGCCTTCGTCTTTTTCCGATACGAGCAACTGCACCGCGTTACTCGTCACCGTGATCGGCGTCTTCAGGTCATGGAGCACGCCTGACAGCAACTGCCCGACCGTGCTCAACCGCTCCTCGCGCTCCCGTCGTTCTCGCGCGCGAGCCAGGCCGATAGCACTAGACACGTTGCCTGCGATCACCGCCGCAAGCTTGAGATCGTCCTCACTGAAGTTGGCTTGGCCCCGCGACTTGTTGAGAAGCTCAAGCGCTCCCACGCCATCTTCCCAGCGCAGCGGCACGCACAACACGCTGCGTGGGTGATAACCGATGTCATTTTCGAGCTCGCGCGAATGGCGCTTGTCCCTGCGCACGTCGTTGACGATCTGTGGCTCGCCGTGCAGCGCCACCCAGCCGCAGATGCCTTCGCCGGCTTTAATGCGCACGCGCTTCACGGCTTCAGGCGCACCGCCGACCGCGCAACGAAAGCTCAGCTCGCCGGTGTTGTCGTCCGAGATCAAAATCGATCCCGCCTCTGCGTCGAGTGCTCGCATGGCTCGCGCGAGCACGCCTTCCAACAGGTCATCAAGCTTGCCGGCAGTTGCTGCCACGTTCGCAATCTCGACTAGGACGTCAAGCTCCTTGACCTTACGTTCGAGCTGGCTCTGGGTCTCGATGAGCTCCATGTTCTTGCCCACCACGGACAAGAACAACTTGGAGTTCTCCACGCATACGGCCGCCTGCGAGGCGAGCGCACTGAGCAAGGACTCGTCATCGACGCTGAAGTAGCCGCCACGCTTGTTGAGCGCCTGAATAACACCCAAGATTCGCCCGTGATGGTTCTTCATCGGCACGCACAGGATCGAGCGCGTGCGAAAGCCGGTCTTCTGATCCCAGTGCTGATCGAAGCGCGCGTCCTGATAGGCGTCCTTGATATTGACGCTACGTCCGCCTTGGGCGACCCAGCCTGCAAGGCCCTCCCCAACCTGCAGACGAATCTCCACAATCTGTTCGCCCTGGGCGACCTTGGACCAGAGCTCACCCGTGTCGTCGTCGAGCAGGTAGAGCGTCGAACGCTCAGCGTCGACCACCTCCGAGACGCGCGTCAGCACGAGGGCGAGCAGCTCATTCAGATCGAGAGTCGACCCGAGCGCGACGCCTATGTCTTCGAGGGCGCGGACCTTGGCGCGCTCCTGCTCAAGCAGCTCCTGAAGCTGCTCAACTTCGGCGGACTTACCTGAATCGCCCGGCTCGCCCACATAGACAGACACTGGCCGAGTGTCCCACGTTCCGGTCTCGCCGCCAACCAGGGAGCGTGCACCGGTCGGCGGCTAAAATCAAAAACCTTCAGGCATTTCAACGCGATCGCCCGGCTCAATCTCTTGCGTCGAGCCCGTAATGATGCCGGTGGACGACTCGGGACGCACGTACAGCACGCGCACCTCGCCGATCGTCTCCTTCGGATACTTGGAGTCGTCTGGCCTGTTGCGCGCGGGCCGCTCAGCCGGGGTCTTGACCTCGGAGCGAATTAAGCTGCGACGCCAGGTGTCTCCCTGCCTCACCACGAGAAAGCGGTTACCGACCTGAACGCCCTGCTTTTCGCCAGCGCCGATAAAGACGAGCTGGTTGCGGCCCAAGATGCCGAGCGGACGCGCAGCTGCGAGGATTTTCGATTCGACTTTGCGGCTGTTGGTGCGCGGCGGCACCTGCGCCAGGCGACGCGGCATGTCCGTCACTTGAAAGCCGCGCTCGATAGGCTCGAGGGCTTCCACGATCACGGCGCGCGCAATCCGCGTATCTTCGTCGTAGCTCTTGATGCGCACGGCTCCGAGCACGCGCACGATTTCGCCGCGCTCGTCTTCGGCGCCAATTTGCGGCGTTTTACCGGCACGCGCCCGGTTCTCCCGCTCTTGGATGTGCCGAAACACGGTAAACTCGCGGCCTGTCGCGGGCACCGCGTCGCGCCCGAATTCCAGATAGACCTCGTCACTTGGCGATAGCAGCATGTGGTCTTCATGGGAGCCCACGATTTTGCCGGCCTTGGTCAACGCATCCTTATCGAGATACACCTCTTCGCCGACCATGATCGAGCCATCCCGGGACTTGGCAAAACGCTTTGCCCCAAATCCCTGCCCGAAGCCGCCTTTGCCGACGAACAGCTCGCCGGACGCCGCGCCCGGCGGCGCGACACTGTTGCCGCCCTGGGCACCTTCCCGCAGACGCAGCACGTGGCCGGGATAGATCCAATGGGGATTGGTGATCTCAGGGTTGTAAGACCAAAGCTTGGGCCATTCGTAGGACGACCCGAAGTAGTTTCCCGAGAGGTCCCAAAGCGTGTCGCCGTCACGCACGATGTAATTGCCGCCCTCGGAGACCTGGGCGGCCTGTGCGCCGGTTTTCCTCGGTAACGGCGCCGTTTGCGCCGCGGCGAGGCTTACCGACGCAAGCAACGCAAGCGACGCAAGCAAATAAGGCGCGCAGGCACGGGCCATAGCGCGCGACACTTTGTGCACGACGTGCTTCGGTCCATTCGTTCGATCCATTACGCGTCCTCCTGCGCGGCAAGCCGCGCTGCGTCGCTTTGCGGAAACTGAGCTTTGAGCCGCTCCATCGCGTCCCGCGCACGTTCGGGCGCACCGAGTCGCTTATGGCAAAGCCCCACTTTGAGCAGCGCATCCGCTGCTTTGGCACCCTTGGGCTCGCGCGCGAGCGAGCTCTCGAACGCTTCGAGCGCGCTCGTATATTCTCGCTGCGCAAACAGCACTTCACCGCGCCAGAACATCACCTTCGGCGCGCGTCCATCGCTGGGATGCCGCACGAGAAAGTCCGTGAGCGAAGCCAGCGCTGCGCCGAACGCGCGCTGGCGCACGAGATCGATCGCCTGACGATAGTGACTGCGCGGATCGAGCGCTGCGGCCTGCCCCGCAGAGGGCATCGCCTCGGGCAGCGGCGCCAGTGGCAACCGCTCGCTGACCACCGGAATGGGCATCATCGGCTCGTTTGCACGCTCACGCGTAGGCTCGCCCACCAAGCGCAGGACCGGCCGATTATCCGAACGTTGTCGTTCAGGCTCGGCTTCGAACGTCGGCGGAGCTCGCTCCGGTTGGTTCGCATCCTCTGCGCCTATTCGCACGGTCTCACGAATTCCAACAGGGGGCGCGGCTTCAGCGACGGCGTAGCGCAGCTGCCGTTGTTCCGCCTCGAGCAAGGCCAAGCGATTTTCCAGCTGATTGAGCGTGCGATCGCGCTCCACCAAGGCCTTCTTGAGCGCGGCCACCTCGGCCTCGATCACCATGCGCGATGCCTGGGCGGTCTTGACGGAACCCTGACGCGCACCGCACGCAGCGAGCGCAAGCAGGGCGAGTGCCGAGGCTCGCAGCCAAGCGTTTCCGCTACTGATTCGGCGCTCACGCTCCGCTATTAACACCCAGCACCCCCAGCGGTGGACACGCATGCGACACCCCCGCTATGAGTATCGTAAAAAGCCTGGCACAACGGGTCAAATAAGGGTGGGACGCGGCACCCGTGCCGCTATGCTCGTGTCGTGCTCGCAGCCTGTCCCACCGGCCCTGGTTTAGTCACTCGGCGCGTACGCGTCCGAACCGAGCAGGTTGCTTTCGTCCGTTACCTGCTCGAAGCACAGGATGGCCTGGGCGCCCTGCACGGCGACGGATCAGCGCACATCACGCTGTTTGCACCAGAAAGCCAGGCAGCAGCGCTCGATGAAATGATCGCAGATCTGAGTGCCGAAGGCCTGTTGGAGCCCATCGAGCCGCTCACTCAATGAACTGGCCAAGCGCGCGAAACTTGGCGTAGCGATCTTGGCGCAAGGCCTGGCGAGACATGCCCCCGAGCTCCGCCATCCCCTTGCGCAGCGCCGCGCGGACCACGTCGGCGGAGCTATCGACGTCGCGATGCGCTCCACCCAACGGCTCGGTCAGCACTTCGTCGACCACGCCCAGCTTGTGCACATCCCGGGCGAGGAGCTTCAGCTGCTCAGCAGCATCGGGCGCCCGCGTCCCATCGCGCCACAAAATCGAGGCGCAGCCTTCGGGCGTAATGACGCTGTAGGTCGCGTTCTCCATCATGTAAACGCGGTTGGCGACGCCCAAACCGAGCGCGCCTCCTGAGCCACCCTCGCCTATCACGGTCGCGAGCACGGGCACGGTCAAGCGCGACAGGGCGAGCAATGCGTGCCCGATAGCTTCGCTTTGACCGCGCTCTTCTGCGCCGATGCCGGGGTAAGCGCCCGGTGTGTCGATAAACGTCATCACCGGCCGGTTGAAGCGCTCGGCCATCTCCAACATGCGAATCGCTTTTCGGTACCCCTCGGGGTGGGCCATGCCGAAGTTGCGCGTGAGTTTTTGCTTGGTCGTGCGGCCCTTTTGCTGGCCTATCACCATGACCGCGCGGCCATCAAAGCGGGCAAGCCCTGCGATCACGGCCGGATCGTCGCCGAATGCGCGATCGCCGTGCAGCTCGACGAAGTCCTCAAACAAGCGCTCGGCATAGTCGAGAAAGTAAGGTCGGTCGGGATGGCGGCTGAGCTGCACCCGCTGCCAGATCGTCAGGTCACCGTAGATTTCACGGGAGAGACGCTCAGAGCGTTCTTCAAGCTTTTTCAGCTCTTTGTCGACACGACCTCCGCCGTCCGACAGGGCCTTGAGGTCCTTGAGCCGAGATTCGAGCTCCACGATGGGCTGTTCGAAGTCGAGATAGGCCATGGGTCGGCACGATGTACCCCCTCACGCCAGACTAGTCGAGACGGCCAATTTGCCCCCCTACGGACCGCCTGATCCATGCAGTAAAGCCGAGAGGGTCGTGGCAGCGAGAAAGAAGCCGTTCGATGGGGACGCCGGCCGAGACGCGCGCAGCTCAGGGCTTACCGATGCGCGGGCCGCCCTTTTCGCCGATCACCGAGTAAATGCGCATGGGCTTGGACTTGCCTTTGAGCGGCATCGGAGGCTGCTCTTGCACTTCGAACAGGTCTCCAGTGCGCAACAGGGTCGCCTCACTCACGAGAATCTGGCCGGCCTGAGCCGCCGAACACAAGCGTGCGCCCGTATTCACCACGTCGCCGATCACCGTGTATTCGAGCGCTTTGCTCGACCCAAGGTAACCCGCGACGACATCGCCGCTGTTGATGCCGATGCCGATGTGCACAGGTACCTGGCCGCGTGCGATTCTCTCATCGTTCCACTGATTGAGCACGTCGAGCATCTCGATGGCAGAACGCACTGCACGGATCGGATCATCTGCGTGTTTCACGGGCGAGCCATAGAGCGCCATCACCTCGTCGCCGACGAACTTGTCGAGTGTGCCCTCGTATTTGAAGATGATCTCGACCATCTGCTCGAAATACTCGTTGAGCATCTCGACGATCTCTTGCGGACTGCGCGACTCACTCATGTTCGTGAACCCGCGAATGTCCGAGAACAACATGGTTGTATCGCGCAGCTCGCCGCCCTTGGCGACCTCGACCTTCCCGCTTATCACTTGCTCGGCAATCGCGGGCGAAAGGAGGCGCTGAAAGCGTTCGCGCGTCAGCGCTTCGTGCTGCAGCTTCTTGGCGTACAAGCTGTTTTGAATCGTGACGGCCGCTTGATTCGCCACGTTCTGGAACATCTGCAGATCTTTTTCTTGGAACGCATTGGCTGCGATCTGCGAGTCGAGCAGCATGATCCCGAACAGCTCGCCGGCATACAGCAGCGGCACGGCCATGCTCGAGCGAATGCCTTGCATGATGATCGAGTGCGCGCCCGAAAAACGCGAGTCCACCGAGGCATCACTTGAAAGTACGGCCGCTTTGTCGCGCAGCACTTCGTTGATAATCGTGGTCGAGAGCACGACCTGCTCGTCTTGTGCGCTCTTACGCTTGGTGCGTACGCAACGCGGGGCAAGCTCTCCGCCCTCTTCGTAGAGCAACACGACGCCACGATCGGCCGGCAACAGCTCGAAGGCGCGATCCAAAATCTTCGCAAGCAACGAATCAATGTCGAGCTCGACGCCGATCGCGCGCGACAGGTCGTAGCTTACGCGCAGCTTTTCATAATCACGGCGCAGCTGTGCGACGTCTTGCAGCAGCGTTTCAGGCAAAAAGCTCTGATCCGCAAGGGGCGCGAGCTTGGTGCGAATGTGACTTTCGACCATGCCCGGCGCCATCGTGACCTTCGACAGATCACGGGACGGCGGACGCGGTGCAGAGGCCGGCGCCACGGCCAACGTGGCCCCGACGCTTCGCGAGGTCGTGGCGTCATTTGCCGTCAGCGATGACGCAACAAGGGGTGGTGCAACGTGCGCGGGCTGGGCCATCACCGGTACCGGAGCTGGCGGACCCGGCACGCGAGGCGCCGCGTCTTCCTTGGGGTAATCGCCGTAGAAGAGGATCCGCGTCGATCCCATGGTGATCTCATCGCCCGTGAACAGCACCCGCTCCTGAGCGCGCTCGCCATTCACGTACGTCCCATTGAGAGAGCCCAAGTCGCGCAGCACGAAACGGCCATCGACGAGGTCAATATGGCAGTGCTCTTTGGATACGATGCGGTCCAGCACCTGCACCGTGTTG
>JBBSJC010000442.1:0-7075 GCA_038257655.1 Polyangiales bacterium | reverse complement strand
GACCGCGGGCGTCAGCTGCGCGAGGCCGGGCCGGCAACTCCCGTTGAGATCTTGGGCCTCTCAGAGGTGCCGAGCGCGGGTGAGTCGATCCACGTAGTCGCCGACGCCAAGAAGGCCCAAGAGATCTCGGACCTTCGTAAGCGCGCCGAGGGCGCTGCGATGCCGTCGCAATCGCGGATGGGTCTTGACCAGATCCATCAGATGATGCAGAGCGGTGACGTCCACGAGCTCAAGCTGATCATCAAGGCGGACGTCCAGGGCTCGATCGGAGCTTTGGTCAAGGCGCTTACCGACTTGTCGACCGAGAAGGTCAAAGTCACGGTCATTCACACGGGCGTTGGTGGCATCACCGAAAACGATGTGTTGCTAGCGACAGCCTCGAACTGCATCGTGATTGGCTTCAACGTACGGCCCGCCGGCAAGGCTGCTGAAGTTGCCAAGTCGGAGCGCGTCGACCTTCGTTTGTATAAGGTGATCTACGACGCGGTCGACGAGGTCAAAAAGGCGATGGCGGGCATGCTCGCGCCTACCTTGGTCGAGAGAGCACTTGGTAAGGCCGAAGTTCGACAGACCTTCAGCATTCCCAAGATCGGTCTCATCGCCGGTAGCTTCGTTACCGAAGGTAAGATCGTACGCAACGGCAAGGCCCGCGTGATGCGCGGCGGAACGCAGGTTTGGGAAGGCGGGATCAAGGCCTTGCGTCGCTTCAAGGATGACGCTCGCGATGTCGCTGCCGGTTACGAATGCGGTATCTCCCTCGATGGCTTCAATGATCTGAAAGAGCTCGACATCATTGAATGCTTTGAGATGGAGGAAGTCGCGGCGATTCTCTGATGCTGGTGGGCGTCTGCCGCGTTGTGCTCGGCTTGCCGGGCAACAACTCACTCAAAGGCAAACGCTCAGTCGTCAAGAGTGTGCTTGAGCGTGCGCGGCAGAAGTTTCACGTGGCCGCCGCCGAGATCGAAGACCTCGACAATCATCGACGGGCTACTTTGGGCTTTGCTTGCGTATCGAACGATGCGCGGCATGCCCGCTCGATGATGGACAAGCTGGTTGACTTTGTGGCAGCGGCGACACCGGTGCCCTTGATCGATCATGAAGTGCGCGTGGAGCGCCTCAAGCTCGGGATTGGCGCCGGAGCTGGTCCGAGCGCGACATTCGACTCGTCTGAGTACGAGGATGAGGCAGAGTTCGAGGAACAAGATGGCGACGACGAAGAAGGGTGACGGAAAGCGCACGCAGAAAGTCGCCGAGCAGGTGCGCGCGGAGCTCATGGGTCTGCTCATCACTGGCGACGTTCACGATCCCGCCGTTGCGACCGCCATGGTGTCCGCGGTCGTGCTCACCGATGATCTGCGCATCGCGAAGGTGTACGTGCGCTTGCTCGAAGCCAATCCCGAAGAGCGCAAGAAGAAGGCCATGTTTTCTGGCCTGGAGCGCGCCAAGGGCTTCTTGCGTCGCGAGGTCGCCCAGCGTCTCAAGCTGCGCTACGCCCCCGAGCTGCGATTCTACTGGGATGACAGCGTCGACCGTGGACGCGAGCTCGAGAATGTCCTCACAGAAATCCGCACGAATGAGCCTTACCCCAAAGACTGAGCCGCCGGCCATAACGGAGGGCTTGCTCGTGGTCGACAAGGGGCAAGGTCTCACGTCCCATGACGTGGTGGGAATGTTGCGGCGCGTGCTGGGGACCCGCGAAATCGGGCACACCGGAACGCTCGATCCGCTTGCGACCGGAGTGCTGGTGATATTGGTTGGCGAAGCGACCAAGCTTGCCGCCTACCTGACGACGACGGACAAGGTCTATGAGACCACGCTCCGGCTCGGCACATCCACGGACAGCTTGGATGCAGACGGTGTGCACGGGGAGACCGCGCCCGTGCCAACGCTCAGCCTGGAAAGGGTGCAAGACGTTGTCGTGCAATTCGTCGGCGAGATCGACCAGCAGGTGCCTGCGATCAGTGCTGTCAAAGTGGACGGTAAGGCGTTGCACAAGAGCGCGCGCAAGGGGCGCGACGTCACCGCACCGGTGCGTCGCGTGATCGCCTACTCGATCGATGTGTTAGCCGTTCGCGAAGCTGAGATCGACTTGCGTATCCATTGCGGCAAGGGCTTTTATGTGCGCTCGCTGGGCCGGGATTTAGCGCGGGCGCTCGGCACGGTCGGGCATCTGACAGTCTTGCGCAGGGTAAAGAATGGACCGTTCGGTGTCGCGCAAGCGGTCCCGTTCGAACTCATCGTACAGGCGCGCCGCGATCAATCGTTACGCCCACAGGTTCGAGACGCGCTGTTGCCTTTGCGTGACGCATGCGGTCTCTTGCCGCAACTTCAGCTGTCCGAACGCGGAGTTACGCGCGCGCGCTTTGGACAGGCCATCGAAAGCGCCGACGTGACGAGCCGTGCAGAAGGTAAGATTCCTGCGCAGATTCGCGTAGCCTTTGACACGGAGGGCACTCCGATCGCACTCGTGCAGGAGGACGAAGCGGGATTGCGTGTTATGCGCGGTTTTCGCGTGCGTCCAACGCCTCAAGCGAACGTGTCCGAGTAAGCGCTCCTTACTAGTGGAGCGGCGCTACGGCGTCACTGTGCGGCACGATCAAGACATGATCGATAGCCATGCGCGCTTCCGCGGAGCAGGTCGCCTCGAGCTCGAGCTGCATGCTTTTACGCAATCCTCTCGCCTCAAGCGCGACCCGGTGATCGCGCCAGCTCGCGTCCATGCGCAAGGTTGCGAGCCCGCGTCCGCCAGAAGTGGCGCGCACATCGCAGGCCTCGGCACTGTCGGTACGGCGTGAACGAATCACAAGTTCCGCACCGTCAGACCAAGTCGTGTGTTGCGAAGGTAAGGGCAGACGAAAGCTCAGCTCCGTGCCACGTGACACGCACCAAGTCCGCTGCAGGTAATCCCAGTCGTGTAGCAGGGGGCCCTCTTCACAGCTTGCAAAGCCCGCAGCCCCTTTGGCCCGACTCGATGCGTCCACGCCTCCGAGATAGCCCTGCTCGATCGCACCCAGA
The DNA here is from genome assembly GCA_038257655.1 of Polyangiales bacterium. GTDB lineage: Bacteria > Myxococcota_A > Polyangia > Polyangiales > DASUME01 > DASUME01. Next base: position 4,060 of record JBBSJC010000442.1, on the reverse strand, counting down.
CGTACCAGTGACTCTCCCGTGTTTTTGAGCTCAGGTTCTTTGCGGTAAGCCTCGATCAGCAACGGCATCGCGCGTTTATCGCCGAGTAGACCGATGCCGCGCACGACTTCATCGCGAATGTTCGTGTGGTGTTCCCAGCTGAGCATTTCGGACAACGCTGGGTACGCGCGCTCATCTCCGATTCGTCCCAACGCCACCGCCGTCAGGTAGCGCAGACCGAACTCGGGCAGAATCTGCAGAAGCGGCTCGACCGCACGTCGATCGCCCAATCGGCCGAGCCAACGCACCGCTTCCTCCCGCTCATACTGTGTCGGTGCCACCCAGAGCGCATCGATCAATGCGGGCACGGCGTCACGATCGCGCAGACGTGCGAGCGACACAGCGGCCCGTGCGCGAACGTAAGGATCTTCGACATGCACGAGTTGTTTCAGCGCTGATTGCGCGCGCGCATCGTACATTCGCCCCAGTGCAATTGCGGCTTCGGCTGCCACCGCGGGGGGCTTGGTCGCGAGGCCTGCGACAAGCATTGATGCCGACGACGTATCGGCGAGGTTGGCAAGAATTTGACCCGCTTCGATGCGCAGCGCTGTAGGGCTCTTTTGATCCAACAGCAACCGAGACATCGGTTCCACTGCGCGGCGATCGCCGAGACGACCCCATCGCAGCTCCTTGGCCCAATCGTTTGCCCCTGCAGTAACCTGAGATCCGCGTTCATGTTCCAGCGAATCAAGCCAGGCGTAGACAAGGTCTTTCATGTGCGCGAGGCGAGTGGCCTCCACGTTCGCCAAGTTCTTTCGCTCATCAGGGTCTCGACTCAGATCGTAGAGCTCAAACAAACCAAAGCGGAGATCCGCAATCAGCTTGAACGGCCACTCTACCGCCATGCGCTTGGTTAGCACGGCTGAGAACACCGGGCCCGGATCGGACATGCGTCCAAGGGCGACGGCGCGCAGGTCACGTCCGCGCATGCTCGGCGCAGCTTCGATGCCCACGAGACCGAGCAAAGTAGGCGCGACATCGATCACTTCTACCGGGGCCGCAACGCGCATCGTGGGCATCACGCTAGCCTGCACGATTAGGGGCACTCGTACCTGTTCGTCGTACAGCGTTGAACCATGGTAGACGCCACCGTGATCGCGAAACTCCTCACCATGGTCCGCCGTGATCGCGAGTACCACATCGCGTGAAAGCCGCTGTTTCAAGCCCGTAAGCAAGCGATCGAGCTCGCGATCCACGTGCAAGATCTCGCTGTCATACCGGTCCATCTCGCCTGTGCCGAAAGTCGTCTCTTGGTAAGGTTCATGAACATCGAAGTAGTGCACCCATAAAAAGCTGGGAGGCTCGCCATCTTCGCGGATGCGGTCGGCCTCCTGGAGCACGCGGGTGGTCTGTTGTTCGGATTCGCGATTGGTGTGGTCGAACAGCGCAAAACCAAAGGCAGAGTCGCGATAGACACTGAGCTTCTTGCCTTCAGTATGAAAGATGCCGTCGGTGAAGAATGCAGCCGTGTGGTAGCCGTGGTCGCGCAGTGTGGTCGCGAGCGTCGCAGTGGGCAGTGGACGAGCTAGCTCTACGACCTCGTGGATGTAGTCCGAGGTCATAAGCGAGCTGAGCGAGTAACTGGAATGCGGAGCCTGCGCGTAGGCCCGGTCAAACTGGGTCGCCTGTTTTGCCAGGGCGTCGAGCTTCGGAGAGACGGGCCGTGCGTAACCGTAGCTGCCAAGATGGTCGGCACGCAGCGCATCGATAGTAACAAGCAGCACGTGGGCGCCTGGCTGGGTGGGCAGACCCGTGGTGTCGAGCTCACCGCGCGCTAGACCCGGGCGCCCATGTCCATCGCCCTGACCGTCTTCGATCCAGCGCAGTAGTGGATTGCTTGCAAAGAGCAGCGCACGACTGCTCGCCGATCGCGCATCGAACATAGCGACACGCACGTTGAGATTCATATCGAGAGTACAGACGCTAGCGATCAAGGCGCCCGCTAAAAGAGCGCCGACGGTGAGCGTGCGAGCCGGTCCGGTCATCCAGCCGCGCATCCGAGCAGCGTGCGCGGTCTGTAGGCCTGCGAGCATGCCGTAAGCTGCGAGCAACCAAGCCGTCACAGCTAGGGTTTGGTGTAGGTATTCGTAGAGGTTCGGCAGGTACGTTTGATTGATTTTGCTCAGGACGAAGGCGAGCGCGAGACTGCCGACAGCGACGCACGTCTGCCTGCGATCGTTGTCGTGGGCCCAACGCGCCGTGCGCAGCGCGAGCGAGCTCATCAGCCCTGCGCCCGAGGGCAACAACACGCTCAGGCACGCGACGATCAGATCATGCTGCGCCAGGCGCGCCATCGAACCGCCGGACATCAACCGCACAGCGAGTAGATGCAGAGGATAGCTCGCCAAGACTGCGATCGTGGCGGGTGCAACGAGCGGCTGCAGGCGGTCCGGCGTGCGCGCCGCGATCTTGGGCCACACGTACGAAAAAAAGGCGGTCAGCAGGGCGAGCAATAGCGCGCTGGCCGGTACCATCAGCGTCAGCAAGCGAAAGAGTAAGCCCGCCCGATCACGCCAAAGCGGCAACCACAACCACATCGCACCAAAGTCAGCGAACGCGATGAACACGCCAGCAGCAGCGCCCGCCATCATCGCAAGCGCGACAGGCGAGATCGTCGTCAGTTTGGGCTGGGGATCGTCGGCATCAGCCACTGCGATGGCCTCACTCTATTTGCCCAGAAACTACAAAGCCCTATCCGTGCTGCTGGACAGGGCTCTGCGGATGTCTTGGGAGCTGGAGGTGCCGATCGGATTCGAACCGATGTATAACGGTTTTGCAAACCGTTGCCTAACCACTTGGCTACGGCACCAAAGGTCCCGCGTGTTTAGCGCCTGACGCGCGGCCTGTCCAGAACGCTGTGCATACCGACGTCTTTCACACAGCCATCGCGCCGCACACTCGTTCCGCATCGAACACATACTTGGCGCACGGTCGCACACACCTAGCGCAGGCTTTGACGTCTAGCTGCGCTTCTTCTTTTTCGAAGCGAGGCTCTCGCTACCATCGCCAAGCTCTTCCAGGTCGATACCGAGGAGCTTCCAAACTTCCGGATGAAACTGGTAGGCCTCTTGGGCACGGCGCACGGCGTCGGCTTTCTCGTCCTGTCCATCGAGCTCGATCCTGTTGGCTTTCAGGCCGTTCTTGCGGATCGTGGCAAGCGTCTCACCCATGTCGAGCAACTCGCTTGCGTGCGTGATGATCTCAATCGGCTTGAGCGCTTGTCCGCGCTTGCCTTCTTTGAGCTCTTTGAGCAGGCGCTGACGGCGCTTTTCCGTGCGGCCATCGAGCTTGCCCGATTGGCTGCCAGTGGCTCCAAACAACGTATTGAGCTGGCGCGCGACGCGCCGCTTTTCGATCGCCTCCGCACTGCCACGACCGCCCGTGTCTCTGCGGGCACCTTTGACCATGACGATCATCCTCCGTCGCTCTTTCTCTTTGTGTCAGAAAGCCGCTGTTCAGATCGCATCGACGCTAGCACAGACGATCACGTCTACAACAGAATAGACAACTGTTCACGACAAGAATCTTGATTGAGTCACCGCGAGATTTCTACTGTTTGAGCGTGCCAAAGTGTCGCGAACGGGTCTAGAAAATGTGTGTGAATGCGCAGCATACGGACTTGATAATCCATGTTAACTGAAGCCCGTAACGCGCGTGCACGCCACGAGCATTCTCACTGCTCCTTGTAGCGTCATGCGGTCGTGGTAAACGTCGCACCTATGACGACGATCGACAGCTTCAACAGCCGCGCGACCCTGGACATCGAAGGGCGCCACATCGATATCTTCCGACTCGACGCGCTGACTAAAGCGAAGATTGGGGATCTCGCGACCCTGCCTTACTCGATCCGCGTGCTGCTTGAAAACCTGTTGCGCAACGAAGACGCAAAGACGGTTTCGCGAGCCGATATCGAGGCTATCGCGAACTGGGACCCGCAGGCAGAGCCGAGCCTGGAAATCGCCTACCGGCCTGCCCGCGTTCTGCTGCAAGACTTCACCGGGGTTCCCTGCGTCGTCGACCT
>JBBSJC010000441.1:0-7080 GCA_038257655.1 Polyangiales bacterium | reverse complement strand
TGGGAATCGGCGGCCAGATGGTGCTGTGGGACGAAGACTTCTGTCGTGCCCTCGCGCGCAAAGGCTTCCGCGTCATTCGCTTCGACAACCGCGATGTGGGCGAGTCGAGCCAGCTCGATAACCTTCCGACGCCCCATCCACGCGAAGCACTCGTCCGACGTCTGTTCGGCCGCCCGATCAAAGCGCCTTATACGCTCGACGACATGGCCGACGACACAGCGGGCTTGCTCGACGCGCTCGCGATCAAATCGGCGCACGTCGTGGGCATCTCGCTCGGAGGGATGATCGCCCAGTGCATGGCGCTGCGTCATCCCGAGCGCGTACGTTCGCTTGCGTTGTTGATGTCGAATCCAGGCGAAATCTGGTCCAATGCGCCTCGGCTCGCGGCCTTCCGCGCCCTGATTTCCACGGTGGGCCGCACCCGTGAACAAGCGATTCAGCGCCAGATCAAGCTGTTTCAGGTCATCGGCTCTTCCCCCCATCGCACGCCCGAGGCACGGATCGCAGAAATCGCAGGGCAGCACCATGACCGCGGCGTCTATCCGCGTGGCTTTGCGCGCCAGTTTGCGGCCATGCTCGCGTCCCCCGGACGCTTTCGCTCACTCAGTAAGGTACGCACACCCTGCGTGGTCATCCACGGGGCCAACGACCCGTTGGTACACCCGAGCGGCGGTCGACTCTTGGCTGCCGCGATTCCGGGCGCCCGTTTGGTGCTGATTCAGAAGATGGGGCACGATCTGTCGCCCAGCGTCTGGCCCCATGTGATCTCGGCCGTGCACGGCAACGCGCAGCGCAGCGTGCCAGCGACGACCTCGCGTTTCACGCAGCTGCTCGCGCTGTTTCAGCGACCCGAACCCTGTATGGATGCCACCGCCGAGGGGAGCACCGCAGCTTAGCTGACTCTCTACGTGCGCGGCTTTGCGGCCCCGAAGGAGTAAGGCGCGTACTACGGACTTGCGACAGGCGCCTGCTTCACCTGCGTCTCGACTTGGGCCGATTCCTTCAAGAGCTGAAAGGCTTCGTCGATGTCGTTGACGAGGGCGTGCAAATCCGGAATGGCATCCCAGTCCGCGTTGATGCCCCAGTACAGACCGCCGTCATAACTGAAGATGGCGATGCCCAGGGCTTGATGGGTGAACAGGGGCACGAGGGGATACACGGCGAGCAGTTTGGCCCCAAACAAGCTCAGCGACATCGGTGGGCCGGGCACGTTCGTCGCTACGAGATTGAACGCGCGGCGCGCGATCGCCAGCCGAAAGCTTGCGGCCACCAGACCCAAGCCCAAACCGTCGTCGAGCTTTTCGAGAAATTCGGTGCCCGCAAGCTCGTTGGACTCCGTCTTATGGTGCTGAGTTTCCGCGCACACGCGCTGGTGCTGCTTGAGCGGGTCGTTCTCATCGAGCGGCAAGCTAGGCAACATGAAGGCGACGCGATTGCCGAGATCCTTACCATTGGCGTTCGGTAGGGACACGCGCAGATTGGCAGGCACGAGGGCACGAAAGCGCTCGATCTCGGCAAGGTTGACGCCGCGCCGCGCAAGGTAAGTACGACAAGCACCCGTGATGATCGTGAGCACCACGTCGTTGACCGTGCCTCCCAACGAATTCTTGACTGCCTTCACTTCCTTCAGGTTCATCCGTAAGGTTTCAAAGCGTCGATGGGGGCCGAGCTGCTCGGGGTTGATCGGGGTGCTCGTCACCTGCGACAGGCCATTTTTCATCGCGCCGCCGAGGCCGCGTGCGATCTCGCTGGCACCGCTCGACTGGCCATCGCGTGCCTTCTCCATGGCGCCGCGCGCGGAACGCATCGTGTCTTGAAAGCCTGTGAGACGGTGTTTTACTTCGCCCCACCAGAGCTCTGAGCGCGTGGGCTTTGGCGCAGGCGGCGGGTCGCTGGGCAGCGCAGCGGTGCGACGGGCGCCTGCCAGCGCAGCCATTAATCCGACCGCGCCAATGCCGTCCATCATGCAGTGGTGAATCTTGGGAATCAGTGCGAAGCGATTGCCTTCGAGCCCCTCGACGACCCACATCTCCCAGAGCGGCCGATCGCGATCGAGCCGCTTCGAGAACACGCGCGCCGCCAAGCGATTGAGCTCGGTCGTGCTGCCCGGCCGCGGCAATGCCGTATGGCGAAAGTGGTAGTCGAGCCGAAAGTGCGGATCGTCGACCCACACCGGATGGCCAAAGCCCGGCACGCGCTCAATGCGCTGCTTGAGACGTGGTGCTTGCAACACCGCCGCTTCGAGATCGACACGCAACCGTTCGCAGTCGATGCCACCGTGCGGCAGCATCAGCGCGCTCGCGTCCATCATGATGATGCCGCCCACGTGCATGTGCGCGTGGTTGTCCTCGACCTGCAAGAACGCAGCATCCAGTGCAGAAAGACGTTCGTAAGCCGCCTCGCCCATAGGCCCCCTCTGCCGCCTACGTTACACCGTGAGACTCCTGCCCGCACCAAGGGCCAGCCATCTGCGTTGTGCGATGACGCAGCCAAGTGCGCGCGTGATGGGACAGTGCCTTGCCACTCGTCAATATTCTTGACGATTCATCAACCGGCAGGCTGGCTTCAGCACTGACCTTCAGCGCTAGTACGCGTGGTCGCGCACGACACGGAGCAGCGGCCGCACGGGCGTCCGCTGGGGCTCCATATCCGCGATCATCTCGCGCATGGCCTCGGCCCACGCGCTATGCCCGCTGGGCTCAGTCACGGGCAACTCGCGCGCCGGCATGGCCACGGACCCGCGCGCCAAAGCGGCCAGGGCTTCGTTTGCGGCTGCGTCTGGCGAGATGCCGTAAAACCGCACAGGTCCACGCGCCGAGTGCCATTCGACCCGGAAGGGCAACGCGTTCGTGCCGCAGTAGATCATCTGAACCGACGCGGGTGCCAAAGACTTCACCAGCGAGGCAAAACCGGAGGGCTCCGGCGCGCTAAACGGGAAGGATGTCTTCACAATTTTCATGCTGCTCGCTTGCCCCACGTTACGCAAGGTAAATGCCTTGTTGATTGGGCAGTGCTGGAATTTATCCGCTGTTAATGGATAATGCCAACAATAAAAGTAATTTATATCACAGTTTTTATGCCAGAATCAACCTACGGTTGATCGCCGGTTGACCACCCCGGTCCCCATGCCAGCCTCGCGCCATGCAAGCTTGGCCTGGGTTGCTCCTTCTCTTTTTGTTCTGCTCGATCGGCGTACCCAGCTCTGCCCAGGCCCTCGACGATACCCAGCCCTCGCTTCGTTGGGGCGTCGCCGTCGGCGTTTCTGGCAGCCTGCCCGTGGGGGACCTGCGCGCCTCGGCGGCAACACGCGACGAGTTCACTCCCGGGCTGTGGGTGGACATCGAGCCCCTGCAGTTCGACATCGGCGCTTACTTCAATCTGTCACCCGTCGCGCGTTTCATCTGGCGCGGCGGCGTCGATCCAGAAGCTATCGAGGCCGCACTCGATAGCTCTCGGCGCGTGGATGCGCTGGGTAAACCGCTTGACTCACCCAAAGTGAGTGCGCTCGAGCTCGGTCTCAAGACACGCTACTTCCCGTGGGGCGACAGTAGTCGTTTTAGACCTTACGCTGTGCTGGGCCTTAGCTACAGCACGCTCGGCGCCGGCTATGAAACCGCCGCTGTGGCAACAGGTGCCCCGGGGCCGGGCGGCGCCGCCAGGACCAGCTTGCGCGTGCATCGCCATCAGGGCCTCGGCAGCAAGCTGGGGATAGGTCTGCGTTACGACCAGCCTATCCGCGTCTTCAACACCGAGATGCGCGTGCCGATCGCGCTCGAGCTCTCGTACACCCACCATACCTGGTTCGATCTTGACCGCAGCCCGAGCGTTGAGACCCAAGCGAACAAGTTGGCAGGCGAGGGACCGTTCGTGGACTACCTGACCTTGTCCCTGACGCTGGGGTTTCTGCGCTGAGATGAAGCACGACGAATAGCTCGTCATCGAAGCAGAATACCAGGCGCTTTCCCACACGCCGCATCTGGCGCAGGACCTTACCTTCCACCTCACTCAGCTTCGGATCGAAGGTGCGCAGTAAAAATGGGCTGGCGACGCGCACCCGCTCGAGTGGCTCGGAGACAAAGCGCGTCTCGATAGCTTCGAGGTACAAGGTAAGATCGGGAATCTCAGGCATCGTCTCGTGTTTTTGGCTTGCCTGCCAGCGCGGCTTTAGCGGCCTCGATTTGGTCGAGAGGGACGCGAGGGTTAGCAGGATTACCTGTCTCTTCGCTCACGACCGGCTGCGCAGGCTGCCACGCACCGCCGCTGCGGAACGCATCAAACGCCCAGCGCAGCCAGCGCAGCAGACTTGCTGCAAGCCACAGCGCCCACAACAGCATCAGACTTTTGTAGACCCAGAGCGGCAGGCTCACGATGCCCACGTTCGGAAAACCGCCCGCGGTACGATCGGTATACCAATTCAAGACGCTGTTCGTACTGTTCATGCCCTGCACTTGCATATCAGGCTGGACGACCAGACCCTGATGTACGGCATACGCCAGACATGACAGGGCGATCAACGTAAACATGACTAAGCCGACCTGCTGCAGGTTGAAGGCCCAGCGCACACTCAGGGTCTGCTTCGTACGGAAGGCGAATGCGAACAACCATCCGATCACGATCAGCACGATCGGCGCTTCGACCTGAGTCAGCCCGAGACCGAGCAATACCCACTCATGACTCCTGAGTGGGCTCATCGGCACGCGACCCAGGGCAAGCCCCGCCAGTACGACCAAAGCAAGATAGCCCCAGAACAGAATGGCAGGCCCCCAACGTGGACCGTATGCCCACAAGAGCCAACGGTCATCGGGCACGTTCACCGTGGTGGTCACGTTCGTTAGTGGCTGGGCCACGCGCACCGACGGGGAGGAGTAATATGCGTCAAGCTGGTGTGGGCGCCGGAAGCTGAGGGTAACCTGATGGCTACCCGGATCTAAGTGCAGCTCCACGGACCCATCCTTCACGCGTGCGGTGCGCGGCGCTCCATCGACTGAAAGCGCAAGCAGCGTGCCTTGCTTGGGTAAACTGATGCGCTGGGTGGCGCCGCGGCTTGTGCGCACGTGCAGTCCGATCGTTCCTTTTTCGATGCGGCTTCCGGGCTGTAGCTCCAGGGTTGCGTGATCGATGGTGACGGAGCTGCCCTCGGCGCCTTCGAGTCGTTCCGCAGAGATCTGAAGGCTTTCGCCGGGCCAGGGGCGATACACTGGCTGAAAGACGTTGTCGCTTAGGCGCGTGACCGGTGCGATGCCTTCAAATGTGCAGTGATAGAGCGGCGAGCAAGCCACTTCCCAGGTCTCGCTCCAGGGCCTGACCACCCGTGCGCTCTCGGGGTCGGTCGGCTCCGCGGCGCGTAAGACGATGTTGGCGACGGGGGGCAGGGTCGATGCGAAGGTAAGCTCGGCCTGGTCGCGCGCGAGCTCGATCACGACGCTGCCTTCTTCGCTACTGAGGCCGGCTTCGGTCACGGATTCGCCGGGTAGAAGGGGTAGGCGCACAAGCATGCTTTCGGTGGCGGGACCAAGCCTACGTAAGGTCGTGAGCACGCGAAAGCGCACGCCCAGATCAAAGCTGCGCTTGACCTCGAGCCACTGCGTCAAAGTTTGTTGTTCCGGGCCGAGTGCTTCGTCGAGCCCGACTTCGCGGCGCAGCGAAAGAGAGCCTTCGGCGTGACCGTCCGCCCGCAAGCCTTCGATCACAAACCCCTCTGCGCGTGTCTCCACACGGTGGGGCGCCGTGCCCAAGGCGAGGGTCAAGGCTTGGCTGGGCGGTAGTGGACCTGACAGCTCTACGGTGTGACGGCCGGGGCTCAGACGCACATAAAGGAAACCATCCGCGAGACGCGCAGCGGCCAGGGCGGGCTTACCATCGAGCTTGACGCTGTCAGGAGACCAACTCTCAAGCGGGCCCGGCGTCTGATAGGCAGCCTGTGCGCCTGCGTGCACCTCCGCGCGCAGCACGAGCCGCGTACCTTCGACGCTCAGCTCGAGCCTGGGTACGGATACGCACTGGGGCTCACACGGCGCCGGCTTGAGTAGTTTGGTTTTGAGTGCTTCCAACATGTCGGAAGTTGGGATGACCTCGCTCGGCCGGGGCGCTTGAGCTTGTGCTGCGCTCGCGGGCAGCAGGATGCCCAGCAATAGTAAACCGAGCGCAGCGGGAGGAAGCGAAGGCTTGACCGTGGGCTGGGCCGCGCGTGCGAGCGCTAGCAATAACGCGAAGTTGAGCAACACCGTTAGCAAGGCCCAGGTACGGGTGGCACTGGGTGGCACGAGCCATAACTTGATGCGCTGATCCCGTTGGACCGGTCCTGACCAGGTCATCGCGATTTCTTGCCAAGTCCAGGTCGGGACGCCGGGGCCGGTCTGAACGACCGCCTGAGGGTCGACGTCGTTCTGATCGTAACCGTAAGCCCGCTTAGACTGGGGTGCTCCCTTGCGAGACGAGTCTCTACCGCGGGCGGACTTTTGCGCGCTGCGCGAAAGGTTGTAGCTGTCTGTGCTTCCTTCAGGCTCGCCCGTCACCGCGCCGCCTGCAGTCTCGTCAGCCTGAGGCGCAGGTGCTTGGGTGGCCGTGGGCGCAGATTCCATGGCAGGAGCCAGCGGCGCACTTTCTTCCTGCACGATGAGGCTCGCATATTGGCTGGGTACCTGGAATGCAAAGCTCTGATCCACGTGGGGATAGATCGCTTTGCGCAGCTGTGCGACCGAGAACGGCACCGCGATCAACAACAGCACCACCAGACCGGCAAACCACGCGACACGCGCAACCTGCATCCAGCGCGCTGATTTGACCACGCGCGAGAGCGCAGTCGCTGCCAGCAACCACAACCAGATCGTAGCGGGTGCATCCGGCTCGTGATGGGAGAGCACGAGCGTGCACAACGCGAGCAGTCCCCAAGCGACGCCTGCAAGCTTGCCCACTGCGAGCGCGACGAGTAGCACGAAGAAAAAGTCCCACAGATCCCAGCGATCAAGCCAGGTGCCCGGAATCCGGTCGACGCCTTCGGCGCCGAGCAAGAGATAACCGGGCGGCAAGTGCAGTTGCGTGTACAAGGACTGCATGTCTTCGGACCAGCCGACGGCGGGC